>CAJTXY010000024.1 GCA_910583685.1 uncultured Bacilli bacterium
TAAAAAAAGTTATAAAAATTCATAAAAAGTACTTGATTTATATTAGCAAGTTTGTTGATAATAAGGAGGTGAAACAGGTGAATTTCTTATTAACATTATTGATTGGAATGATTGCAGGGGTAATAGATGTATTGCCAATGATTAAAATGAAGGTAGATAAGTATTCTTGCATATCAGCATTTGTATACTACATAATAATTCCTTTTGTTATCTTTGGAATCGATTGGTTTGAAAATTTATGGTGGCTAAGAGGTGGAGTTATTGCCCTTCTTATGGCAATGCCAGTTATTATTTTGGTTTCTAAAGAAGATAAAAAAAGTCCTGTGGCAATGACAATAATGTCTACTGTTTTAGGAAGTATTATTGGGGTTATGGGACATTTGTTAAATCTAATGTAAATTGCTAAATTACAATTTATATAAAGAATTGTAAAAACAACAAAACTCTATTGCCCATATTGTTATTAACCCTTGTATATCAAGGGTTTTATTATGCTGTGATTTTTTATCTTTTATTTTCTATTCTATATTTTTTCATTATAATATATAACTTCTTTTCCTAAAGATTTAGCAAATTCAATCTCACTTTTGGTGCTACTACCTATGTAGCCATTTACATTTACTATGAAAACAGCATCTGATAACTTTATTTTTTCTTTATGCATTTTATCTAACATTGATAATTCTTCTTCGGTATATGCATCTTTATCTTCTTTCGTTGGGTATACTACACTTAACATACAGTTTCCTTCTAATTCCATTTTTTCTGTAATTTCCATCATTTCTTTTTGAAATTTTAAGCTTCCACATATTGTAATAATTTTCATATTTTCCTCCATATACTCCCTTTTTATAGACTACATCTTAATGTACTTTATCTTCAAGCAGTTCGTTTTTTATAATCCATTTGATATCTTCAATCGATTTATCGATGTTAAATCTTCCATTACCAACAGGGTAATAAACACTATAACACTTATATTCCTTTTCTTCTATCTCTTTTAAAAAGCACTGTTTTCTAACCTTAGAAACTGATATTTTTTTATCTAATACAATAGAACTTACCTGGTTACCAAACAAAATGATTACTTTAGGTTTTATCATTGCAATTTCTTTTTCCAATAAATGCAGGTATTTTGAAAGTACACTATCTGGAAGTTCTCTAGCATCCACTTGGGTACACTTTCCAAGATTCGTTATAAAATATTTGTGCTTTTTAACATCAGCATAAACTTCCTCTGCAAATTCTTCGGTCCATTCTGAGCCTTTTATGGCTTTTATTTTTTTATATGTATTAGCTTCTATTAAATCTAATGAATAAAACAAATCCCAGATATTCTTTGTTCCAATCCAAGGTGCTCTAAGGCCTTTCCAATTTTCTTGTGATGCTACATTTCTACCTGTTGGATTCATAAAAACAAAACAAACATCTGGATTTTTAGAACAACCACCATTATAAATAGAATGCAAGTGTTTTGCCCCATATTTTTGTTGAAGTATATCATATTCTTTCTCTAAATCTTTTAAATTCATCATACTCCTCCTAGTAAGATAGTGTCCGTGTTAAATGATATGGTAAAACTTTTCTCTTCTTGTCCTGGCCAAAAGACCAAATGATATCATTGATTACAATAGAATCTACCTTTTGTTTTAATTCTTTTTGAATCAAATCGATTGCTACAAG
Source organism: uncultured Bacilli bacterium (assembly GCA_910583685.1). GTDB lineage: Bacteria > Bacillota_I > Bacilli_A > RF39 > UBA660 > MGBC119817. Next base: position 1,684 of record CAJTXY010000024.1, read on the forward strand.
TGTATTGGCCCTAATTTCCACCTCATAAGAAGAGTTCTCTTCTATTTCACATTTTTTATCTACTAACTTTGAAAGTTCTTCATCATATTCTAATATACCAAGAGATCTTAATATTTGGGGTATCTTATAATCGGCACACCCTACTAAATGAGAACAGTCTACTTCGATATTTTCTTTTATACTTCTAATATGTAGAATATCTGAAGTAGCAAGCTGTGCTAATTTATAAAAATAGATTGTCTTACCTTGATACTCTCTCTTATCTTCAAATGAGGGAAAACTTTGAATAATTGTCTGAAATAATAGAGAATCCGTTGTTATCTCTTTTATATATTGATAAAAGTTTCCCTGCATTTTTGAATTTATAATTTGACTCACTTCTAATGCTATTTGATACCTTTCTACTAATAGGGGGATTTCTACATTCCCCTTCAAAGCATTTTTAAACTCTTCTAAAGAAATTCTCTCAAAATCCAAGTGGCCTTTTTCCTTTCTGATTTTTAGAAGTGAATACATCAAAGCAAAGGCACCATCTAAGTCCCCTTTTTCTGTATTTATCTTCCATTTAGGATCTCCCCAGAAAGAGCAGTCCATTGCGTCATAAATAATTAAAAAATTTACGACCTCTTCTTTCTCCAAATCAAGAAGTCCAGAAGGATTAGAGGATAGCCAATGATGACCTTTAGCAAATTTTTCCTTGGAAATCACCATTTTTATCTTGTCCCCATTTATTTTTATATGCTTAGAGTGCTCTTTTACATAATAACTAGTATCTAATACTTTTTGTAATATATTTTCTTCTTTTTTGATCATTGTTTGATTATTTTTCACAGCTGACCTCCCCCTACTACTTATTTTTTATCTCGTTTAATAATGCCACTGTATCTGGGTGTAATTTGAGACCTTTTTCGTTTAATTTTTCTGCTTCTAATAAAATGATAAGGCGTATTGCCTCCTCTATTTTTACATAAGCTGCTTTCTTTACTTCTTGCATTTTAATATTTAAATTTTCTCTTGCTATTTTATCTGCAACGAATATAATTTTTGCAAGCATACTCATATTCTTATTACCAATTGTATGGTATTTAATTGCTTTATAGATTTCTATGTCTATATCATAATATTCTCTAGCGAATTCTGCTCCAATATCAGCATGTATTATGTTTTTAAACTGTTTGTTTTTTAATTCTTGTGGTAACTTATATTTTTCTATAAGTCTCTTATTCTCTTCTTCAGAAAACTCTTTTGCTATATCGTGAAGTAGACCTGCAATGTATGCCTTTTCTTCCTCTAGCTGATAATATTTTGCAAGTGCTTTTGCTTCTTTAGCGACTCTCATTGTATGCTGATAGCGAAAAAGTGATAAGTTTTTCTTAATATTTTCTTCTATTTTATCGATACATAACATATAACTTTCCTTTTCTTTATGAATACTTTTTAAGTATATCACAAATTATGAAGAAAATTTGACAAACTTGTAATTTCCTTTATAATATCTAGCAAAGGAATGAGGGGAGATGTGTATCATAAAACATTTAAATTTAAATTGTGACTTGAGTATAAAAAAAATAGAGCCGAATAATGAAAGTGACCTATGGTTGATTCATAGTTTAGAGAAGGATCCCTTAGTTACTGGTGATGATGGTTACCTATGGTATAGTGAATTCCCAGTACGAGATCCTAAATATCAGTATTTAGAGTCTAGTGAAATATATGATTCTCCGTTTGCTATTTATTGTCATCAAAGGCCTATTGGTTTTTTAGAGATTTCTAAGATCGGCATAACTAAATTGTTATCTAGCGTTGAGCTTTCCTATGCAGTATTAAGTACTGAGAGAAAAAATGGGTATATGAAAAGTGTTTTAAACGATGTTAGTAATCTTATTTTACTAGACGAAGCACATTCTATTGATGAAGTTGAACTTAAGATTGATCATAATAATTTGGCAAGCCAAAAAGTAGCTAGAGGGGCAGGATTTGTAATGTATGAACCCTCACAAAAAGATACATTAGTTTTTTATTATAAAACGAGAAAAATGATAAGATAAAATTTTCTTGTTTTTTTATGTGTTTGTAATTAGTGGGATTTACTTTTGCTCATATAATACTGTGAAAGGAGATGAACTTTATGAATTCATATGATGAACAAGCCTATGAAGAGGCAAGAAAAATGATTGAGAGTTCTAGATGTCATAGACCAAGAGTCAACTGTTGTATTGGAATCACTGGACCAACGGGACCTACTGGACCTACTGGGCCCGCAGGCGGACCAACGGGACCTACCGGAGCAACTGGAGGTACAGGGCCAACAGGACCTACTGGAGCAGCTGGAAGTACAGGGCCAACAGGACCTACTGGAGCAGCTGGAAGTACAGGGCCAACGGGACCTACCGGAGCAACTGGAGGTACAGGGCCAACAGGACCTACTGGGGCAACTGGGCCTGCTGGAAGTAACGCAAACTCTGCATCTTGTTTCTGTGTAGACCAAATGAGGAATATCATTCAACAAATTATTACCCTTTACCCAAACGACAATTTAATAATTGCAATGGAAAGTGGAAATAATGTAAGTGGACGCCCTGGTTCTCTTTTACCTGGGCCAAATAATAATCCAAGTTCTGGTATTTTTCAATTGGTAAATAGCCAAGGGACACCAGAAGAAGCTGTTTCTATTTGTCGAATTGCCTCTATTACTATAACAAGTAGTACTTACAATGATGCTATTACTTATTTGCCTGCACCAACACCGGCACCTACAGGATGTGATGCAAACTGTGAGGCTGCCTCACGTGCTTATTTGCCTGCTGGTACACCGTCTGTTGATATTAATGCTGGTGGGCAAACCGTTGCACAAGGTGACGTTTTAAGAAGTGAATATGGTATGGTTGTTATTGTCGGAAATAACAATAGTAATCCTGCGTTTGTTTCATTATGTAAAGCAGAGATCTTAAATAAATAGCAAAAAAGTCGTAAATACGACTTTTTCTTTTACTTTATCTAAACACTATTCTCTTTTAGTCATATTCTATTATATATTTTTGTTTTATCATACCATTTATACCTTTGCAATATCTTCTATTAAGAAGAAAAATAATTTATTCATTTTTTATTTTTAATAAACTGTTTTCTATGTGTTCATACTATAAATAGGTGATTTTATGAAAATATCATTAGGCTATGCATGTAGATGTGAGACATTAGAGAAAATTACAACCTCCACTAACTATACTTATACAAGTTATAGCAAAGAAAAAGATGATCAAAAGTTAAGCAATATCATTATCTCTAATCTTCTAGCATTAGAGGAAATTTTAATTTATAATATTAAAAATAATATTCACTTTTATAGACTATCTTCTAGCTTGATTCCCCTAGCTACTAAAGATGATGTTGTTTTTGATTACATAACGCCTTACCAAGGGTACTATGATCGTATTGCAAAGTTAATTCAGGATTATCAGTTAAGAGTTGATTTTCATCCAAGTGAGTATTGTGTCTTAAATAGTGTAAAAGAAGAAGTAGTACAGGCTAGTATGGAGATTTTAAAGTATCATTATCATCTTTTAGAATGTTTAAAAATTAAAGATAAAGTTTTAATTGTTCATATTGGTAGCAATGCCTTTGGAAAGAAAAATTCTCTAACACGTTTCATTCATAATTTTAAAAAGTTACCGAAGGAGATTCAGGATTGTATTGTAGTTGAAAATGATGATAAAGTGTTTACTATAGAGGATGCTCTATATTTAAGTGATTGTCTAAAAATTCCAGTATGTCTTGACTATCATCATCATCTTTGTAACAAAAGTGCAATTGATTATACAAAAATAATTGATAGTTGGAAAATAACACCTAAAATGCATTTTTCCTCACCAAAGAGCAAGCTAAAAAAAGAATTCCGAAGTCACCACGATTATATTAATAGTGATTGTTTTATTGAGTTTTTAGAAAGTATCAAATATTTAGATTGCGATATTGATATTATGATTGAGGCAAAGAAAAAAGACGAAGCATTATTCCGCTTAGTCCGAGAGTTGAAATATAAAACTGATTATCAATTTATAGATGAGACGACTTTTATTATTTAGACGTCTTTTTTTAATACTTCCAAGATTTGTTTCATTGAAATAGGTCCCAATCTTTGGATCTTTATTTCATCTTTCGTACAATCAATTATAGTACTTGGCTGTCCATAAGAGACCTTTCCTTCTAGCATTCCGTCTAGATTTGGACATACAGTCTCGATTTCTTCAAGGTTTTTACAAACTGGTCCTCCACTTTGATTTGCACTTGTCATAAAAATTGGACTTTCTACTCTTTTTATTAGTTCTTTTAAAGCTTCTGTAGGTGCTAGTCTTACCGCTAGTTCATTATGCTGGTATCCCCCCCGATTATTAATGTATGAAAATGCTTCTCTTTTTTTGTTTAAAACTAAAGTTACTGGTCCTGGCATAAAAGCATTCACTAACTTTTCCACCTTTTTATTTACCGTTGCAATCATTTTTATCTGTTCATAGTCTAAACACATAACAGGAAATATTTTGTCAGAAGAGCGATTTTTAATACTAACTAATTTATCGTATGCTTCCTTGGAATTAACACGTGCACAAATTCCATAAACTGTATCTGTCGGAACACTAATGACTCCATCATTTTTTAGGATTTTTGCTAATTTTTCTATTTCGTTTTCCTTATATCTTTTCATTATTACTACCTGCTTTTAATTTTAATATTTTACTTTTTCTGAGCTTTCAAAGAATGCTCTATAGCCTTCATAGGCAGAGTAAATATCATATTTGCTTGTTACTTCATATGGAGAGTGCATCGATATGACTGGTACGCCACAATCGATAACGTCGACTCCCTTATTTGCTAGAATATAAGCGATGGTCCCTCCACCACCAATATCTACTTTCCCAAGTTCTGAGACTTGATACTTTACATTACTTTTTTCAAATACCCCTCTAATATAGGCAACAAACTCTGCATTAGCATCACTTGCACCACTTTTACCACGAGATCCTGTATATTTATTTAGCTCTACACCATAGCCTATAAAAGAAGCGTTATTTTTTTCTGATACATCTTGATAATTAGGATCTACTCCAGCTCCTACATCTGCTGATAGCATTTTAGAGTTACAATATACTTCATTTAGAGCTCCTGCACAATTTATATTTTTAAGATTTAAAATTTTATTTATAAAAAAGTCAAAGTTTTCAGAACACATTCCTGTATTTCCAACACTACCAATTTCTTCTTTATCAGCAAAAATTGCGATTTTAGTTGTAGTAGATTTTTCAGATTCTAACAAAGCTTCTAATAGTGTATAAGCACAAACCCTATCATCTTGGCCGTATGATGATACCATACTTCTGTCAAAGCCTAGGCTTCTTGCTTTAAATGCTGGTACAACTTCAAGTTCTGAACTATAAAAATCAATTTCTTTGATCCCATATTTTTCATTTAGAAGTTTTAAAATATTTTCTTTGACAGAGTCATTTTTGTCATCTGGAATACTACCAATCACTATATTTAGACTTTCTCCTTCAATGGCTTCTGATAATTTTTTGGTGCTTTGATTTTGAGATAGATGTGGCAGTAAATCGGTAATTGTAAAGATTGGATCTTTTTCATCCTCTCCAATACAAATTTCTTGTTTTTCTCCGTTTGCTTTTACAATCACACCATGAATAGCAAGGGGAATTGCTGTCCATTGATATTTTTTAATTCCTCCATAGTAGTGTGTTTTAAATAAGGCAAGCCGGCCGTCTTCATACACTGGATTTGGTTTTAGATCAAGTCGAGGTGAGTCAATATGTGCTCCTACAATATTAATACCATTTTCTAATTCGTCTTTTCCAATAATAGCTGCAAAGACTGCTTTGTCGCGATTATTCAAATAAACTTTATCGCCTTCTACTAAGTGTTCTTTTTCTAGAATAGAGACGAAGCCCTCGTTTTTTAGTTTGCCAACGATTAACTTCACCGCTTCCCTCTCTGTTTTTGCTTCATTTAAAAAGTCAATATATTTGTCGCAAAAAGAAAATATTTTTTCTTTTTTACCTTCTTCTAGATTTTTCCAACCGCATACTTTTTTATTTACAATGTTTTCCATAATCTTCCTCCTAACTATATCTTACCATATTTTTAAGAATTTATGAAAATTTTGCTTTTCCTATATTTTAATTATAATTATTTACTATTCATTAGTATATAAAAAGAAATACTCTTTGTTGAAAAGAGCATTTTTAGTTTCAAATTACATTCCTCTACCGCCAAGTTCTCCATCAAAACTTGGTGCAGAAGTATCTTCCATCATACTTGTCATCTCTGTTATAGACTCTGGTACTGGGATTGGACTAGGTATAGAAGAGGAACTTATATCTTGAACTGCCGGTTGTACAACTGCTGATTGTGCTGTCATAGTAGGCACTTCTGGTACTTGTGGTATTACAGAAACAACTGGTTGTTCTAGCAGATCTGTTGCTTCTTGAAGTCCAAGAGAAGTTTCTGCTAGAGCCCCGCTTACTACATCTGCAAGCATTTGATTATAGGCTTCTGGACTGATTGTTGACTCTTGTCGAGGTTGCGCTTCTGGTACTTTTTCTGTTAGTACCGTTGGAACCTCAACTACTGTTGCTGGTGATTGAAATTCTTTTTCCTCTGTTTCTGCTTTCTCATTTGTATTTTCCTGTGATAATGGTAACTCTGATGTTTCTGGTTGAGGTGTTATCGTAGTTGTTTGTTCTACTTCTTCTTGACTTGTTTCTATTTGTTCCTTTTCTTCAGACTCTATTGCTGATGTATTCTCCTTAATGTTTTCTGAAATTATAGATGCATTCGCAAAAGCATTTAATGCTACTACCGATTTTCCATAAAGTCGCCCATCCAAATATGCATTTGTTAATCTTGCAAGTTCCAGTTCCGCTTTTGCTACATTCGTATTACCAAAGAGAAGACTTCTTATTTTCTCTCCATAGTTTTGGTTAGCAGCAATCGCTGCTTCATCCCTACTCATTGTAGTAAGCATTCCCCTTCCATTTATGATAGCAGCTAGATAAGGTGCATTATCAACATTTGGCAAATTCGTTGCTAAAATTACTTTTTCCTCTTCTGTTGGATCCTCTAACATAGTTAGACCTTCTTCTTCAAACCTTTCAGGAATTCCCCGAAATTCAGAACTCCCAACTCCCCTTACTATTTTTGAATAGTCTTTTAAATATAGTATATCTCCATTACTTTCTTGATAGACTGGTATCAGTCTTTTTGACTCTATATAATTTTTTTTATATTCATTAAGCATTTCCTCAGTAACTTTTGTTTCATTCATAACACTCACTCCTTATTATTCGCTATTATAGTTAGTATATCACAAAACTAACAGATTTTGTCACCATTTTTTACTTTTTGTTCTGGATTTAATAAAACGACTCCTTGACTAGAGTCACTTCCAAGTACTAAAACTTCACTTTTGACATCTGCGATTTGTCTGGGTGGAAAGTTAACGACACCTACAATCTGCTTTCCGATTAAGTCTTCTTCTTGATAACAAGCTGTTATTTGTGCAGATGAAGTTTTAATTCCTATTTCATCGCCAAAATCTATCTTTAGTTTATAAGCTTTCTTTTTGGCTTTTTTATTTATCGATACTTCTAAAATGGTTCCAACTCGAATGTCCACTTTTAAAAAATCATCTATTGTAATCAAAATGTTTCCTCCCGTCTATTATCATCATAAAAGAATTCAATCGAAAAAGCAAGAATTTACTTTTTTATTGGTCGTTTTATTGACAAAAATTAAAAAATATGGGACAATTTATACGTATCTTGATGTATGGGTTATGCATATAATAAATTAGATATGGGTCTATAGCCAAGTGGTAAGGCGTGGGACTGCAACTCCCTGATCGTTGGTTCAAATCCGACTAGGCCCTCCAGATTGATAGAAAACTCGAACCTTTCGAGTATTATAAATAAACGACTTATCAAAAAGTCGTTTTTATGTTGTTTCGTATTTCATACTGAGTTAAGAGTTTTTTTATATTAAAACTATCTTTAGACATTCCAACAAAAAACAACTTACGGGATGCTTCGTCTCGTAAGTTTTCCTTCACTTATTTTAATTGCTTTAAATATTTTTCTCTAAGTGATCCTATTTTATAAGAAGAATCTTGTTATTTTTGATAGGCAATTAACTGATCTGGAAGTAGAAACACTTGATCGTTATAACCTAATATTTCTGCTGGATCATGATTTACATGTCTTGCTACTTTTTGCAAAGTCTCTCCTGGTTTTGTAACATAAATACCAATTCCTTCTTTTGGAATTAATATCTGCTGGTTTGGGTAAATATACTCATTAGCGTTTAGTCCATTTAATAGTAATATATATTCTGGTGAGGTACCATTATCTCTGGCAATACTATAGAGTGTATCTCCTGGCTTTATCGTATAAAAAATGAAAGCACTTTGTTTATTTACAGGAATTTGTAGTTTCATACCCGGCACTATTTCATAAGCGGTTTCAAGGCCATTGTTAATTACAAGTTCATAAATGGGAACTTGGAATCTTTTTGCAATAGACTCCATTGTGTCCCCTTTTTGTACTATATAAGTCTCATACATCAAAAAACTCCTCCTAGGAATATATATGCAAACATAGGCAAAAAAAGAAGTATTACTACTTCTTCACTACATCAAATATATTTTTGCTATTATATAAAAGTTCTGAATGCGTCACTAATTTTCGATAACCAGTGACCAAATCGTACATTATAATATCTTGACCAGAAATAAAGAACAGGCTGTCATCTACCAATTTTACTTCTTTCATATTCGCATCTTGAAACAGTTTCACTTTGGTATTTAAATCATTTTTCATTACATAATAGACTGTATTATCGTTTGTTACAAAATAATACTTATTGAAAGACTCTCGCACTAATTTAGGGTGATATAGCTCTTCCAGTTTTTCTGATTTTTCTTCTATCTGAAATGTTTCTTTATTATCTGAGACTGTATAAATATTTTTCTCTTCCCATTTTCCATTATAGTACATAGTAGCATTCGTATCTTTATTCCCTACTTCTTTTAACTTTCTTGATTTTATATTGAAGGAGTATTCCACTTTTTTATCGCGGTCCATTATATAAACATCATCCTCTACTACCCCTAAGAAATAGCTGTCTTTAGATATTTCCGTTTCTAAATCTACAAAGTCTTTACTTTCATTCAATAAATCTACAATATAAATCCGGTTATAGGAAAAATTTTGATCTGTATTTGCAATGATATAATAATTTCCGGCTAATATTCCTAATGTGTTTTCATAATAATCATTATCTAGAATACTTAAGTTTTTGATATGATCTTTTTTCAAAATATAAAGTCCATGATAGTTCCAGATAGACATAGTGTAATTGGCTGGGAAGTGGTTATATAGTGTTATAATGTCTTGGGTTGAAACTATATCTGTATCTTCTAGTACATAACCTTTTGCTTGCAATGCTTCTTTCCATTTATCGAAGGAGACTCCACTTCTTTTTAAATAATCAAAACTAACCAGTTCACTATTATTTCGACATACAATTCCACCTAATTTGTTATCTTTAAAAATCGGTGCCATACAATAGACGTTTCCTTCTTGATATACTTCCACTTGGCTTAATATTTTCTTTTTTTTCTTATAGTCTTGATCATAATAGAAAATGAATTTATTTTTGTCTTTATCTAAAACTTCAAAGTTATAATAATGCTTCTTTTTTACTTTTTGAAATTGTTCTTTTACTGTATAGGTATTGTCGTTTTGAGAAAGTGTATAATTCACTTCGTGTTTGTTAATAAAAAACATTACAGCAAATTGAAAAATAAAAAGGATAAAACCAATTGCTATAACAAATTTAATAATACGTTTCATTCTATCACCCATTTATTCTTATTTGTTATTTTTATTATAGCACAGTTTTATTCCATTCTTGAGAGAAACCTGAAATTTTCTGCCAATTTTTTGACATATTCTCCATTTTTATTGTTTTATTCCATATGATTTCCATATTTCTTTTTCTCTTGAATCATAAAGGAAGTTATTTTTGTTTCAATTTCTGGTAAGGCCTTCTTTGCAATATTAGAAAATGTTACAAATTCTTTTACAGTATCAATATCTATTTTTCCCCAAATGATACCACTTCTTACTTTTAAGTCATTAAATAAGTCTGGTGTAATTGAATCCATAAAATACCCAATTACAACACGGTCTCTTCCTACTAGAATTCTTTGATTTGTCAATGCTACTACTGCGGTTTCTAGAATTCCCAGCGGATGATTATTTTTTTGAGCACAAAATACATATAGTACATCCTCTCCTGGATTTAAATGCTTTTCAATAATATTTGAATTTTTCTTTAATCTCCAAGCAATGGTTGCTTTATATTTTCTTTTAAAATCTAAGGCCTGTTCATAAACACTTTTTTTCTTTTCTTCCATATTTTCACCTATTCAGAAATCATCTTATTACTTTTAAAGAATTCTATCATTGTTTCTTTATCAGTTAATCCTTCTGATTTTCCAAGAATTTTATCCTCTCCAACTACAATTGTACAAGGTGTTCCAAAACCATCTTTAAAAGTATCATCTGATTTTATTAGTTTTGATGAATCTTCGGCACTCATTTCATCTGTGTTTAAATAATAAATAGTAAGATCTTTTTCATAGGCAATATTTTTAATAATTGGACCTTGTATCTCACAATAATGACAAGTTGGTCTAGCAATATAAATAATACTTGGATTTGATTTTTCTTTTAACTCTAAGTAACGTTCTACATTAATACTTTCTAATTCTTTTTGCTCTTCTTCTTTAATAGAAGCACTTTCTTCTTGAGCCTTGGATGATGTGTCTATCGTAGTTGTGTCATTCATTGTCGTATCTGCCTGATCTTTCTTGTTACTATCATCACCAACTTTAGTAGCCATAAAGCTAGCTCCAAAGACAATTATCAAAATCAACACAATGATAATGCCATTTTTTAATTTATCTTTATCTATTGTAATTACATCTTTTTTCTTTTTCATACTATCTCTCCTCTACGTGCTTATTATAACATAAAATTTATTCGGTGTATATAAAAATATAGAGCGAGGAACTCTTCTTATGTAAAGCTATTTATATAGATTTTATTTGTATCCCTTTGTCTCTTCTTATCTTATTGGTATTTATTATAAAAAAATAGACACTCTTTCCTATTGATAGAGCGTCTTTTTCTTTTTACTATAACAGTTTTTTTACAAATTTATATATTTTCTTCAGGATGCTCTCTGCTTCCTTATAGTTTTCTCTTTTTCTTACCTCATCATCATTCCAAAGCCCACGCTTATTTACTCGGGCCATTTTCTCTTCTAATTTTAGGATGTTCGTATATTTATAATCTCCATAAAGGTAGGCTACTTTTGCATAACCTTTTTCAATAAGCTCTGATTGTAGGAGTTCTCCATCTACAAATATCCAGGCAAGCCTTCTTCCATATTTGTCTTCCTTTTCGCTTTCCTTATCATACTCAAGTTCTATCTTTTTTGCATTAGTAAGTCTTTTACAAGTATAAGTACTCGCCTCTTTTCCAAATGGCTCCTCTCCTTTTTTAGGGTGTTTTGTTTCTGGAGTATCGATTGCTAAAAATCTTGTAGTATAAACTTTGCGATTGATTAAAAACTTAGCAGTATCACCATCTACACATTTTGATAATTTGGCAGCCTCTTTTTCTGCATAGACTCCACTAGGTACCAATAAAAGTATAAAAAGGAAGAAAAGATATATCTTTTTCATTACGATCACCTATTTTTATTATAATGATTTTGTCATAAATTGACTATAAACATCAGGAAAATTCGACAGGTATTTGACATAGTCTTTAAAGAAAGGATGTTGGAGATTATGAAAATGACAGTTGGAATTCCCAAAGCATTACTTTTTTATTACTATCAAGATTTATGGAAAGCATTTTTTGAAAAGTTAGATGTAGAGGTTGTTTATAGTGACGATACTAATAAGGAAATACTAGAAAAAGGTGAGAAAAAAAGTATCGATGAGTCTTGTCTTGCTTTAAAAGTCTACTTAGGCCATATTGATAATTTAAAGAACCGATGTGACTATGTTTTAGTACCGCGTATTTATTGTGTTAAAAAAGGTGAACAAGTTTGTACTAATTTTAATGCCCTATTTGATATTGTTCATAATCTTTATCCTGATATTAATATCTTAAACTATAATATCGATTTAGATAAGGGAAAAAAGGAATCAAAGGCCTTTATTCATATTGGAGAACAACTTGGTTTTTCTTATATCGAAAGTTACAATGCTTATCTTTGTGCAAAGGAAATAGAACGAAATAAAAAAGAAGAAAGAATTATTGAACAAGAAAAGAAGCTTTCTTCTAAAAAGTTAAAAGTACTTATTGCCTCCCATCCCTATAATCTATATGACTCTTATATCAGTGGTGAAGTAATACGGCATTTGGAACAAGAAAATATTGAAATTATTTATTCTGATTTAATTCAACCAGAGCTTATTGATAGAGAATGCAGAGAAATTTCGACTGATATTCATTGGAGTCACAATAAAGAAATTATGGCAAGCATTTATCATTATTACAGAAAAGTAGATGGTATGATTTTAATTTCTGCTTTTCCTTGTGGTCCAGACTCTTTAGCAATTGAGATGATTAAGCGAAAAGTTGATCTTCCTACTTTGCATCTTGTTTTTGACCAAGAAAATAGTGCCACTGGTATTACCACTAGGCTCGAGAGTTTTTTTGATATTTTAAAAGCAAAAAAGGAGGCTTTATATGAAAGAGGTCATTAGTTTTCCTCACCTTGGTGAATATTATATTCCAATTAGTAAATTACTTAGAAATCTAACTGAGATGGAAGTTGTCTCTGCTCCCCCTATTACTAAAAAAACGATTGAACTTGGAAGCAAATATGCACCAGATACCGTTTGTGTTCCCTTTAAGTATAACTTAGGGAACTACATTGAGACACTAGAAAATGGAGCGACTATTCTATTTCAGGCCGGCGGTGGATGTAGGTACCGCTATTATGCAGAAGTACAGGAAAAAATTCTAAAAGACTTAGGTTACAAGTTTCGCTTTTTTAAATTAGTAAGTCGTGATCATATTAGAGTACGTGAGACTTTTCATCTTTTTAAAGAATTAAATCCAAAGTTAAAATTTAGTACTTTTTTGGCCCAAGCTTTTCACGCATTATTATTCATTTATTATATGGATAAAATGGACGTTTTTATTAGAAAAAATATCGGATTTGAAAGGCAAAAAAATAGTTTTAAAAATCTAAAGGAAAAAATGTTAAAGGAAATGGATGAAGCCTCTTCTACTTTGCATCTTAAACGAGTATATAAAAAGTTCAAGAAACAGTTTAAACATTTAAAAGTTGATAAGCCGAAGGACACTTTAAAAATTGCTGTCATTGGGGAGCTTTATACGGCAATGGAGCCTTTCTCTACTTACTTTTTAGAAGAACACCTAGCTAGTATGAATATTGAAATTAAAAGATTTACCAATGTCAGCTATCTGTTGTGGCAAAAGGGACTTATGACAAAGTGGTTGTTATTTAAAAGTCGTAAGTATTGTAAATATACATTGGGTGCTGATGGGCTTGATAATGTATATCGTGTTCTTTATGCAAAACGCCATCATTTCGACGGAGTCATTCATACAAAGCCTTTTGGTTGTACACCGGAAATTGGGGCAATTCCTATTATTCAAAAGGCAGCACAAGATGCTAATCTTCCTATTCTCTTCTTCTCGTTTGATAGTCAAACATCAGAGGAAGGCGTGAAAACAAGATTAGAAGCATTTTATGATTTAATTAAAATACGAAAGGAGAAACAATGAAAAAAGGATATTTAGGAGTAGATATTGGTTCTATTTCTACTAAGGGAGTGGTAATAGATGAGGAAAATCAGGTATTAGCGAGCAGTTATTTGATGACACAAGGAAATCCAATCGAGGCAGTGAAGAAGCTTTTAAGGGAATTACAAGAGCAAAGTGATAATATAAAAATCGTAGGAGTTGGTACGACTGGCTCTGCTAGAAAACTAATTGGGACAATGTTAAATGCTTCCATTGTAAAAAATGAAATTACGGCACATGCAATTGGAACATTATCTCGTTATCCAGATATTAGAACCATTCTAGAGATTGGGGGACAGGATTCTAAAATTATTTTAATTGATGATGGAATCGTTGTAGATTATGCAATGAATACACTCTGTGCTGCTGGAACTGGTTCCTTCTTATCTAGTCAGGCAAAACGTCTCGATATTCCTGTCGAGGAGTTCGGAAATATTGCTCTTACTAGTAAAAATCCGACTCCAATTGCTGCTCGTTGTACAGTTTTTGCCGAAAGTGATTTGGTTCATAAAGCGCAAATGGGACACAAAAAAAATGATATTGTCGCTGGACTTTGTAGGAGTGTTGCCCTTAATTACTTAAACAATGTTGGTAAAGGAAAAAGAATTCTAGAACCCATTATTTTCCAAGGTGGTGTATCAAAGAATATTGGAGTTGTAAAAGCTTTCGAAGATATCTTAGACTGTAATGTAATGACAGATGAAAATGGTCATCTAATGGGAGCGATTGGGGTTGCTATTCTTTCGAAGAATGAGGAAGAGATAGAATTCAACTTTGAAATTGGCGAACATAATTTTACCACGGTTGGAACCAATTGCCATAGATGTCCTAACAGCTGTGAAATTGTCTGTATCAAAAAAGACAATAAATTAATTGACGCTTGGGGAAATCGTTGTGAAAAGGGACAGGTGAAAATCCTTTAATCATATTTTAAATCAAGAAAAAAGAATTCTATATTATGTTTTTAGAATTCTTTTTTATATTATTTTCTATCTTTAATATTTTATGATTGCAATCATTGTGAAACTTTACTTTTACATCTCTATTATCCAAGTCCTTTTTTAACTTCTCTGAAGTAAGTAAGTAAGTAATAGCAAACCTTTTTTCCTCTTTTGACAAATCCTCTATTGAAATAAAGAAGGCATCATTTTCGTTTTGTTCTTCTGGTATGCCAGAAAACTCTGTTGCTAGAAAAACTTTAAAGTTAAAAACCCTATCTGGGTATTCCGTGGTAACATCCTCAATACTTACTAAATTTTCTACCTTTATCCCCGTTTCTTCATAAACTTCACGGATAGATGCGTCCTCTGGCGTTTCTCCTTCTTCTATTTTTCCGCCAGGAATGTCAATATAGCCTGTCTTTCCTACTTTATATTTAATACAAACTACTTTATCTTCCCTCATCAAGAAACAACGAACAGCATTTCTTACTTTTTTCATATATTCTACTATTTATTTCCTTTTATATACTCTTCATAAGAAAGGCGTCTATCAATAATAGTTCCATCTTCTTTTATTTCGATTACACGATTGCTAACAGTACTATTTAGCTCATAATCTCGGGACGTGAAAAGGATCTCCCCTTGAAAGTTTACAAGTCCCTTATTAAGAGACGTGATACTCTCTAAGTCTAAGTGGTTCGTTGGTTCATCTAGTATTAAGAAGTTTGGTCCTTCTAACATCATCTTTGATAACATACAACGACTTTTCTCTCCACCTGATAAGACATTCACTTTCTTAAATACATCTTCTCCAGAGAATAACATTCTCCCTAAGAAACCTCGTAAAACAGTCTCATCTTTAATATCATAATAAGTTCCAATCCATTCCATAATGTTTTTATCGGTATCAAAATACTCATTATTATCCTGTGGTAAGTAACCTTTTTCTATTGTTTTTCCCCACTCAACAAGTCCTTTATCATACTTTTCGCATCCTGCCAAAATATTAAACAGTGTCGTTTTTACCATATCGTCGTGGGCAATAAAAGCAATCTTATCTCCTTTTAATACGGTGAAAGATACTTTATTTAGAATTCTTTTACCATCTACTTCTTTTACTAAGTTTTCTACTTTTAAAATCTCTTTTCCTGCTGGACGTTCTATTTTAAAATCAATATAAGGGTACTTTCTAGATGAGGGAACAATTTCATCTAATTGAATTTTTTCAAGCATTTTCTTACGAGATGTTGCTTGTTTGCTTTTGGAAGCATTCGCACTAAATCGTGCAATAAAAGATTGTAATTCTTTTATCTTTTCTTCCTTTTTCTTATTTGACTCTTTCATTTGTCTTTGTAAAAGTTCACTTGATTGATACCAGAAATCATAATTTCCGATATAAAGCTTAATCTTGCCATAATCAATATCAGCGATATGAGTACAAACTTTATTTAAGAAGTGGCGATCATGTGAGACAATGATAACAGTATTGTTAAAGTTGATTAAAAACTCTTCTAACCACTCTATCGCTTCTAGGTCTAAACTGTTGGTAGGCTCATCTAAAAGTAAAATATCAGGGTTTCCAAATAAGGCCTGTGCAAGTAAAACTTTAACACGTTCCTTTACTGGAATATCCTTCATAACTGCATCATGATGTATCTCTTTTACTCCTAGATTGTTTAAAAGAGTTGCTGCATCACTTTCAGCATTCCAACCATCTAGTTCCATAAAGTCTGCTTCTAACTCTGCAAGACGCATTCCATCTTCATCACTGAACTCTGTTTGACTATACATTTTCTCTTTTTCACATTTAATTTCATAAAGACGAGTATTTCCCATAATCACAACATCTATTACTCTCATCTCATCATAAGCATAGTGGTCCTGTTTTAATACAGAAATCCTCTCTCCTTTGGTAACGATTACATCGCCACTTGTAGTATCTATCTCTTTTGTTAATACCTTTAAAAATGTCGATTTTCCACTTCCATTCGCCCCGATTAAACCATAGCAGTTTCCACTTGTAAATTTAATATTCACATCCTCAAATAATGTTCTTTTTCCAAAGCGTAGTGTTACATTTTGTACTTGAATCATACTAGCACCTCCTAAAACTATTACTAATTTTATACTAAATAAGGAAAAAAGACAAGAAATAAAACAATAG
>CAJTXY010000025.1 GCA_910583685.1 uncultured Bacilli bacterium
ACTATAAATGTGCTTATGATATAGAATTAAAATATAAATAAAATGGTGCGGTTGAGATTTTAAAAAAGAAAAAGGTTCTATCTTTTGGGTTTTGTTGATAGAACCTTTTCATATTGTGTCATAAAATCATTGGTATCTTCACTACTTGTTGCAATGGTTGTTACAAGATTTTCGAATCTTTTATAGTGTTCTTCTTCACTTCGATAATCATACCAATACTGTTTCATTTTTAACTCTTGATCAATTTCTTTTGTTAATTTTTCGATATCAAATTTTTCTTCTTCTATAGCATTTACTAGTTTTAAGGAAAAATTGATATTGTTTTGAATTGTTTTCTTATCTAATGTTCCATTAGGGTATCTAATTTCCATGCGGCTATTCAGCTTATAATCCTGAAGACTAATACCATCTCTTCTTACAAAAGTAGCACGTCCACGGTATAATAAGTCGTACATATAATCATTATCTTCATTAAAATTAATTTTTCCTACTTTGCAAATTAAATCATTCCTTATTGGTCTTGCATATTTATATCTTTCTTTTCTTCTTCCATAACTATCGCCCATATAGAAAAATTCCATTTCTTTTTCATAGTCTGCTACTAATTTTGCAAGAGATTCCATAAAAACATTTTTCTTTTTGACTGGTTTTAAGTTAATGCTTATTTGATTACTGCATCTGTCATTTATCGTTGCTTTATTTTCTATAAGTTGATTGCATATTTCTTCTATTTCTACCCAGTCTATTTTTTTATTTTGATAGAGTCTAGAGGAAATTTCCCCACCATAGATTGTGTCTCCTTTTTCCTCAGATACTGTTGCATCTTTATCAAGATAATTTCTATCATAGACTGTATCCGATGTTTTATGATCCAATAAAAATTCTATTGGTATCTTTGTTTTTTGAAATGATTTAGCTAATTTCTGTAATGATGCATTTACAAATTCCAACTCATTTCCATAAGGATATTTATCTAGTCCTATATCATACCTGTAAGCCATTTTCTTTTCCCTTCCTTTCCTGGAAAGATATTATAAATTCTTTTTGGAATTTTGCAACTTATTTTTTCATTGGTGCTTTAAATTCTTTTATTTTCTGCTTGGCATAGCTGGTTTTAACGATATTTTCCCAACCTGTTTTTAGCCCAACTACATCTGTATTGGTTACCACTTTTACTCGATCTTGATTTTTCAATTTATAGTCTAGTGACACGTCCTCTCCGTTTACAGTAGCACTGGTTAAATAGGGTGCTTTATCGCTATCTATTCTATAAGCAAAGTCTATAGGTGATGCATCAATTGGTAGTTCTATAACTTCTCCTGTTTGGTCATAGACATGAATATGATTGGCAAATAGTTCTGCTTTTAGGCAGTCTACAAAAGCTTGATTACTTTCTATTGACTCATTTGCATCGATTAAATAGCTGTAGAATTGACTTTTCTTCTCTAGTTCTTCTTGCATATAATGTTTGGCATTTTGGCCATAAAATTCCCAATAAGCAGCAAGACCCTTGGCTGCAATTTTATGCATTCGTTCCGTTCTAATTTGAGCCTGAATATGTCTTCCTTCTAATCCAAATACTGTGGTATGAAGGGACTGGTAAAGATTTGTTTTAGGATTACATATATAGTCTTTCATTCTGTTAGGGACTGGCCTAAATTCCCGATGAATCACGCCTAGACTTTGATAACACTTTGAAAAGTCTTCTACTACTATTTTTAAAGCTAGGAGATCATTCATTTTGACTAAGTTACAGTTTGCTTCTAAATATTTTGAAATTCCATAAATGCTTTTTATTCGTGGGGTGATTTCACTGTTAATCCCTTCTTTTTTTAGAGCATTTTTAATAATTTGTGACATTTCCTCTAAACATTTTTTACTTTCCTCTTCTATTTTGTCTCTTGTTTCTTTTGCATATTTATAAATATCTGGTTCCAAATACATAAGAGATAAGTCACGTAGCTCTACTTGCGTTTCATTATCCCCTAAGTAGTTGGCTATATGTACCATAATATCCATTGTTTCTTGCGCATTTTCTACTTGCTTTTCCCTTTTTTTAAATCCAAGTGTTCTCATATTATGGGTACGATCTGCTAGTTTTATTTGATGAATTCTAACATCTGTTTTGATTCCTGTTACTAGTTTTCTAATATTAGCCATATTTTGTTCTTGCTTGGTAGAGTAATTTAATCTACTGATTTTAGAAACGCCATCTGTTAGTATTGCTATATCTTCATTATACTCTCTTGCTATGTCTTCTTTAGTGATATATGTATCTTCAATGGTATCATGTAAAAGACAGGCACAAATGGTATCTCTATCTGCAAACCTGCTAGCTTCTAAATACGCCACATATAAAGGATGGGATATATATGGTTCTCCACTTTGTCTACGAGCTCCACTATGCAGACTTTCTGCATCTTTATAAGCACGCATAATCATCTTAACATCTTCTTCGTTGGTATAAGTATTTACTAACATCATTAAATCTTCAATCGTTGGGTTTTTCATTTTACTCCTCCTTATAGAAAAATGACAGTCTTAAGCTTTTTTGGGCCTAAAACCGTCATTTTTTAGTTTTTCTTTATTCCTTTTGGACACAATAGGGGTGATAATGATATATTTTTTTGATATTTATTTTGATTTTTTATCATTACTACTGCCATAATTACCTCCAAAATAATTATATTAATATTACCACTTTTCTTTTAAATGTCAATTATTTTTTGAATCTTTCTTTAAAAGTACAACTTTGACATAGTTCCTCGCAAGGGTGATGGTTTTCAAAACTTTTCTTCAGTGTATTTAATCTTGTTGAGGAAAGAATAGATGAAAAGCTTTGCTTATAAATATTTCCTAGATCAATAACACCTTGACTGTCTAGACAACAGGGTACGATTGTTCCATCTACTAAAATTGCAATTTGTGTTTTTAGAGCCATACAATATCCGTACGATTTGTACTTCGTCTTTTCTGGCCAATTAAATTTAAAATCTTTATCCACATAAACTGTGGAAGCTAATTTAATGTTTTTCTCATTTTTTATTTTTTCCACAGTATTTGGGGAAAGATTGTAATATGATATTAAACTTTCTACGATCTTTGCAGATTTTTCATCTAATTTATTTTCAGTTAATGTCCATAGTCTATAAATGATTATAATATCTTTTCTTATATCAGCTGTTGTTTTTAATATTTCTTCTATTATTTTATTATCTTTATATTCAGCGTGAAGAGAAATATTTAATTTTTTGACAGATTGGTGTTGATTTATTGTTTCTATCTGTTTTTTAAGAAAAACTCCATTTGTTGTAATATTTACACGAAATGAGTAAAAATCAGTAAGTTCTAAGAGAGAGTCTAGTTCTTTGTGCAAAAGTGGTTCTCCTTTTACGTGCAAGTAAATGTTTTTAGTATAAGGTTTTATTTCCTTTAAGATATGCTCAAACTCTGTTACACTTATACTTCTTTTTTCTCTAGTATTTTTGCTGCAAAATGAACAGGAAAGATTACACCGATTGGTAATTTCTATATATACTTTTTTAAATCTCATATTATTCAGACTTCATTTCAAATAGGATGTCCCTTAGTTCCATTGCTCGTTCAAAGTCTAAGTTCTTTGCAGCTTCTCTCATTTCCTGTTCTACTTTTTCTATGGTTAGGGCAATCTCTTTCTTTGTCATTTTCTTCTTAGATGATGCTTTCTCATCTACATTGCTGATTACTTCTCTTATTTCCTTTTCTATTGTTTTTGGAGTAATGTTGTGTTCTTTGTTATATGCTTCTTGAATTTTTCTACGACGAGCAGTTTCTTCCATCGCTTGGCGCATACTATCCGTTACTTTATCTCCATACATAATAACATGGCCTTTGGCATTTCTAGCACAGCGTCCAATGGTTTGGATTAAGCTTCGATTGCTTCGTAGGAAGCCTTCTTTATCGGCATCTAATATGGCAATCAGAGAAACTTCTGGGATGTCAATTCCTTCCCGTAGCAAGTTAATTCCAACTACAACGTCGTATTTTCCAGCTCTCAAGTCGTGGATAATTTTTAGTCTTTGCAAAGTTTTTACTTCTGCGTGTAAGTAGGCAACTTTGATATCTAGTTCTTTTAAGTAGTTTGTTAACTCTTCCGCCATACGTATGGTAAGCGTTGTTACTAGGGTTCTTTCATTTAACTCGATTCGCCTGTTAATCTCTCCTACTAAGTCATCAATTTGCCCTTCTGTTTTTCTCACTTCTACTGTTGGATCTAAAAGTCCCGTTGGACGAATGATTTGTTCAATAAATTTTCCACTAGTATGTTCTAGTTCATAGTCACCAGGGGTTGCCGAAACATAAATTGCTTGATTGATCTTTTTTTCGAACTCCTCAAACTTTAATGGTCTATTGTCTAGGGCACTTGGAAGTCGGAAACCAAAATCTACTAAATTCATTTTCCGAGCACGATCTCCATTGTACATTCCTCTTACCTGTGGAAGTGTAACGTGGGATTCATCTACTACAAGTAGGTAATCATCTGGAAAGAAATCCATCAGAGTTGTTGGCGTTTCTCCTGGTTGTCGTCCTGCCATTGGAGCAGAATAGTTTTCAATTCCAGAGCAAAATCCTGTTTCTTCCATCATTTCAATGTCATAGTTTGTTCTTTGCTCTAGACGTTCTGCTGGTAACAACTTATTGTTTTCTCTAAAATACTCTAAGCGACTTTTCAATTCTTTTTGAATTCTAATAATAGCATCCTTTAGTTTATCATCGCTTACAACGAAGTGGCTTGCAGGAAAGAGACTAATTGTTTTTTTATTTGAAATGATAGCGCCTGTTAGAGTATCGATCTCACTAATTCTATCAATTTCGCTACCAAAAAACTCGATTCGATATCCTGTTGTGTTTTGGTATGCTGGAATAATTTCTAAAATATCGCCACGAACTCTAAAGGTTCCACGTTTAAAATCCATATCATTTCTCTCATATAACATATCAACAAGTTTCGTAAGCACTTGGTTTCTTTCTACTTCATCTCCTACATTTAAGGTTAACATTTTGTTTTTATATTCTTCTACTTCTCCAATACCATAGATACAGGAAACACTGGCAACTACAATAACATCTCTGCTAGATAAGAGACTACTTGTTGCACGATGCCTCAGTTCATCAATTTCATCATTGATGGAAGAGTCTTTTTCAATATATGTATCGGTAGATGGTACATAGGCTTCTGGTTGATAATAGTCATAGTAGGAAACAAAGTATTCTACTCGGTTTTCGGGGAATATCTCACGGAGCTCCGAGTACAGTTGCCCAGCAAGTGTCTTATTATGGGCTAGAACAAGTGTTGGTTTATTTGTTTTTGCAATTACATTGGCGATGGTAAAGGTCTTTCCCGTCCCCGTTGCTCCTAGTAAAACTTGTTCTTTTTTTCCTTCCTCAATCCCCCTCACCAGGGCATCTATCGCTTTTGGTTGGTCTCCAGATGGATTAAATTTTGATACTAACTTAAACATTTTTAACCTCATTTCTGTGCAGTTTGATTATTAATTTGTGGAAAAGTTCGTGTAATTTTCTAGCTTATGTCCATAAATACCTATACACGAATTTCTATGAGTAAAAGTCACAAACTTCATTTTGATTTAAACTTATTGAATAGAAATTTACTCATATATTTTAGCATTTTTATAGTAGACAAACAATATTTTCACGTGAATTACTGATCAAACACTAATTTCTTCTATCATCATTATTTAGTATTGCTATTATTTTCTGATTTATATACTATATTTATTAATTATATAAGGGAGATGTAAATGAGCGGAAAAGTTGGCTTTATACCAGTTGAAAGTGAAAATATACTTACAGAAGAGTAGTAAGAATTTGTAAATAGATGTAAGTATTATGAGTATACTTTTTTATAATGCAGACTCCTCCTTACTAAATAACTCTTCTGTTTCAAAAGGATAAAAAAATTGATAGTCTGTTTCTATCAATTTTTTTCTTTATCTATTGCTCCAACGAGATGGGAAATTAACATATCTGCTTGGATTAATTGTACTTTTTTGATATTGTTTCCAAGTACAACCTCCACCTTCTGATTTCCAATCACAAGAAGTTATTTCTAGATGTAGATGTGGACCTGTTGAGTTTCCGGTTGATCCCATTAGTCCCAGCATTGTAGAAGAGGTTACATATTGTCCTACACTTACATACCAGGCTCTCATATGTGCATAAGTTGAATAAATGTATGTTCCATTTACATTATGCCTTATTTTTATTACCAATGCTCCATCTCGATCAAGGTATTTTGCAGTTACTAGACCATCTGCAATTGGGTAAATTGGAATCGCTTTATTACTACTTGATAAATCTACTCCCATATGACCTCCATAGCCACCGTAACCACCAGTTACATAGCCATTCTCCATTGGGCGATAGAAACCATTAGTACTTGGAAGCGATTGTCCTGAATTTTGGTTTACTCTATAGATACAAGCACTTACAGATTCAGTTCTGCCACAACCTATTCCCTTTAAATAAGAAATTTGTTGTTTTGCACTTTTAATTTGTTCTTCTAGTTTTGGCATTCCTACTTTTACATTAGCAGTATCTGCATCGATTCTCTCTTTTTCTGATTGAAGGGATTTTTTTAATGTATCTAGTTCCGCCTTTTTATTTGCCAATGTTTCTTTTTGAGTTTTATTTTTCTCAATTAGGGCTTTTAATTCTTTCATTACCTGATCATTATATTCAGTTAATTGTTCTACTACAGACATCCTATATATCATATCTGTAATACTTGTAGATCCAAAAGCATATTCTAAGTAAGCATTATCGCCATTGGCAATTTGATAATACTCCATTATTTTTTTACTTTCTTCCTTTTTAGCCACTATTTCTGATTCGCTCTTTTTTATTTCTTGTTCTAAAGCTGCAATATCGGCTTCCGCTTGCTTTATCTGTACTTCAATGTTTGCTATTTTCTTCTTAATCTCAGCAACTTCGGCATCATTTTTCGCAATTTTATCTTTTTTGGCTTGTAATTCACTTGTATACTTATTTACTTCTGCTTCAAATTCTGCGATAGTCTGTGCTGCTGCTTTGGTTTCTATGGGTAGTGAAAACATTGTTACACTGACTACTACAATACTAAATAAGGCAATATACTTTTTCTTCATTATACTTTCAAATACCTCCTTACAGCATGTGAACTTCCTATCATGCCTACAATAATTCCTATGATTAGTACAGCAAGGGATGCACTATAAATAAATGGTTCTGGCTTAATTAGGACAATCACAGGAGAGAATAGATAGCCCTCAAAGTGATTATAGAATGCTAAATAACCAAATGTCGTAATTAATATTGGTATTATGGCCCCTATTGCTCCTAAAACCATTCCTTCAATGATAAATGGTGTTTTTATTGTGAAATTTGATGCCCCCACTAATCGCATAATAGATATTTCTCTTTTTCTTGAAAATATAGTTAGTTTAATTGTATTTACAATCAAGAATACTGTTACTAATATTAATGCAATTACAATTCCATAGGCTACTTTTTCGATGGAAGCAAATGCTACTACCATTTTGTCTACCATATTTTCTCCATAGCGTACCACAGATACCTTATCCATCTTCTCTATTTTTCGGGCTGTTTGTCCTATTTTCATAATATCTTTTACTTTTACTTGAAAGGTATCTTTTAATGGAGAGGTTTGCTCATCCCAGCCATCCATTACCGTTTTGAAAACATCAGACTCTTTTATCATTTCATTTTTCACTTCTTGTTTGCTTTTAAAGTCATATTTTTCTACATTTTCAATTGCTTCTATTTTTTCCTTTACTATTACTGCTTCTTGCTCTGTTGCCTTTGTATCTAAGAATACTACAATCGTCATATCTTTTTCTAATTCTTTTGTAAAGTTTTTCACGTTGAAAGAGGCTATAATTGCAATTGCTACAATAATTAAAGTAATTGTGATACAGGAAATGGAAGCAAGTGACAAACTGAAGTTTCTAAATACACTTTTAAAAGCATCTCGGAAACTTCTTCCTAACATCCTAAATAGCTTCATGATAAGTTCCTTTCTCTTTAAAGTCGATTAATCTTCCGTCCTTTAAAGTAATTACCTGTTTTTTCATTTTATTTACAATCTCTTTATCGTGAGTTGCCATAATAATAGTCGTTCCTGTTTCTTTATTAATATTATCTAGAACTTTCATAATTTCCATACTCATATCTGGATCCAAATTACCAGTTGGCTCATCGCATAGTAGAAGTTTGGGCTCATTTACAATCGCACGAGCAATAGCAACTCGTTGTTGTTCTCCTCCTGATAATTGATCTGGGTAATTATGAATTTTATTTTTTAATCCTACTACTTCTAAAGCTTTTAATACTTTAGTACGTGCTTCATTTCTACTCGCACCAATTACTTCCATTGCAAAGTTTACATTTTCATAAACTGTGAGTTTAGGAAGCAATCTATAATCTTGGAAGACAATTCCTAGTTTCCTTCTTAGTTTATATACTTTTGTATTTCTAAGTTTTACAACGTTTACTCCACCTACTACTATTTGTCCTTTACTTGGACGTTCCTCTCGGTAAAGCATTTTAATTAGTGTAGATTTACCACTTCCAGACCCGCCAATTACGAAAGTAAAAGACCCCTTTTTTATTGATAGGTCTAGGTCTTGAATAGCGGTAACTCCATTTTTATATTGTTTGCTAACATTTTTTAATCTGATTAAATCCACTAAATTCACCTACCTTGGTGTATATATTATAGCATATTAATCGACAAAAAAAAAGGAAGTTCGACTACCTTTTTCTGGAATTTGACACTTTATTTTCCACCCTCTACTTGATAGGCATCACACGCTAAGAAGAAGGCATCTTCATCCAACATTTTGATTCCATTTGTTACTTGGAAGTATTCACGTGATGGAACTACTGTTAAAAGTACTTTTCTTCTCTTTTGTAGGAAACCTCCTTTTACATCAAATACAGTTACACTGTGGTTTAGTTGTTCAATGATATATTCTTTAATTTCTTCATCTTTGCTCGTAATGATATAAAATGCTTTGTTATTGGAGATTCCAAGCAATACTCGATCAATTAATAGACTCGAAATAAAGAGAATGATCATTGCATACATAACAATAGAAAACCCAAAAAAGAATCCTCCAATTAGTACTACTATCATATTAATGACAAAACTAGATTTTGAAACTGGAATATTAAAGTATTTAAATAGAATTTGACTTATAATTTGAAGGCCACCATTACTAAATCCTACTTTAAAGATGACTCCATTTAATACTCCACTAATAGCACCAATAAAGATAGAAATTAATAATAAATCACTCATATCAATTGTTATAAGGCTCCCAATATTTTCGGTTAAATGTACAAAAACTGGGTAGATTAATGTTGCCACAATAGAACCTGATGTTTTTTCTACTCCTAAATAGAGAAAACTTAAAAGCAAAAGAGAGATCGATAGAATAAACGTGATAATAGCAGGACTCCATCCATATAGGTATTTCGTAATAATTGTAATACCTCCTATACCACCAGTTACAAGCTTTGTAGGCAGTAGCAGCAAATTGAATACGCAAGCAGATAGAAATAATGCGATGATTAATATTATATAGCGTCTTATCAATTTTTTGCTATGAATGGTTTTTATAACTTGTTCAATATTCATCTACTCACCTCCAAATACTTCATAAGCGTCTGTTACTACAAAGAAACTATCTGGATCAATTTCATGGAGCCCTTCTTTTAGTTTATAGTATTCTTTAGTTGGGAGCACACACATTAATACCGTTTGTTTTTCTTTTTTATACCCACCCTTTGCATTAAAAATAGTAACACCGTGATTTAAATATTTTAAGATATAATCTTTTACTTTTTCTTCTTCATCCGTAATAATGTAGAATGCTTTACTATCGGAAATTCCAAGAATTACACGGTCTGTTATAAAGCTGACAATATATAAAATAATTAGGGAATACATTAGTTTATTTATTCCAAAGACAAATGCAGAGGAGAGAACAATTAAACCATCACTCATTAAAATACTATTTCCTATACTGATGTGCAAATATTTAGATAGGATCTGATTTAAGATATCTGTTCCACCACTGGTGTAGCCTGCTTTAAAAATCATTCCTGCTCCAAATCCATAGAGAACGGCTCCAAAAATTGTAGTTAAAAGGAGTTGAGTAGAATCAATGTCAATATAGGCACCAATATTAGCAGTTAGTTTTACACAAATTGGAAAAAGCAGACTTCCAAGGATAGATCCTCTTGTTTTTTCCCATCCTAAAAGAAAATAACTTGCTATTAACAATATACAAGATCCTGTTAAAATTACTAGGGAGTTATCCCAGCCAAAGACTGCATTTAGAATTACGGATGCTCCACTCATTCCACCTGGAACTAAATTATTTGGTGAAAAAAAGAGGTTAAAGGCACTCGCTACAATAAATGAGCCAACTAAAAATTGTATAAATCGTTTTATTTTTGCTTTTTCATAAATTTTTTGCAATATTAAATCGGTTTTTTTTGATTTTAGAAACTTCATTTTATTCTCCCCTTTTTAAACTACTTTCTATAAATATATCAATATCACCATCTAATACTTTAGAAACATTACTAGTCTCTATGTTTGTTCGATGATCTTTTACTAAAGAGTATGGGTGCATCACATAACTTCTAATCTGTGAGCCAAACTCAATATTTCTTTGTTCTCCTTTGATATTATTTAACTCTTGCTTCTTTTTTTCCTCTTCTAATAACAGAAGTTTTATTTTTAATACTTTCATTGCTTGTTCTTTATTCTGAATTTGACTTCGTTCGTTTTGACAGGTTACCACAATTTTAGATGGTAGATGGGTTATTCGTACTGCAGAGTCTGTTGTATTCACACCTTGCCCGCCGCAGCCACTAGAACGATAGACATCGATTTTTAAATCTTTTTCTTCTATTTCTATCTCTACTTCTTCCTTCATCTCAGGTGTTACTTCAATAGAGGCAAAGGAAGTATGTCTTCGATTATTAGAATCAAAAGGTGAAAGTCTTACTAGTCGATGCACTCCTTTTTCGTGTTTTAAATAACCATAGGAATTGGGGCCTTTAATAAGCAAGGTGGCACTTTTGATTCCTGCTTCTTCTCCCTCTTGATAATCTAGCACTTCTATTTTATAGTTTTTAGTATCACACCATCTGGTATACATTCTATAAAGCATTAATGCCCAGTCACAAGCTTCTGTTCCTCCTGCTCCAGAATGCACTTCTAGGATACAATTATTTTTATCATATGGTCCACTTAAATATAAATAATAGGAAATAGCCTCTAGATCTTTAGTAGATCCTTCTAGATCATCGATAATCATTTTTTTTGTCTCTTCATCATCATCTTCTAATATTTCTAAAAATTCTTTGTCTGTTACTAGTCGATTGTTCAACTCTACTAAAGAGTTTGTTACCTTTTTTAATTCTGTCATTGCAGCAATGACTTCTTCACTATGCTTTTTATCATCCCAAAAGTTAGGATTTGCCATTTCTTCTTCTAATTTTTTAAGTTTATTTAGCTTTTCTTCGACGTCAAAGTAACCTCCATAATTCTTCCAACTCTTTTGTTTTTTGTTCTAATAGCTTTTGTATTTCGTTTCTATTCATACTATTGTTCCCTACTTTCATTTCTATTATACACAAATTTCTAAGACCCGCCAATTACTTATTTTTATTTTGTACAAAATCTCCATTTTTAACATATTTTCGCAATACTCTTTTTCCATTTCTCTTTACTGTAATATTTCGAAAACAAATTGGTATTCCCTTTGCTTTTTCAAAATTAAACTCATTTTGAATTTGAAAATGAATATGGGGCCCGTTTGTGTTTCCACTATTACCGACCTGGGCAATATAATCACCTGTTTTTACTATGTCGCCTATTTGGACTCGGAAACTATCTTTTAAAATATGTGCAATGAGACTGTATTCATTATTTTTATGTTTGATTAGAATATAATTTCCTTTTACATCATCTACATCGCAGACAATTGGTCTATTTTTTTGAATTTTTGTATCAGGGTATTCATTGCAAATATCTACTACATAGCCATCTAGGGGTGCATATATTTTACATTTATAGGAATAATAATTAGCAATCTGCAAATAATCATCGTGATATGGTTTATTTTTATCATCCCTAATTTCAAAATCATAGGCATATCGTTGTAGAGGAATCTCCCAAGAATGAGAATCTTTTTTTGTAATTCCGCCAAACTCAATAAAAAATTCTTCTTTAAATGGTAATCTGTACTTGTTTTTACTCATAAATCCTCCTTTATGTGAATATTTACTTGAAAGCTACATATGATATTAGTGGGGAGGGTTCACTAAGTAATTGTGAAGATCCCCTGTATATAGATTGGTACTTAGGTTACACTAAGTGCCTTTTTTGTTTGTATGGCAATAAGTTCACATTATGGAAATGTTTTCTCTACGTATTCTCTATATTATATGAGCTGTTAATAAAAGATGGATGGCCTTCGATTATTTAATCTCTATGCCATCCTCCATATTAATTTTTGTTGGAATTATATACTTTGCATCTATTTTGTGTGCTATTAGGTTGGTAATCACTTTCATTGCTCGTGAGCCATCAAACCAGCTAGGATTATCACTATTATTCCTAATTCTATTTAACGATGTTTTTAAAGCATCTTTATCATATTCATCACACATTTCTCTGGTAAGCATATATTTCTGTTTCTCATTTTTATATAGTTTGTTTTCTAATAGTTTATACTCTGCGTTATGATACCAATATAGATGATCTCCTCCTGCCAAAATTAGGATATCTGCTTTTTGATTTAAGTTATTTATTAATGCAGTAATATATTCATATACCTCATCAAACGTGCAGGTTGCTCTATCTTCTTTTAGACTCGGGAATTTTTTAGTGACATCTACGACACCAAAGCTATAATATTTTTTATCAATCACTTTTTTATTATTTACAAATATTAATTCAATGGATCCCCCTCCACCAATAAATATACAAATACTTCCAGGATAATCAATGTCTTTATAGCAGCCTATGGCTGTATAGTCCGCCTCTTCCTCTTGGGATACTACTTGAACTTTAAGATGATACTTTTCATTTAATTTATTATTGAATTCTTCTACTTCACTTTCTGTTATTTCTCTAAAAATGTTACATCCAAATATATAAATATTTTTTGTATAACTTAACGTTTCCTCAATAACTTCATACAATTTATTAATATCACTTTCTATTATATTTCCTGTTTCTATATAATTCTTTTTTAACTCTATTGTTTTATTTAAATCTAAGATTAAATTTCCAGCCTCGTAGATATGTAGTTTGGTATTGTTGCTTCCTATTTCAATAATCGCATATTTATTTCCCATCATCTGTCGGATCCTTTCTATATTTATTTCTAATTGTAGATTTCTCCATTACTTACTATTATAATATAAACTATTTGCCACAGCATTGTTTATACTTTTTACCTGATCCACAGGGACATTGATCGTTACGCCCTATTTTATTTACTCTTTTTGGTTGCTTTTTTGTTTCTTTTGTTGTTCCTTCATTCGTCTTTTTATTTTTTGCTACTTCTTTTCTTTCAATATTTTGTCTAATCTCTGCTTTCAATAAGAAGATAGCAATATCTTTATCTATCTTTTGTAGCATTTGATCGAATAGTTCAAAACCTTCCATAGTATAAGCACGTAATGGATCTTCTTGTGCATAACCTCTAAGCCCAATTCCCTCACGTAAATGCGACATTGTATTAATATGTTCCATCCAATAATTATCAATTACCTGTAGAGAAATTGCTTTTTCGAATTCTCCTGTTACCTCTTCTGGTACTGCACTTAGTTTTTCTTCATACTCATTTACTACTAACTTGTATAATTTATCAATTACATCATTTTCTTTCTCAGCATTAATAGATGATACTTTGATGTCATTGTGCAATAAGTTCTCATTTGCAAACTCTATGATATCCTTCATATCCTCATCAGTTAAATACCCTTCTGGGGCAATATGAGAATTTACTAAATCTTCTATATGATGGCGGAATGTATCAAGGATTGTTTTATGAATTGAATCATTATCTAAGATTTCATTTCGTTTATCATACATAATTTCACGTTGATTATTCATTACATCATCATATTGTAGTAATTGTTTACGAGTATCAAAGTTGTTTCCTTCTACACGTGCCTGAGCGGTACCAATTGATTTTGTAAAAGTCTTACTTTGAATTGCTTGATCTCCAAGTCCCATTGTTTTCATTAAATCTCGGATTCTGTCGCTTCCAAAACGAACCATAAGTTCATCTTCCATAGAAACAAAGAATTGGGTATATCCTGGATCTCCCTGACGTCCAGAACGTCCACGCAACTGATTATCGATGCGACGAGATTCATGGCGTTCTGTACCAACGACACATAAGCCGCCTAATTCTCTAATCTCATCTGATAATTTTATATCTGTACCACGACCTGCCATATTGGTAGCAATGGTTACTGATTTATGCTGTCCAATTTTTGATATAATTTCCGCTTCACGAGCGTGATTTTTGGCATTTAATACTTCGTGAGGAATTTTTGCTTGTTTTAAAAGTTTACTAATTAATTCACTTGTTTCAATGGCGATTGTTCCAATTAGAACTGGTTGTCCGCGATTATAACATTCTTTAACAAAGTCAATAATAGCACGGTATTTTGCCTCTTGTGTTGCATATACCAGGTCTGGTGCATCATTTCTTTCTACAGGGCGATTTGTTGGAATCTCAATTACATACATATTGTATGTATCTCGAAACTCTTCTTCTTCTGTCTTTGCAGTACCTGTCATACCTGCTAGTTTTTGATACATTCTAAATAAATTTTGAAATGTAATAGTGGCAAGAGTCTTGGTTTCTTGATTAATTGTTACGCCCTCTTTGGCTTCAATTGCTTGGTGAAGTCCATCACTGTAAGCACGACCTTTCATAAGACGTCCTGTAAATTGGTCAACAATTACTATTTCATTATCTTGGACTACGTAATCAAAATCTTTCTTCATTGCATAGTTTGCACGCAATGCTTGATTGATATAGTGTACAAGAGTGGAATTGTTTATATCATACAAATTGTCAATATGAAACACTTTTTCTGCTTTAATGCTACCATAATCATTCAAGTTGACACTTTTTGTCTTTTCATCATATATGTAGTCTTCCTCTAACTTTAAACCTTTTACAAATCGATCGGCCTCTATGTAAAGGTTTGCACTTTGCATTTGTCCACCAGAAATTATTAGTGGTGTTCTTGCTTCGTCAATTAAAACGGAGTCCACTTCATCAATAATTGCAAAATTTAATGGCCTTTGTACTCGTTCTTCTTTGTGTACTACCATATTATCTCGTAAGTAGTCAAATCCTACTTCATTATTGGTTGTATATAAGATGTCACAGTCATATTGTTCCTGTTTTTCTTTGGCACTTAGATCTCTACTATTTACACCTACTGTTAATCCTAAAAATCTATGAATACCACCCATCCACTCTGCATCACGCCCTGCTAAATATTCATTAACTGTTATAATATGAACTCCCTTTCCAGTTAAGGCATTTAAGTATGCAGGAAGAACACTTGTCAAAGTTTTTCCTTCACCTGTTTTCATTTCGGCAATATTTCCATAATGAATTGCCTGTCCTCCTAACAATTGCACATAGAAAGGTTTTTCACCAATGACACGATATGAAGCTTCTCTTGCAACTGCGAAAGCTTCTACTAAAATATCATCTAGGGTTTCTCCTTTTTTCAACCTCTCTTTAAATTCTTCTGTTTTTGCTTTTAATTCAGTATCTGTTAGCTTTGCCATTTCTTCATCTAGCTCCATAATGGCATCGGCTTGTTGTTCAAATTTTTTTAGTTCTTTATATTCATGATCAAACATTTTTCTAATAAAATTCATAATAGATCCACTCTCCTTATCACATTATTTTATCAAAAAAAAAGAACTGTGTTAAGTCTTTTTCCTACTTTCACATTCTTTTTTTATTAAATATCTTTTGATGCTAGTTTTATAGTAATTAAACTCTTCTTAATAAAAATGCATTATACTGCCTTTTTCTACTCTGATTCAATTACACCATAGCCCCCATCTTTACGTTTATACACGACTGCCGCTTTATTTGTTTCACTATCTTTATACATATAGAACTGATGTCCAATTAATTCCATTTGAAGAATTGCTTCTTCTTCACTCATTGGTTTTACTTCTACCTTCTTACGCTTAATGATTTCTTCTTTTTCTTCTGCTTTCTCTTCTTCTATAGCATTAAAGTCAAACTCTACTATTGTTTTTGCTTGTTTTGCCATTAACTTAGTTTTATTCTTTCTAATCTGTCTTTCCAAAACATCTACAGCCTTATCTACTGCCTTATAAAAGTCTTCCTGCTTTTCTTCACTTCTTAAAATTACTGATTTTAGCGGAATTGTGATTTCAACAATTTGCTCTTTTCCCTTTACTTTGATTAAAACTGTACAGTGTACATCGGATGCATTTTCTAGATATTTCTCTAACCTTCCTAACTTGTCGTCAATGTATGATTTCATTGACTCTGTGACACTTAGTTTGTCACCACGAATAATCATGAACATATCATTCGCCTCCTTTACTATATATTATCATAAAGGTCAAAAAAAAACTACTTATTTTGTAGTAGTAGTTTCTTTTACTAGTTTCACATGGTTAGCTTGTAATCCTTTTGACGTTTCAAGTAAAACAAACTCAACATATTGACCCTCAGCTAATGTTTTATAACCATCTTGTTCTATAGCAGAATAGTGTACAAAGATATCTTCGTTTTCTTTGTATTCAATAAAACCATAGCCTTTTTCGTTGTTAAACCATTTAACACGACCGACCAACTTCAGCACCTCACCTTCATATAAAATTCTCATCATCTAGTTTCTCTATCTGTGTGTCTTTATTCTAACACTTTTCTAAGAATATTTACGAAATTTCCTTTAATTGTCATTTTCGGACCGTTTTTGGTAATTTTTTCTATTTTTTCGACAAATTTCGACAGAGAAAAAGAAGAGAGAGCCCGTGAAACGAATTTCACTAGATTTTTTATTTTTTTTGATAAACTGGCAATAGCTTAGCAAGATTGGAGTGATTATTTGAAACAATTTTTTTTAGATAATGCAACTAAGTTTATTACTACTTATAAGGATTATACCAAAGATGAGGTAGAAAAATTACAATATGGGTTAGAGGGCTTATATTTAACAATAACTAAAAGTATTATTATTATTTTAGTTTCTAGTATTTTAGGTATTGTTATAGAAACTTTAATTATCTTATTTTTATTTAATATTCTAAGATTTACAGGATTTGGATTTCATGCTGCCAAAAGCTCTCATTGTTTGCTTTTGTCTATTATTCTATTCTCTTTATTACCATTTTTATTTTTTACTATTAATTTAACTTCCTATATGAGAGTTATTATTGCATTTGGCTGTATTATTATCTTTTTATTATATGCACCTGCTGATACTATTAAAAGGCCATTACCAAATAAGAAAAAAAGAATTATTAGAAAAATCTTCACATTAATTATTTCTTTTATATATGCAATATTTATTTTAAATAATTTGCGAAGTAATATTTCTATTTTATTAATACTTTCACTATTAATTGAAGCAATTATGGTACATCCGTTTACATATAAATTATTTCGACAACCATATCGAAACTATCAAAATTATGTTGTTTAAGTACAGAAGTATTTGAACATAGATAAGAAAAGAAGGGAGGATAATTATGAAAGTGAGAATTGCAAAATTATTATCAGCATTTGCCTTAATGTTAGCATCTTCAGCTAGTCTTGGATGTGTATGGGTATGGGCTGATGAACCGAAGGCATTAAAATCAATGAATGATTAAAGCATCTTTAAGATGCTTTATGCTTTTTTATATTGATATCATCAACTTTTGAATGTAAAAATTGTTAATAACTTTGCA
>CAJTXY010000026.1 GCA_910583685.1 uncultured Bacilli bacterium
TAGAAATCAATTAGGGTTCGATTAAAATTGTTTTTTATTGTCTACTTTTTATTGAAAAGTTCAGTCCACTACCCACGTTTTCTTTGTAATATTTACTTATTTAATATTTCAAAAATTTCCTTTTTCTCAGTAGAATATAAATTCTTTTTCTTTAAGTGCAAAAAAATACGAATAATACTAGAAGGAAAAGAAACGATTAAATGATTATAATCAACAGCATTATCATTGTAATATTTGATAGATGCTACTAAATCTTCCTCATTATCCTCTAAACTTTCTAAACTGACAATGAAATTATCATTTTTTAATATCTTTTCGTAATCTCCAACAACTTTGATAATTTCAATATGACTATTTTTTAAAAATCCATTGGCCTCAAAATGATTCTTATTTTTTTCTCGAATTAAAGAAAAGTCTTCTAAAAAATCTTTTTCCTTTGTATTTTCTTGGATAATAGGGATAATTTTAGAAATACACTCAATCTTCTTCTGCAATAAAATATCAATATTATTTTCAGCCTCATCTATTCGGATGGTTAAATATTGGAACTTTTGATGATAAATAAGAATTGTAATTCCAATCACAGCAAGGATGAGGATAATAATTATAAGGATTATAGAAAGCACTTTACCACCTCTTTACTATAAGAACATTATATCAAAATAAAAAGAATGATACAACCATTCTTCTTTAATTATGCTTAATCCGTTCTGGAAAAATAACATAATCCAAATATACTAGCCACAAAATAACATAACTGCCATCATCCTGTTCTAAAACTGTATAATCGCGTCCAGAGTCTCGTATAATTCCTTTAAAAACACGATCCCGCCATTCCACAGAATCAGCATAAGACATATAGAATTCAGCATATTTTCCCATATTTAGTTTTAATAAACTCTCCGCATATTCCTCAGGAGATAAGTTAATAGCATTGCCATTAGAAGAATTAGGTATATTTTGATAAGGTGGCATAGTACCAGTATAATTAGGTAACGTCGTATTTGGATAATTAGGATTCATAACATTCCCTCTTTCTTACATTTAACTCTATGCAAATAAGAAAGAAATATTGCTAAATTTTAACTCTTTTTCGTATTTTGTAATTTTTCATCAAAAACAGCATCAGCAACAGTTGGTTCTGTTCCCTTAATAAAATACATAAGTTTTTTCTTTGGACTATCTTGCGTAGCAGGCTTTCCAGAAATAGGATCTACTAAGACACTAGAAACATTATCAGGAATTTCATACCATTCGTCCTTTTTCCCTTTTTCGAACGACTCCATATTTTTATACCAAATATTTTGAGCATATTTATACTCTTTAGTAGACAAAGGCTTATTATCGTCATAACCAACCCAAACAGCAGTGACAATATCTTTATTATAACCAATATACCAGTTATCGGACTCAGTAGTACCTGATTTTAGAGCATATTTATGTGTGAGTTTTGGTGCAAGATTGACTGCGGTAGGATAATTATAATCCACATAATCAGCATCATAAGTAGCAGTTAACATATTATTAAGGATAAAAGTTAGGCTTTTGTCTAGCACTTGTTTTTTCTCTGTCTTCACTTGGTACAAAACATTACCATCATGATCTTCAACCCGTTCAATAAAATGAGGTTTAATTTGATAGCCTTCGTTAGCAAAAGCACTATACCCACTAGCCATTTCTATGATATTAATTTCTTTAGTTCCTAGTGGAAGTGAAGCGACTCCATCTAATTTTGCAGTAATACCAACTCGCTTTGCAACGTCGATTAAGGCCTCACTTCCTAAAAACATATGGGTTTTTACTGCATAAATATTATCAGAGTAAGCAATAGCAGTTGCCATAGAAATTGCTTTACCACCATATAAATCATTATAGTTTTTAGGAGAATATGTAGAATTATTCGCAAAAGTAAAAGTAGTTTTCTCACTTGTGAAAGCAGAACTTGAGGTAAATCCATTTTCAAGTGCAGCATAATAAAGATAAGGCTTCATCGTAGAACCAACCTGCCGTACGGCATCTGTTGCTCGATTATATTGTGATTTCTGATAATCTCTACCACCAACAACCGCTACAATTTTTCCATTACTCGGATTCATCATAACCGTGGAAACCTGTAATTTAGACTCATCAGGGAATTCTTCTTTAATAGTATTTTCAAGATTTGCCTGCGCTTCCATATTAAGATTTGTATAAATTTTAAGTCCTTTTGTTTTAGAGTAAGAATTTGGAATAGAAGATATCTCTTCTAACTCTTTTAAAACAGCATCTTGATAGTACATTACAGTATTAAGGCTAGTTTGCCCTTCTTTTCCTACCAAATGAAGTTGTTCCTGATAAGCATTATTTTTCTCATCCTCTGTAATTACGCCATTTTTAACCATCAAATCTAGAATAATTAATTGTCGTCTCTTAGCAGCTTTCAAATCCACAAGTGGTGAATAATTGGAAGGAGACTTTGGAATCCCTGTTAATAAAGAAGCCTCTGCTAAGTCTAAATCCTTCGCTCTTTTATTAAAGTAAAATTTCGCAGCATTCTCAATTCCATACATACCATGACCATAGTTAATAGTATTTAAATACCCCTCTAAAATAGTATCTTTATCATAATGTGCTTCAATTTCAATGGTATACCACATTTCCTCAATTTTTCTCTTCCACGTTTTATCAAAATCTAAAAACAAGTTTTTAGCATATTGTTGAGTAATAGTAGATGCCCCCTGTTCCACAGATTTTGAAGTAATATTAATATAGGTAGCCTTTAAAATACGAAGTAAATCAAAGCCTTTATGCTTATAAAAATTTTTATCTTCAGCAGCAATAGTAGCATTAATTAAATTTGGGGAAATATTCTTAAGCTCTACCCATTTTTTAGAACCACTTCCCTGAAAGAACATTTCACCATTATCATCAAAAATAGCAAGACTATTTGCCCCATTAATTTCAAGTTTAGGAGAAACTTTTGCATAAGCATAGGCCCCAATTACCAAAATAAAAAAGAAAAGCATCGCAAAAAAAGAAAATTTGATAAGCCGTTTAAAATGTTTTTTCATAAACTTCACCTTCTACAGTTAGTATGAAAAAATAATTTTTAAATATGTATGCTTTTTATATAAGTTATGTTATAATTTGGAGTAGAATTTTATTTGTGGGGTATTCTATGAAAAAGAAAAAAGCGAAATTTTTATTAATATCACAAAATAAAGAAATAAAAGAAGATATTATAATAGAAGAGAGGGAAAATATTTATTATTTTTCTTTAAAAGATAGCAGTAATCATCGCCTATCAAAAGAGGATTGTAATCTGATGCGAGAAACTAAAGAAATACTGTTAGAATTAGATTTTAAAAAATGTGAAAATAGTAAAATATATTTAAAAAAAGAAAAACTACAATATAATCTAGATTTAAAAGTAGAAAAATGTAGAATAACTTCTACTGAAGTAGAGATAAGATATGAATTAAATAATGAAAAATATATATTTGAAATAGTATTAGAAGGTGATTGAAAGTGAGTATAATAAAAGAATTAGAATATGAAGTAGCACAAAAAATGGAAGAAGCAGGTTACAAGGTAGAAAACTTTGTATTTAGTCCCTCATCACGGCCAGATCTTGGAGATTATCAAATAAATGATGCAATGTCTTTAGCAAAAATCTACCAAGAAAATCCACATATCATTGCAGAAAAAATAGTAAAAAAACTAAAGACAGATAACCGTTTTACAAATATTAATATTGCAGGACCAGGTTTTATCAATATAACATTATCTGATGAATTTTTAATTGATAGTATGAATAAATCGTTAAAAGATATCAATAATAATATTGACCGAGTAAGTGGCAAGAAAATTATGATGGACTATGGTGGTGCTAATATTGCTAAAACATTGCACGTAGGACATTTGCGTTCAGCAAACATCGGAGAAGCAGTAAAACGACTTGCTAGACTTCTAGGACACGAAGTGATATCTGATGTTCACTTTGGAGATATAGGAAGACAGTCAGGGATGGTAATATCAGAAATAAAGGAAAGATACCCTACACTTCCCTATTTTGATGAATGCTATAGTGGAAATTATCAAGAGGTTGATTTTAACATTACACCAGAAGAGTTAGGTGAAATCTATCCGCTTGCTAGTACAAAAGCAAAAACAGATGAATCTAAGCTAGAAGAAGTAGTAGAAATTACCAAAGAGTTGGAAAATGGTCATAAAGGTTATAATGCTCTTTGGAATAAAATAAAAGAGGTATCTATAAAAGATATTACAGCAGTATATAAAAGAATAAATACAGAGTTTGATTTATTAGAGGGTGAAAGTGATTGTTACCCATATATTAAAGAAACAATGAGTATAATGGAGAAAAGTGGACTTTTAGAAGAAAGCGAAGGAGCCAAAATTATCAATGTTAAAACTGAGACAGATGATAGTCCAATGCCACCACTTGTGGTGATAAAATCGAATGATGGAACCCTTTATGCAACAAGAGATTTGGCAACAATTCACTCTAGAATGAAAAGATTTTCTCCTGATGAAATATGGTATTTTGCAGATAACCGCCAATCATTATATTTTGAACAAGTCTTCCGTGCCTCTTATTTAACAGGGCTAGTACAAAAAGAGACAAAACTAGAATTTTTTGGATTTGGAACTATGACAGGACAAGACGGCCGGCCATTTAAAACAAGGGATGGGGGTGTAATGACCCTAAAAGATTTAATAAAAAGCATTAAAGAAGAGACATTAAAGAGAATCAATATTGATATGGTAGAAGAAGAAAAGCGTGAAGAAACCGCTGAAATGATCGCTATTGCCGCACTAAAATATGCTGATTTTTTGCCATTTAGAACAAAGGATTATGTTTTTGATCCTATAAAGTTCACCGATTTAGAAGGAAAAACAGGTCCTTACTTACTATACTCAACTGTCAGAATGAAATCATTACTAGAAAAAGTAGAAAAAGAAGGAATAAAAGAAATTTCTTTCCATAAATTAAAAGGAACAAACGATAGACTACTTGCATTAACTATATTGAAAATGCCAATGGTACTAAAAAAATCGTTAGAAGCAAAATCACTAAATGAAATTGCAGAATACTTATACAAACTAACTAGTATTTATAACAGCTTTTATGCAGAAAATAAAGTATTAACAGAAGAAGATGAAAAATTAAAAAGCACGTGGACTGCCCTTACAAAATTAACATTTAATATAAATTCTCTACTTCTAAAAACACTTGGAATAAAAGTACCAGAAAAAATGTAAAAAGGCTTGCAATTACCCATAAGAAATGATATAAGTTTACTTGGGAATTCGGTTTAGGAGGAAATTATGAGTATTAAAAAAATGACAAAAGAAGAGTTAGAGTTATTATCAAATAAAGATATAACAAACTTACTATTAGAAGAAAGTAAAAAACCAATAAATACTGCAGAATTATTTAAAACCATAATTAGTTTATTAGAATTACCAGCAAAAACATTTGAAAATAAAATAGGAGACTATTATACATCTCTAACAACAGATAAAAGATTCATTCTTCTAGAAGATGGAACCTGGGATTTAAAAAGCCGTCATACCTCAGATAAAGTAGTAAAGATTATTGATGAAGATGATGAAATAGAGGAAGATTTGGTAAAAGAGGAAGAGCCAGA
Organism: uncultured Bacilli bacterium; assembly: GCA_910583685.1. Lineage (GTDB taxonomy): Bacteria > Bacillota_I > Bacilli_A > RF39 > UBA660 > MGBC119817. The sequence goes on from CAJTXY010000026.1 coordinate 5,652, forward strand.
AGAAGAAATAGAAGAAGACAATTATGATGATACTGATGAAGACTACGATGATAATGCGGAAGAAGATTTAAAGGATTTAGTAGTTCTTGATGAAGATGAGCTAGAATTAGAAGGATAATTCTAGTTTTTGTTTATAATTCATGATATAATACGTATGAATTAATAAGGAAAAGGTGATTTTATGATTGAAAGATTAGAAGCAATTGAAACACGTTTTAAGGAAATTGAAAGTGAGTTAACAAAGCCAGAAGTACTATCTAATATTAATAAAACAAAAGAATTATCGAAAGAAATGAGAGACTTAGAAGAAACAGTTCGGGTATATCAAGATTATAAAAAAACAAAAGCAGCAATTGAAGAGACAAAGGAAATGCAAAAAGACCCAGATCTTGGGGAAATGGCAAAAGAAGAACTACCGGGGTTAGAAGAAAAAAAGGTGTCTCTAGAGTCTGCCCTTGAAATCTTGCTGATTCCAAAAGACCCTAATGACTCTAAAAATGTCATTGTAGAAATTCGTGGTGCTGCCGGTGGTGATGAGGCCAATATCTTTGCTGGAGACTTATATAGAATGTATACCAGATATGCTGAAAAGCAAGGTTTTAAATGCGATGTATATAATGCAATCGACGGGGAAGCAGGAGGATTTAGTCAAATAGAGTTTATGATTAAGGGAACTGGAGCCTATTCAAAATTCAAATATGAAAGTGGTTCCCACAGAGTGCAACGAGTTCCAGTAACGGAATCAAATGGTCGCTTACAAACATCTACTGCCACAGTTTTAGTAATGCCAGAAGCAGAAGAAGTAGATATTGAGATTAAACAAAGTGATTTAAGAATAGATATTTACCGTTCTAGTGGTTGTGGAGGACAGGGAGTTAATACCACAGATTCAGCTGTTAGAATCACTCATATTCCAACAAATACAGTTGTAACTTGCCAAAATGAGCGAAGTCAAATTCAAAATAAAGAGCAAGCAATGAAAGTGCTTAAAAGTCGCCTTTATGAGCTAAAACAACAAGAAATGGAAGAAAAGGAAGGAAATGTCCGTCGTAGTAAGATAGGAACAGGAGATAGAGCAGAAAAAATCAGGACTTATAATTATCCACAAAATCGCGTAACAGATCATCGAATTGGATTTACTACTAAAAATTTAGACCGTGTGATGGATGGAGACTTAGAAGATATTATTAACGCTTTAATTACAGAAGATCAAAAAAGACGTCTAGCAGGAGAAGAGGAGTGAGAGTAGAAGAATTACTAGTCTATGGGAAAGCACATTGTCACTCCGATTTTGCAAAAATTCTACTTGCTGATATCATTGGTAAAAATCCATTGGAATTACTAACTTGTCTAGATTTAGAAGTAGAAAAAGAATGCTGTGAAAAATACAAAAGAGCAGTATGTGCCATAGAAAAAGGGACTCCTCTCCAATATGCCTTAGGGAAAGTAAACTTTTATGGGGTGGAGTTTAGCATAGATGAAAGAGTTTTAATTCCACGTTTTGAAACAGAAGAATTAGTGGAAAATACAATAAAGTATATTAATGAGTTTTTCACACAACCTGTGGATATTATTGACCTCGGATGTGGCAGCGGAGTGATTGGCCTGACTCTTGAGAAAAAAGTTTCCACTAATTTTGTGGATTTAGTTGATATTAGTGAAAAAGCCCTAGAAGTTACACACAAAAACTGTGGAAAATTAAATTCAAAGGCAAATATAATAAAAAGTGATATGTTTTCGAATGTGGAAAAAAAGTATGATGTAATCATTAGCAACCCACCTTATATTAGAGATGACGAAGAAATTGAAGATATCGTGAAGAAAAATGAACCACATCTAGCACTTTATGCCGGGAGTGATGGACTAGATTGTTATAGAAAAATATTAAGCACAATAAAACCACATATGAAAGATAGGTGCCTTATAGCTTTTGAGATTGGCTATCTTCAAAAAGAGCCAATTTTCAAACTAGTAGAAGAATACTTAGAAGATGTTAAAATCATTTGTAAGCAAGATTTATCTGAAAAAGATAGAATGATATTTATTTTAAAGAATCTTTAAATCTATAAACATCAGAAAAAAGGGAATAAACTTATGAAAAACTTAAAAACTAAATAATAGTGATAATAACGTGAATAAGCAAAAAACTTATTCATTTTTTTAATTAAAAAAGAAAATAAAAAAATGTATAAAATCCCAAACATTCACTCATTATGAAAGTGAAAGGTGATAATATGAAAAAAACAATGATTTTAATCATTTTAGCAGTAGGAATGTTGGGAATATTAGGAACGGAAGAAGAGGTCGTATTAATTCCAAAAGATGCTATACGATTCCGTGTAATTGCATCAAGTAACAAAGAAAAAGATCAAACATTAAAAAAACAAGTAGCAAGAAATCTTCAGCAGCAATTAAGAGAAACAATGTTAACAGCTAATACACTGAAAGACTCCAGGAAGATAATTCAAAATAGACTACCAGAGTTTAGTGAAAATATAGAAAAAACCCTTGCTCAAAACAAAAGTAATACTACATATGATATTGACTATGGAAACCATTATTTTCCAGAAAAAAAGTATAAAGGTGTAGTCTATGAAGAAGGGATATATGAGTCTCTTGTAGTAACACTTGGAAAAGGAGAGGGAAAAAATTTCTGGTGTGTCTTATTTCCACCCCTTTGTCTATTGGAAGCAGAGCAAACAGAAGAACAAGAAGAAATAGAATACAAATCATTTGTAAAAGAGATCATCAATAAGTATTTTCACTAAGACTATGTAATAAAATATATAAGGTGATACTGTGGAAAAAATTATTTTATATATTATTATGGCTGTAGGACTTAGTGTAGATGCTTTTTCTTTAGCGGTAATTTACGGAATGAACCAAATAGGAAAGAAAAAAACAATAATACTAAGTATATTAGTTGGCCTCTTTCACTTTTTTATGCCTTATATTGGAAGTCTAATTGGAATTAATCTATTAACAGTTTTTGTGGATAAAGCAAATTTTATCGCAGGAAGTGTCTTTCTAATCATTGCGTTAGAGATGCTCTCCTCACTAAAAGAAGAAGAAAAAATAATGTCTTTAAGTAAATTTTACCATCTTCTCTTCTTTGCATTCACTGTAAGCCTAGATAGTTTTTCTGTAGGAATTGTTTTAAGTTTAGAACATGAAAAAATTATTTTAGCAGGACTTATATTCAGTATCATAAGTGCCATATTTACATATTTAGGTTTAAAACTCGGAAAATTAGTCAGTAAAAAATATAGTAATAAAGCAACCATTGTAGGTGCATGGATTTTAATTATTTTATCATTAAAATACTTTATGGCAACATAATTTAAAAAAAATAGGAAATATTAATAATGGTGATGTAAGTTGAAAGAAAGATATGCAATTTCTTATTTATTAGGAAAAAATTACTACAATGCAGTCTTAAAAAATAAGACTTCTTACCAGAAGAATACAGAAATTTCTTAATGAATTTCTGTATTTTTAAATTACATAAAAAATAAAAGAAAAAGATACCAAAAGAAGAATCTGTAGAAAATATAGAAAAAAGAAATCTTACTTTTTCTTTGGAAAAGCCTGGAAAACCCCTGATTTTCTTGACAATACTTATGAATTTGTCTATATTAATATTAAAGGTGATAAAGGTATGTTAGTAAACACAAAACAAATGCTACAAGATGCAAAAAATAATCATTATGCAATTCCTCATTTTAATATAAATAACTTAGAATGGACTAAATATATATTAGAAAAAAGCGAAGAATTAAAAATTCCTGTAATATTAGGAGTAAGCGAAGGTGCTATTAAATATATTGGTGGTTATCATACTGTCGTTGCTATTGTAAAAGGCTTGATAGAAGATTTAAAAATAACAATTCCAGTTGCAATTCACTTAGATCACGGTTCCAGTATTGACTCTTGTAAAAATGCGATCGATGCAGGATTTACCTCTGTTATGATTGATGCCTCTAAGCACCCATTAGATGAAAATATCAATATAACAAAAAAAGTAGTAGATTATGCAAAGGATAAGAATATTAGTGTAGAAGCAGAAGTTGGTCATATTGGAGGAAGCGAAGACAATATTACAGGCACTTCTCTAAATGCAACTTTAGAGGATTGCATTACACTATATAATAGTACAGGAATTGATTCGATTGCCCCAGCCTTAGGAAGTGTCCATGGCTTCTATCACGGAACACCAAATTTAGATTTTGCTACTATGAAAATCATAAATGAAAAATTACCAATTCCATTAGTTTTGCATGGTGGAACAGGGATTCCAAATTATGATATAGAAAAGGCAATAGAGTGTGGGATTGCAAAGATCAATATCAATACAGATCTACAGGATGTTTGGTCAAAAGCAGTAAGAGAATTTTTAATAAAAGATGAAAAAGTGTATGATCCGCGAAAAGTAATTGGTAGTGGAGAAGAAGCAATAAAGAGTAGAATTGAAGAAATCGTAATATTATTCAAAACAAAAAGGGGCTAATAGGAAACAAAATAAAACTTTCTAATAAAATATAATGACAATAGTGGAGGATAAATTATGAAAGTATTAGAAATCATTGGAGAACAAGAACTTACAGGTTCACTTCGCGTAAGTGGAGCCAAAAATAGTGCCGTTGCTTTAATCCCTGCAGCATTACTAGCAGATGATGATGTAACAATTTGTAATGTGCCAGATATAACAGATATTGACTCTTTAACAGAAATATTAAAGTCACTTGGTGCAAGAGTAAAACGGGCAAGTGAAAGTATTCTTATAGATCCTAAATCAATTAGTAATAAAGAAATACCAGAAGAACTTGCAAAAAAACTTAGGGCCTCTTATTATTTTATGGGAGCATTGCTTGGAAAATATAAAAAAGTAACGATTTCTTTTCCTGGAGGTTGTTCGATCGGTGAACGACCAATTGATTTGCATTTGAAGGGATTCGAAGCATTAGGAGCAAGAGTTACAAACGAAGAAAATAAATATACAGTAGAAGCCGATGAATTAATAGGGGCCAATATTTATTTAGACATTGCAAGTGTAGGTGCTACCATCAATATTATGCTAGCTTCAGTAAAAGCGAAAGGAGTAACACAAATTGATAATGCTGCCAAAGAGCCAGAAATTGTAAATGTAGCAACACTATTAAACAATATGGGGGCAAAAGTTACAGGAGCAGGAACCTCAACCATTAAAATTACAGGAGTAGAAGAGTTACACAGTTGTTTTCATGAAGTGATTCCAGATAGAATAGAAGCAGGAACATACTTGATTATTGGTGCATTATGTGGAAAAAATTTAAAAATTGATAACATCATCCCAGAACATATCGATTCTCTAATCTCAAAATTGCAAGAAATTGGTGCGGATTTAGATATCGGAGCTGATTATATTATTATAAATAAACAAGGAAGCTATAAACCAACCAATATAAAAACACTAGTTTATCCAGGATTTCCAACAGATCTACAACAACCATTTACAGTTTTATTAACGCAGTGCTCTGGAAAAAGTAAAGTCACAGAGACCATTTTTGAAAATCGGTTTATGCACCTGCCATATTTACAAGCAATGGGTGCAGAAATAACATTAAAAGGCCAAAGTGCCTGCATATTAGGACCAACTGAATTGATTGGAACTAGAGTAAAAGCAACAGATTTAAGAGCAGGTGCTGCAATGGTTGCAGCAGGACTAATTGCTAGTGGAAAAACAACGATTACCAATGTGGAACATATTCTGCGAGGCTATGAGCAATTAGTTGAAAAATTAACAAGTGTCGGTGCTAAAATAGAGAGTAAAGAAATATAGTTTTATATACTCTCTTTTTTTGGAGGCAAAAATGAAGCACATAAAACTAATTTTTACCATTTTAACAGTAATTTCTATTTACTGCATTTATAAACTTGTTCCATCCAATCAACTTACCTATTTAGCCTTAGGTGATTCTTTTGCCTTAGGAGAAAATCCATATGGTGAAATTTCATATGGTTACAGTGATTATTTAGCAAATTATTTTGATAAAAATTATAAATTAAAGCTATATACAAAAAAATTTGCAAATACAGAAGCTAGAATTAAAGACATAAGACAAGATATTTTCTTAAACAAAAAAATATATATAGAAGAAAGAAGTATTGGTTTAAAAAGTGCCTTACGTGAAGCAAATATTATAACTTTATCGATTGGAGCTAATGATCTAATTAGTCAAGTAAGTACGATTAGTGAAATTTTATTAGAAAGAAAAACCAATGAAATAATTGATGGAATAGGTGAAAACCTAAAAAGTTTAATTCAACAAATCAAAAAGTATAATAAAGAGTTAGTGGTAATTGGCTACTATAATTTATACCCAAACAATAAAAAGTATCAAGGTCTTTTTGAAAAATTAGATACAAAGTATCACCAGATATGTAATCAAGAAGGCATTACTTATATCAGCTTATACAAAGATTTTCCAATAGAGAAATATTTGCCAAATCCATTCGATATTCATCCCTCTACAGAAGGTTATGAGTATATTTATCATAAAATCCTCGAAAATATTAAATATTAGCCTTGCTAAATCTTGAAAAATCTGTTATATTAACAATGCATTTAATTACTATGGCAAATAGCCATGGCGGAAGGAGTGGAATCAAATGAAAAAGGGAATTCATCCAGATTATAAAGATTGCACAATTACTTGTGCCTGTGGAGAAACATTTACAGCAAAGTCAAACAAAGATGAAATCAACGTAGAAGTTTGTTCAAAATGTCATCCATTCTATACTGGACAACAAAGTAGAAAGTCTCGTGCGGGACGCGTCGATAAGTTCAATAAGAAGTATGGATTTGATCAAAATGAAGCTGCATAAAAAGCAGTTTTTTCTTTTGTGAAATTTGTGGTATACTAATGACAAATCAAGATATATAAAGGAGAGAAAGATGAAAATAGGAATTGCCAGTGACCATCGTGGTTATGAGTTGAAAGAAAAAATAATAGCAACAATGACTGATTATGACTTTATTGATTTAGGTACCAATAGTGGAGAAAGTACAGATTACCCAGATTATGCTTTCTTATTAGGTGAAGCGATAAGAGATAAAAGGGCCGAATTTGGTATAGCAATATGTGGAAGTGGAATCGGAATAAGTATTGCATGCAATAAAGTAAAAGGAGTTCGTTGTGCTAGTGTTAAAACTGTTGATGATGTAGTAGCGACAAGACAAGATAATAATGCTAACATTATTGCAATTTCAGAAAAAATATCACTCGAAGAAGCGAAAAAAATGATTATTACATTAATAGAAACAAAATATCTAAATTTAGAAAGACATCAAAGAAGAATAGATAAAATAACGAGGTATGAAAATGAGCATTAAATTTTTTGTATATTTATTCGTAACTATATTAGTAATATGGGCAATGGATTCTATAAATATTAATGCTATTTTTAAAAAAAATAGAGTAATACAAGCTAGAGTTTTTTATTTTTTATTGGGACTTATAATGATTTATTTAATTACTAATTTTATTATGGACTTTTTTGAATGTTCAAAAATTTTATAAAATATGAATAAATTCCTCATTTTAGTACAAACTTTTAATGAGGTGAAATTATGAAGAAAAAATTGAAGTTAAAACCCTATGTTTTACCAAGTGTGTATTTGATTTTTGTAATAGGACTTACCATTGGAACTTATTTTGTTGCTAAAAATATGAAACAAAATAAAATAAACCCAGATTACAATTATGTTTCAAGTATTATTTTAAGCAAAGATATTCCTGTTATTAACGAGACAACAAGAATTATTAAACCTTTTACAAGTGAAACAGTAGAAATTGGAAAATACTATTACGACTTTAAAGGAGAAGCAGAAAATCAGGAAAGATCTTTAACAAGGCACGACAACACGTATATTCAAAATTCAGGACTTGATTATAAAGCAGAAGAAACATTTGAAATAGTATCTGTATTAAATGGTACTGTAACAAAAGTAACAGAAGATGATTTACTTGGAAAAATAATTGAAATCAAGCATGATAACGATTATATTACAGTTTACCAAAGCCTATCAGAAGTAAGTGTAAAAAAAGGTGATGTAGTAACACAAGGACAAGCAATTGGTAAAAGCGGTATGAATGAAATTGACAAAGATTTAGGGAATCATTTACATTTTGAAATGTATTTAAAAGGAATGGTTGTAAATCCAGAAGAATATATTGATAAAGATATCTCATCAAAAGAAGAGTAAAGAAGTTGATACTTCTTTTTTTTCATATTTTAGAATAATTCCATATATACTTTATTAGAAAGAAGGAACATATGAAATCAATTCTAGAAGAAAGAACAATAAAGGAAGCAAAGTTGCTGATACAAACGAAAAAGACACTAAGAGAATTAGCAACCGAATTAAAAATTGGAAAAAGTACCATCCATAAGGATATGCAAATTAGACTAAAAAAGATAGATGAAAGCCTTTACCAAGAAGTCGAAAAAGTTTTTAAAGAGCATATTAATATCAGACATTTACGAGGTGGAGAGTCCACAAAGAAAAAATATCAAAAAAATAAAATAAAATAGAGATTTTATGGTAAAATAATAATGTTTAAGGAAAAGGAAGTGATAATCGTGTTAGCAAAAGATATTGGAATAGATTTAGGAACAGCAAATGTTTTAATTTATATCAAAGGACAAGGTATTGTTTTAAATGAGCCTAGTATTGTAGCAATAGATACTGATTCAAAGAAGGTAATTGCTGTAGGTCGTGAAGCAAATGATATGTTAGGAAGAACCCCAGGTAAGGTAAAAGCAATCAAACCAATGAAAGATGGAGTAATTGCAGACTTTGAGATTACAGAAATTATGCTAAATACATTTATCAAAAAAATTAAGGCAAGTTCGCTATTTTCGAGACCACGTATTTTAATTTGTTGTCCAACTAATGTTACTCCGGTTGAAAAAAATGCGATCAAAGAGGCTGCTGAGAGAACAGGTGCTAGAAAAGTATATATTGAAGAGGAACCTAAAGTGGCAGCAATTGGAGCTGGAATGGACATTTCAAAACCAAGTGCTAATATGGTAATTGATATTGGTGGAGGAACAACAGATATTGCAGTATTGTCACTTGATGATATTGTAACATCAACATCAGTACGAGTTGCAGGAAATGTTTTTGACCAAGATATTATAAAATATATTAAGGAAAAGTATAAATTATTAATTGGGGATAGAACTGCAGAAGATATAAAAATAAACTTTGGAAATGTTTATGATGCAGTAAAAAAAGAAACAATGGAAGTAAGAGGCAGAAATTTGATAACAGGGCTTCCACATACAATTTCAATTACACAACCAGAAATCGAAGAGGCACTACACGAAAGTGTTTATAAAATTATTAAGGCAGCAACCAATGTCTTGGAACAGACTCCTCCAGAGTTATCTGCTGATATTGTTCATAAAGGAATTGTATTAACTGGTGGTGGTGCTATGTTACATGGCCTTACAGAATTGCTGACAAAAGAGTTAGAAGTACCTGTGTTTATAGCAGACAGTCCACTTACTTGTGTAGCAGAAGGAACCGGTGTATTATTAGATAATATTAATCGTTTAGGAGAGGACCGATAAAAATCGGTTTTTTATTTGCCAAGAATAGAAATATTGTTTATAATTTAAATAGAGAAGAGGTAGAGTTATGAACGAAGAAATATTAAGTGCTGTCAAAATTATATGTGTGACATTTTTCTTTTCAGCCTTAATTCAACCTTTAATGAAGAAAGTAGCGAAACATATTGATGCGATGGATAAACCCAGAAACGATGAAGGAAATAGGCATATACACAAAAAAGAAATACCAAAACTAGGTGCAGTTGGAATTTTCTTGGGCTTTCTTTTCGGATATATGTTATTTGGAGAACAAAGTATTCAAATGAATTCCATTTTAATTGGAAGCTTTATTATTGTCTTAGTAGGAATTGTTGATGACATTCACTCAATTCGAGCATCTTATAAGTTTTTGGGACAGATTGTAGCATCGTCTGTAATTGTATTTTATGGAGGAATCCTTTTAAATAATATAACAGCCTTTGGTTTTTCGATTGATTTTGGAATTTGGTCATATCCATTAACAATTTTGTTTATAGTTGCCTGTTGTAATATTATTAATTTAATAGATGGATTAGATGGCTTAAGTGGTGGGATTTGTTCCATTTTCTATTTAACAATTGGAATTATCGGGTTTTATCAAGCCAGAAGTGGTAGCCTTGTTATGATTTTAACTTTTATTATGTTAGGATCTACTTTAGGCTTTCTACTTCATAACTTCTATCCTGCTACTATTTTTGCAGGAGATTGTACTCAATTTGAAGGATTTATTATTGCAATCATCGCACTTTTAGAGTTCAAAGGTCCTGCCCTTACTTCATTCTTTGTACCACTTTTAATATTAGCTATTCCAATACTAGATACAACTTTCGCAATCATTCGAAGAATGTTAAAAAAGCAGCCGATATTCTCTCCTGACAAACAACACTTACATCATCAGCTATTAGGAATGAATTTTTCACAAAGAACAACAGTTCTAATTATATATGTAATTAACATTTTATTTGCAGCAGCATCTATTCTTTATCAATTGAAAGATCCTGTAATTGGTAAAATTATTTATATTGTTTTATTGATTATAGTATTTTGGTTTGTTTTTCATACCAGTATTATATCGGATAAAAATCCTAAGTTAACAAAAAAAGTAAAAGAGAAACTTCACCAAAAATCTAAAATCAAAACAAAAAAAAGAGCGAAAGCAACTACTAAAAAAATATAGTTGCTTTTTTGTTAATCACCTTTGATAAAATGGT
>CAJTXY010000027.1 GCA_910583685.1 uncultured Bacilli bacterium
TGCCAGAAGAAGATATTATCATCAAAGGAGTATGGGGAAGAGTTAAAGTAGAGAAATCAATGGAAGGAGAAGTATATGTAGCCCAAACTTTCTATAAGATGATGAAGGCCCTTGCTGTACTAGATGATGGGCGGAGTGCTTATGTAACAGACTGGGAAGGAATTCAATTTGGAGCTGCTCCCTCTAATACGAATGGAAAAGGAGTTTACTTAAGAGCTCCAACAAAGAATGATGAGTACCCAGTGTTATACTACCGAGGAGAAGTAGATAATAACAATGTAAAGTTTGGAGGATTCTGTTGGAAGATTGTTAGGACTACCAGTACAGGAGGAGTTAAGCTCATTTATAATGGAGAGCCAGATATGGATGGAAATTGTACGAATACAACAGGAAAGGCAACACAAATTGGAACAAGTGAATTTAACCAATATGAAAGTTCACCTGCCGATGTAGGGTATATGTATGGAAATCGGAATGATTATACATATCAGACTATATCAAGACCAAGTTGGTATTCGCATATAGGAAGAAGTCGTTATTCTCAAACTATTTTATCATATTCATCTATGCGTACAGGAGATACTTATTATTATGGAGATAGTATAGAATGGGATGGAAGCCAGTATATCTTAAAGAATAGTGATGGAAGTGCAGTAACACAGATTGAATGGGTTACTGGAAATAAAGGAGGGTTGAATGGAAAATATAGATGTTATAATGGTACTATGACTAATTGTAATAGGGTTTACTATATAGCAGGTGTGTCTTCTAATGAAATATATTATAAGGAGTTAAGTGGTAATCAAACATTGGCTGATGTGAATAAAGTATGGAACTATGGAAGTGAGATAGTATATGAGAATGGAGTATATACAATTCAAAATCCAACAGAGGTACAAGAAATAGATTGGCGTACAAAATATCCAAAGCAAGGAAATTATGTGTGTCCAGATGGAGGAGTAAGTTGTAGTAACATTTGGTATATTGATGTCTCCAGTGATACAGGAATGTATTATATTTCAATGGAGAATGGGGAGACCTACGATAGTTTATATGAAGAAGTACTAAACAAGAAATGGATTTATGGGAATGATGTTATTTGGGATGGAAGTAAATACACTTTAATCGATACCTATGGAAGTAGTCCACTTAATTGGGGGAATGATCGCCAGCAGATAGCAACCAAATATCATTATAGTTGTTTTAGTACAGAAAATAGCTGTAGTGAGGTAGGTTATATTCTTTATTTTGGTAGTAATGATTCGTCAATCTATTATTTAAAATTCAAAGATGGAAAGAAGTTAGAAGATGCAAAGAATGAGATGTTTGCAAATACCAATGATTCAACGATAAAGCAAACAATAGACAGTTGGTATCAAGCCTATATGTTAGAATATACTGATAAGTTGGAAGATACTATCTGGTGTAATGATCGAAGTATTAATCGGGGGCCATTAAAGAGTAAAGATGAGGATTCTTCTATAACTTCAATTAATAAGCAGACCTATTTTACTTCTTTTGGAGCGGAACAGAGAAATGTAAGAACAAAGAGTCCAAGTGTGGAATGTGAAAATGAAACAGATCGCTTTACGGTAAGCAGTGAAAATGGAAATGGGATGTTGACTTACCCAGTAGCATTATTAACAGCAGATGAGTTAACGATGGCAGGACACGGAAAAAGTGGATATAGTGGATCAAGTTATTTATATACAGGTCAGTATAATTGGTCCTTGTCTCCTCAATCTTTTGTCCGTACGGGTGTCTATGGATTTCGGTTGAACTTAGGTGGTGGCCTGGATGATGTTAGTGTTGGTGGCATAAATGGCATTCGACCTGTAGTTTCCTTGGCACCTGGAACGATTATCAAAAGTGGAGATGGTACTATGACTGATCCTTATGTAGTAGATATGAGTGAAAATGAGTCAAAATAGAAAAACCGGTGAATGTAATGTTCACTGGTTTTGGTTTTTTATGAGATGTTTATATTCTTTTATTAGTTTCTCTATGCTAAAAGAGGCATTAGCAGGTGAAGTACTCGGCAGATAGATGGCATCTATCTTTGTTTTTCTTGCTACTTCTTTTTGATATATTTCATAGGCTTTTTTTCCTGTTGTATATACCGCTTTAATATTAGTTTTCTTGATTAACTTTTCTATATTATTTACTTTGATATTTTTAATAGATGCATCGCTAGATGACTTTATACTACAGGAGGCAAGAACATCCCAAAGGGCAATTTTGTGTCTGATTAAAAAGTCTGTTTTTTCCTCTTGTGTTTTGGGAAGATCTTCCTTATATATTGCTGCTAAAACCTGCCAGAATCTGTTTTGTGGATGCGCGTAGTAAAATCCAATCTCCCTTGATTTTACGCTTGGAATACTTCCTAGTATTAATATCTCAGAGTCTTTGTTATAAATTGGCTTCAGTTCGTGTTTTATTTTCATTTTCTATTCTCTTTCCTTGATAAGTATCTCTTCTAACCATTTCCTTATCGATATCGTTTAGAACACAAAATTTTTTTATTAACCAATTGGGTTCTATTAAGTCATCTAGTTTTGGATCTCCTGTGATACGATGAATTACGATTTCTGGTCTTAAGTATTCTAGTTGGTTTATTACAATATCAATATATTCTTCTTTTGTTAATACGTGGAAGTTTTCTTTTTCATATAACCTTTGTAATGCTGTATCTTTTATGATATGTAACATATGGATCTTGATTCCTTGAATATCTAGTTTATTTAAATACTTTGCTGTTTCTATCATCATTTCTTTTGACTCATATGGAAGTCCATTTATGATATGTACTACGACATCGATATTTTCTTTTCTTAACCTTTTTACCATTTCTGTAAAGCATTCTAGAGAATGACAACGATTGATTAATTTTGATGTTTCTCTATGAATGGTTTGTAGCCCTAATTCAATTGTTAAATATGTTTTTTTATTTAATTCTTTTAAGTAATCCAAACACTCTTCAGAAATTGCATCTGGTCTTGTAGCGATATTTAGACCAATTACATTTTCTTGCTTTCGTATTTTTTCATATTTTTCCTTCAGTACTTTTACAGGGGCATAAGTATTCGTATGTGCTTGAAAATAACCGATATATTTTGCTTCAGGCCATTTTTTTAAAAGAGTTTCTTTTACTGTTTTAAATTGTACTAATAAATCATCTGTTTCTTCTCCTGCAAAGTCTCCACTACCTAGTTTGGAACAGTATATACATCCACCGTTTCCTACTGTACCATCAATATTGGGACAACTAAATCCTGCATTTAGGCTTACTTTAAATACTTTACTTTGAAATCTTGTTTTATAATAATAGTCTAGTGTATGATATCTCTTATTATTGTTGGTGTATAAAAATGGGTTTTTAGTTTTCATTAATTGTGTATAGATATAAAGCCTTTAAGAAATCATTTGGTGCTATTACTGCTTGGTTTCTTACAGCTTTTCTTTTTCCTTTTTTTAATTTATCATACATATCTAGAATCATAATTTTTGATTTTAATAATTTAGTAATTGCCATTTTATTTTTATTTGTCATTGCTATTTCTACTTGTTTATTTAATAGTTTATTGAATTCTTTATAGGTATAAATTTTAGTCTCTTCTAATTCAAACATTTTTCCTAGTTCCTCTAGCATAGTTAATAAATATTTTTTATTTCTTACCTTTCCTAGTAATGGACTTGAAATTACCTGATTTAACATTTTTTTAGTATTTAATATTTTTTTAAATTCTTCTTCATAACTTACTTGATATTTATTTTTGCATTTTTCAATTTGACCTTTTTTAAAGGTATATTTTTTTCCTTCTAATTTTCCAAACTTTTTCATAGCATCATTATAACCAAATTGCATATTTCTTTTGGCACCTTCTTCATTAAAGTTTAAAAAGAATGATAGTTTATTGTTTGGCTTTATTGTTGTTATCTTTATTTTTTTCTTTGTTGGAAATTTAATACCTGGTGAGTTCAAATCTACGGCAATTACTTCATCTGCCCCTAAATCAATTGCTAAGTTAATAGGCATATTATCAATGTAGCCACCATCTACATATTTTTCTTTATCAATTTCTTTTGGTTTAAATGCAGGGTAGCAAGAAGCAGATGCCATTAAGTAAGAAGTTAATTTTTCTTCTTTTATTTTATCTTTTGTTAAAAATAATGGTTTTTTCTTACTTAGGTTTACGGTTACTAGGCCATAATCAATATTTGAATTGTAAAACTTGCTTTTGTTAATATACTTTTCTATTACTTCTTCTACTTTTTTAACTTCAATTCCACCATTTTTTAAAAATTCGTTACGAAACATTTTGAAGACTTCTTTATTGTTAGTTGCCGCTATTTCATCTCCAAATAGGATTTGCATATTTATTTTTTTCCAGATTTGTAATGCTTTATAGTAGTTTTTTTGTACCATTAAGGCACCATTTAATGCTCCAATAGAAGTTCCTGTTACAATGTCATATTTTATATGAAGATGTCTTAGGGCTTTCCAAACTCCAATTTGATAAGATCCAAGAGATCCTCCTCCAGATAGTACGATTGCACGCATATTTATCACCTAACCTCATTTTTTCTTTCTCTGTTTCAAAATTGGTTAGATTATATCATAAATGCCTCGAAAAAGCAATTATTTTGTGATATACTTAGCATAGTAGGTGGTGGTATGATGCAAAGGCGAAAATTAAAACTTAAAAAACCAGCAGTTATGATTCTTCGTATTGTTGGCATTATTGTTGTTATTATTTTAGGAATTTTTATTTTTTATTCTTATCAAATTCATTCTTTAACAAGTTTGGGTTATAGTAAAAAGGCAAGTCATAATATTTTGTTTCAGTTTAAGAAAGATTATGTTTTATCTGTAGGTGAAAATAAGACACTAAATGCTGCTTTTGAAAGCGATAATTATAATGAAAAGAATTTAGACCATTATCAGAAGATTAAATATATGCCACAGGAACATTTGATTCATAATATTAATAAATTGATAAAAAAAGATTATAGTGATTATGAAATTTCGATGATTATTTCTCATGGAGATGATCAATCGGTTAGTGATTTTGCTAAGCGTGATAAAGTTCGTTATTTGGAGGAATTTTTTAGTATTGATTATGCACGCCTTGAAAATTATGATCGGTATTTAAAATATATGGATGAGGAAAGGGAAGATGAGGAGACTACGGTTTTACACGTAAATCTAAATCTTGATATTCCTGATTATGAGCAGGCTGTAGAAGTGGTTAAGTTTTCAATTGATATGTTTGTTAATAAACATCATTATTTAGATAAAGATTTTAAGGTCGATAATCTAATTACTGTAGATTCTAAATATACTGTTGGAAATGAAAAAATTCAGGCAAATAGAGAGGCATATAATGCTTTTGTTGCTATGCTTAAAGATGGTGAAAAGGAAGATATGCATTTTCTTATTAATTCTTGCTATCGGAGCTATGAAGATCAAGAAGAAACATGGAATACTTATAAAGGATTATATGGGGATAACTATGTGTTAAAATATGTAGCAAAACCAGGTTTTTCTGAACATCAAACAGGACTTGGCTTTGATATTGCTTCCACTACTTCTAATATTTTCGTAGAGTCGAAAGAGTCAGAGTGGTTGTTTGATAATGCTTATAAATATGGTTTTATTTATCGATATCCTAAGGGGCTTGAGAGTATTACTGGTTATAACTATGAATCTTGGCATTATCGTTATGTAGGAAAGAAAATTGCAAAATATATTGAGGAGAATAATATTACTTTTGATGAGTATTATGTAAGATTTTTAGATAAAAAGTAGGTGGATTATGAGGATTTTGGATTTAAATATTGGAATTAAACTAGATAATGGCTGGGAAGTGGTTAGGTTGATTGATGAGAGTAATCCTTCGATTGTAGTTTTACAGGAGGCAATGAGGGGACTTGAAGATAGTGTCTTTGAGCAATATAACAGTGCAAATGTTATCAAGAAAAATACAGATTATCCTTATCACTTTTTTGGTCCCTTATGGATTGCCTCTCATCACGAGAAAAATGGGGGGGTAATTTCTAAGAATTTTGGAGGTCTTGTGGAACAGGGAAATTATGTTTTATCAAGATATGAAATTCTTTCTTCTTTTAATGTTTTTTATCATCAACATTATGGTGAATTTACCGATACTACCAATTTTAGAGTAGAGGATCATCCAAGGGCATTTACTGAAACGATTATAGAAGTGGAGGGTAAAAAGATCTGTCTTATTAATGTTCACGGAATTTGGAATCACGATAAATTAGGTGATGAGAGATGTATACATCAGATTCATTCTATTCTTGAAGAAGTTAAAAAAATTGATCTTCCTACCATTATTGTGGGGGATTTTAATTTACTTCCAGAGTCGGAAGCAATTTCTATTATGAATAAATATTTTAAAAATTTAATTACGGAGTTTCATATTACATCTACTAGGCCAAAGTTTGATGATGGACTTGATCAGGGTGAATATGTTTGTGATTATATTTTTGTAAGTGACGATATATCAGTTGTTAATTTTCAAGTTATCGATACTGATATTTCAGATCATCTTCCCTTACTACTTGATTTTGAATTGAAAGAAGACTGAGTACTTTCTTTCATCTGTTTATATTTATTTAGAAATTATGGATTTTATTTCATAATTTTTTTAGTAGATGCCTATATTTTTTTCTTGGAAACTTTTTCTTTTTATGATATTATAGTACTAGAATAATAAGAGGGTGAAGCGGATGTATCCACTAGGGAAACAATTTGAAATTGATTATACAAATACATTTGCAGACAGTAAAGCTGTATTTCGTGGAAATAATTGGCGTATTAGTGTACTCTCTGAACGTTTGGTGCGGTTGGAGTATGATCCTACTGGTAAATTTGTAGATATTCCTAGTCAGTTGGTTCGAAAGAGAAATTTTGGACTTCCTGATTTTAAAGTACAACAAGATGCTTCTTATATTGAAATTACGACTCGTTATTTTAAACTTTCTTATGCTAAAGGACAAGTTTTTCAAGGAAATAGTATTGATCCAATGAAAAATTTAAAAATAACATTGATTAGTAATGATAAGGATAGAGAGAGAAACTGGTATTATGGGCATCCAGAGGTTCGTAATGCGAATGGGAATATGGTATCTGTTGATATTCCGAGCAGTAATGTTTATAATCGAGGTCTTTATTCTTTTGAAGGATTTGCAAGTATTAATGATAGTAATAATAAACTGATTGCGAAAGATGGGACACTTCTTGATCGTGCTCCAGGAAGTCTTGATATTTATGTATTTATGTATGATAAAGATTTTTCACAGGCTTTGATTGACTACTTTAAGTTAACTGGGTTTCCAGACTTGCCACCTCGCTATGCTTTTGGAAATTGGTGGAGTAGAAATATAGATTATAGTGATCAGAAATTAGAGGGACTTTTTAAAAAATTTGAAAAGAAAAAAATTCCTATTTCTATTTTGCTCTTAGATAATGATTGGCATTACCGAAATGTTGGAGAACATATAGGACTTAAGAGCGGATTTACTTTTAATAAGAGTCTGTTTCCTGATCCTGCTCTTACCATTGAAAAAATTCATAAAAGAAATATTCGTGTTGGTCTTAAATTGGATCCAACCGCTGGAATTTATCCTCACGAAGCATTCTTTCCTACCGCTTCTAAATACTTGGGAATTAATGAAGCTAAAATTGTATTATTTGATCCTTTAAATCCTAAACTTTTAGATATTTACTTTAAAGTGTTTTTACATCCACTTGAAGCTTTGGGTGTTGACTTTTTTTGGAATGATTATAGTGGAAATAGTAACCTATTAAATTTATGGGCAATTAATCATTACCAGTATTTGGATTCAGGAAGAAATGTTGCGAAGCGACCTCTTTATTTATCAAGGAACTCTATTTATGCGCCACATAAACAATCTATTTTATATGCGGGAAGTGGCGAGGTCAGTTGGGGTGAGCTTAAAAAGATTCCTTTTATGACTCTCAATGCTGCCAATATTGGGGTCAGCTTTTGGAGTCATGATGTTGCAGGAAATCACGGAGGGATTGAAGATCCAGAGCTTTATATTCGCTATGTTCAACTTGGTGTATTTTCTCCTATTTTTCGCTTTCACGCAGCACGGGGACCATATTATAAACGGGAACCTTGGCTTTGGGATGTAAAGACAGAGACCATTGTTGCGAATTATTTACGCCTTCGTCATCGTCTTATTCCTTATTTGTATACAGAGGCTTATGGTTATCATCAAGTAGGGACTCCTTTGATTCAGCCACTTTACTATAATTACCCTTGGATTTATGATGATACACTTTATCGTAATCAGTATTACTTCGGTTCTCAACTTATGGCGGCACCTATTCTTGATAAGAAAGATCCTGTTATGAACCGAACTGTTCATCGCTTTTTTATACCAGATGGTATTTGGTATGATTTTACAACTGGGAAAAAATTCCCTGGGGCAAAAAAATACGTTTCCTTCTTTCGTGATGAGGATTATCCGATCTTTGCTCACGCAGGTTCTATTATTCCTCTTTCTAATCGGAGTGATCGGAATAATACAGGTCTTGCTACTGATATGGAAATTCATATCTTTCCGGGAGTATCTAACACTTATACTCTATATGATGATGATGGAATTACGTCTTTATATAAAGAGGGGTATTTCTTGAAGACATCCATTGACTATAACTATTTGCGTAATAATTATACAGTTATTATTCGTTCTGTTGAAGGAAAAAGCGGAATTGTTCCAGAAACTAGAAATTATAAATTGGTATTTAGAAATACAAGGGAAGCAGATGATGTTTCGGCATTTCATAACGCAACACCGCTAAATATTCGAAAGGGAATTGATGGTAACGATTTTGTGGTTGAGGTGTTAAATGCTCCAACAATTGGACAAGTAACAGTTAATTGTAAAGGACGCGATATTGAGATTGATGCTGTTCGTGTTATTAACGATGATATTGATAGTATCTTGATGGATCTACAAATTAATACTTATTTAAAAGAAGAGATTGCAAGTATTATTTTCGGAGAAGAACCTATTAAGAAAAAACGTATTGCAATTCGTAAGCTTAAGAAGAAAGGGCTTTCTCGTGAATATATGACATTATTTTTGAAACTTTTAGAGTATATTGCAGAAGTATAGTGGCTAGTATGCCACTTTTTCTTTTTCACTTGAACTCTTTTTTGTTTTGTGATAGAATTTATTTTCGGTGAAGGAGAGAGACGTATTATGAGTAGTGTTAATCGGATGGGACTTGAGTATTTGTTAAGAAATGTTCGTTTACAAAGTCAAATGAATCAGAAGGAAAAAAATGCGGATCATTCTTATGTTGTACAAACATATCAATTATTAGATGAACCAGTTGTAGTAGGGCATTCTTTAGTCGAAGATACTTTTCAGCAGCGACTAGATAAAATACAGAGCTTAGGTTTTGCGTGTATTTATACTGATCAGGGACAGTCATTGTTGTTTCATAGAGAAAAAAGTGGCTTTTGTGCTATTGATAAAACAACTTGTAAGATTGATTCTATTTTTTTGAATAAAGATTTGGATGGTGCCGTTAGAGCAAATGGGATTGCTGCAATGAGTAGAGTTTTAGAAGGAGAGTTTTCTAGTCTACCGTTTATAGAGAATTTTTCTTATAGAGACTTGCCACTGATTTCAGAGCTAGATCAGACTAAGCTGCCAGTAGAAGAGAGTGCCGAACAATTATTGGGACTTACAGAGAAAAGCCAAATTGAACAGTTTGAAGAGTCAGGCTATGCACTTGGACTTGACTGTAGCTGGGCTTTAAATATAATTTATCAAAGTAGGGAAAGAAGACAGGAAGCAATGGATGAGGTTTTTCATCATAAAATGGAATGTCTACCACAAGAGGTGCAGGATTTTTACGGTTATCAGTCTTCTAAAAGGCAGACTGGTTTTGTTAAAACAAAGGTCTTTTCTGATCAAGTTGTAAACTATAATTAACTGTTTTATAAAAAATAGATATATTTTATTGCAATTATTAGAATTTTTGGTATACTAATAATAGTTTTTAGATATGGGAAGTAGTAGTAGTTAATTTTTCTTATCAAAAGAGAGTTTGTGGAAGGTGGAAACAAATATAAGAAAATAACGAACTTGATTTCCTTATAAATATTTCGGGTAAGACCGTTATCTCTTTGAAAGATGCATAGAAATTTCTATGAATTAAGGTGGTACCGCGAATGATTCGTCCTTATGTTTAGGGGCGTTTTTTTATTGGAGGTGGAGATGGAAGAGTTTGTTTTATTTGTGATGACGTTTATTTTTTTGTTTCTCATTTATCAGATTTTTGTTGTGAGAAAGGCGAGGCGTCGCAATTCGGCGAAGAAGCCGATGGAGGTTCGTTACTTAGAATCTCGATATAAAATTGATTTGAAACTTGTGGATTATAAAAAATTATTGTTAGTAATTTCTATTGTTTCCTCATTCGATATTGCACTTTTGGTCTCAATTGTAATGATGATTCATAATTATATTCTAGAAATTGCAGTGGCATTATTTTTGATAATTCCCTTGATACTTTTTAGTTATCATTTGATTGGAAGTTATTATGTTAAGAAAGGAATGATTAAAGATGTATGATTTTAAGAAAATAGAGGAGAAATGGAGAAAGTATTGGTCAGATAATGATACTTTTCACACTAATGTATGGGATTTTAGTAAACCTAAGTTTTATGCACTTGATATGTTTCCTTATCCATCTGGGGTAGGACTTCATGCTGGACATGCTGAAGGGTATACGGCAACTGATATTATTTCTCGTATGAAGAGAATGCAAGGGTATAATGTGCTTCATCCGATGGGGTATGATTCTTTTGGGCTTCCTGCAGAACAGTATGCAGTGACTACTGGAAATCATCCTAATGGATTTACTGAAAAGAATATTGATACTTTTACTAAGCAGTTAAAGTCTATTGGATTTGATTATGATTGGAGTAAACTTTTAAAGACCAGTGATCCTCAGTTTTATAAGTGGACGCAATGGATATTTAAGCAATTATATTTAGATGGTTATGCAAAATATATTGATATGCCTGTTAACTGGTGTGAAGAACTTGGAACAGTTCTTTCTAATGATGAAGTGATTGATGGTAAGAGTGAACGTGGTGGTTTTCCTGTTATTCGTAAGAATATGAAACAATGGGTGATTGATCAGGCTTCTTTTGCTGAAAAACTTTTGGATGGTCTTAATGAGGTGGATTGGCCAGAGTCAACAAAAGAGATGCAAAGAAATTGGATTGGTAAATCTGTTGGAGCTCATATTACTTTTAAAGTCAAAAATAGTGATGAGGAATTTGTTGTATTTACGACTCGTCCTGATACATTATTTGGTGCTACTTACTGTGTAATGGCACCAGAACACACTCTTGTAGATCTTATTACAACCGATGATAAAAGAGATGAAGTGAATGCTTATAAAAGTGTATGTGCTTGTAAGAGTGATTTAGAAAGAACAGAGTTAAATCACGATAAAACAGGTGTCTTTATTGGTGCTTATGCTATTAATCCTGTAAATCAAGAAGAAATTCCTATTTATATTTCTGATTATGTTTTGGCAAGTTATGGAACTGGTGCGATTATGGCAGTTCCTGCTCACGATGATCGTGATTATGAGTTTGCAAAGAAATTTGGTATTTCTATTGTTCCTGTTTTAGAGGGAGGAGATATCGATAAGGAAGCCTTTACTGAAGATGGCGTTCATATTAATTCAGAATTTTTAGATGGTATGAATAAGGAAGAGGCAATTCATAAAATGATTACGTGGTTAGAAGATCATCATTGTGGTGAAAAACATATCAATTATAAAATGCGTGAATGGATTTTTGCTCGTCAACGTTATTGGGGAGAACCAATGCCTGTTGTTTATTTAGAGGATGGAAATATTCATATATTAGATGATGAGGAATTGCCACTTGTACTTCCAGAGCTTGAGGATTATAAAGGACATAGTGGAAAGGCACCACTTGAGAATGCGAAGAGTTGGAAAGAATATGATTATAATGAAAAAAAGGGGTATAGAGAAACTTCTACTATGCCTGGTAGTGCAGGTTCTTCTTGGTATTTCTTACGTTATATTGATCCTCATAACGATCAGGTTTTTGCAGACTATGAGTTATTAAAACACTGGATGCCAGTAGATTTATATGTGGGAGGGCCAGAGCACGCAGTTGGTCATTTAATGTATGCTCGTATTTGGAATCGTTATTTGTATGATAAAGGACTATCTCCTGTAAAAGAGCCTTTTAAAAAGCTTGTACATCAAGGAATGATTTTGGGTGCGAATGGAATTAAAATGGGAAAACGTTATCCGGACTTTGCTATTGATCCCCTTGATATTGTAAGGGATTATGGTGCAGATACTCTTCGTCTTTATGAGATGTTTATGGGGCCTCTTGAAGCCTCTAAGCCTTGGAGTAAGCAGGGAGTAGAAGGAGCACAGAAGTTCTTGGATCGTGTTTATCGTTTGTATGAATCTGGTAAGATTTCGGAAAGAGAAAATAAGAATTTAGAAAAGATTTATCATCAGACTGTGAAAAAGGTTACGGATGATTTTGAAACACTTAACTTTAATACTGCAATTAGTCAAATGATGATTTTTATCAATGCTGTTTATAAAGAAGAGGTTTTTCCTAAAGAATATGCTGAGGGCTTTGTTAAGCTTCTAAATCCAGTCGCTCCTCATATTACTGAAGAGTTGTGGGAAATGTTAGGTCATAGTGATACTATTGCCTATGAGGTTTGGCCTAGTTATGATGAGAGCTTACTTGTAGAAGAAGAAAAAGAAATAGCAGTACAAGTAAATGGAAAAGTACGTGCTACGATTCATATTGCAGTGGATGAAGATGAGGATGCCATCAAAGAAAAAGCATTAGCAGAAGAGAATGTTCAAAGACACATTTCTGGTAAAGAAGTTGTAAAAGTAATTGTTATTAAAGGTAAGATTGTAAATATTGTCGTAAAAGGGTAAGACGGGAGTCTTGCTTTTTTGTTGCTAAGATAATTACTTTTTGTGCATTTTCAACAAATTTTGTGGAAAACTAATTTTATACTATATTTGGTGATTAGATGAAGGTAAAAATATTTGATGAAGAAGATGAGAAAGATTTAGAAAATGCGATTAATTCTTTTTTAGAAGAATTTGATAAAGAAATCGTAGATATTAAGTATCAGGTGAGTTCTTCTATCTTTGGAGAGGAACAGATATACTGTTTTTCTGCTATGATTGTGTACTTGAAATAGTTTGTTTCCAAAAACTTCTATTTATGGTATGATTAGTAAGAAGAAAATAAAATGGAAGTGATTACGTGAAGAAGAAAAAACGAGAAAATAAAGTAATGAATAAGACTAATTTTATACAAGGAGCCTTTATTGCTACTTTTGGAATTGTCTTTACTAAGATTTTGGGGATTTTATATGTGATTCCTTTTCATGCTATTATTGGAGAACAGGGCGGGGCTTTATATGGTTATGCTTATACCATTTATTTAGTATTTACGGCTCTATCTTCTGCAGGAATTCCCCTTGCTATTAGTAAACTGATTAGTGAATATCAGACTTTAGGGTATTATAATGCAAAAAAGCGGGCATTTAAGATGGGAAAGCAAATTGCTCTTATTTTGGGACTTGTTTGTTTCTTAGTACTTTTCTTTTTTGCTCCACAGCTTGCTTATGCTATTCTTGGGGAACTTACTGGTGGAAATACGATAGAACAGGTAACTTTTGTAATACGGGTGATTTCAACTGCTATTTTGGTGGTTCCTATTCTTAGTATTTATCGTGGTTATTTGGAAGGACATAAATTTATTACTCCTACTGCTTTATCACAGATTTATGAACAAATTGTTCGTGTTATATTTATTGTTG
This sequence comes from uncultured Bacilli bacterium, assembly GCA_910583685.1. Lineage (GTDB taxonomy): Bacteria > Bacillota_I > Bacilli_A > RF39 > UBA660 > MGBC119817. The sequence continues at coordinate 13,924 of CAJTXY010000027.1, forward strand.
CAGGTAGTTTTATTGCTTTAAAGGTATTTCATTTATCTCTTACTACTGCGGTTGGTGTTGCTGTTTTTGGTGCAACGATTGGAGCTTTTGCAGCCTATGTTTATTTACTTGAGAAGACACTTACGAATAAGAAGAAATTAAATGAAAAGGTTCTTTCAAAAAATGAGCCTAGAATTAGCGATAAGGAAATCTTTCAGAAGATTTGTTGGTATGCACTTCCTTTTATTATGATTGATATTTTTAAATCCTTATATAGTTTTGTTGATACTTTTACTTTGGTGAAGACATTGGGAGAGACTATTGGTTATAGTACTCAGGATGCTGAGACGGTAATGGGGATTATTTCTACTTGGGGATCAAAGTTTAATATGATTATTATCTCTATTTCTACTGGTGTTATTATTAGCTTGATTCCTAATCTTACTTCTAGTCTTGTACTTGACGATAAGAAAGATATTCATAGAAAGATTAATCAAACATTTCAAATTTTAATATTTTTGACAATTCCTATGACAGTTGGGCTTAGTTTTTTATCAGAACCTGTTTGGATGGTATTTTATGGCAGTAGTAAATATGGGCCATCTGTTCTTTCCTACTTTGTATTTGTAGCACTTATCACATCCCTTTTTACAACTTCTGTTACGATGGTACAAGTATTAAAGTATTATAAAGTTGTGTTTATTTCTCTTGCATCTGGTGTAGTGCTTAAAGCTTTGCTTAATGTGTCCTTGATTTATGGTTTCCATAAAATGGGACTTCCTGCTTACTATGGTTCTATTACGGCGACGATGATTGGTTATGGTGTATCTTTTGTTATTTGCCTTTTTGCTTTACATAAGAAGTGTGGTGTTAATTATGAGGAGACTGTGAAACAACTCGTTCATGTATTATGTGGTACTGTTCTTATGATACTAGTGTTACTTGTTTTAAAACTTATAGTGCCAATTGTTGTTAGTAGTCGGTTCTTGAATATCTTTATTATTATGATTTATGCGGCGGTTGGTATGACTGTTTACTTCCTTTTTGCTTGGAAGATTCATATGATTCAAGATATTTTTGGGGACCATTTATTAAAGAAGCTGAAACGTAAAAAGAAGGGAGCTTAATTTTTATGGAATTTCAAGTATTAGAGGAAAAAGAGTTTCGAGATTTTTTAGATTCTCATCCGCTAAAAACTTTTTTACAAACACCAGAGATTGCGGTTTTACGAAAAAAAAGTGGCTGGGATAGTTATTATGTTGGAGTGAAGCAGGATGGGAAAATTGTAGCAGCTACTATGCTTGTTTCTCATCCTCGTCATTTTGGTGTTTATGAATTCTATGCTCCACGAGGCCTTCTTGTTGATTATGAAGATAGAGTAGTACTTGATTTCTTTGTCTTAGAACTTAAAAAGTTTATTAAGAGGAAAAAGGGTTATATGTTGAGAATTGATCCTTATTATATTACGAGAGAACGTGATATTAATGGTGACATTGTAGAAGATGGTGTTGATCATTCAAAGGGAATTTCTTATCTTCATTCTTTGGGGTTTCAAAGGAGCAAGACTAGTGAACAAATTTCTTGGAGTTTTTCTCTTGATTTAGATAAAGAGTTGGATGAAATATTAAGGAATATGAGAAGCTTTACCAAACGAAGTATTAAGAAAGCAGAGCGTAATCATATTGTTTTAAGAGATGTAGAATATGGGGAGTTATCTTTGGTCAAGGAAATACTGGATGCTACTTGTAATCGTAAACACTTTGCAAATCGAAAACTAGAGTATTTTCAGGAAATGTATCATTTGTTTGCAGAGAAAGGGAATGCACGTTTTGTTATTGCTGATATTCATTTGCAAGAACTTTTGGATGAATTAAGAGAGGCTTTTAAAAAGGAAAAACAAGTGATTGAAAAAATGGAGAATGAAGGTAGTAAGGCGGCTAAAATTGCTGCTCATAGAAAATCTTTGTGTCAGATAGAAGAAAAGATGAGAGAAGCCTCTTCTTTAAAAGAGAAGTATGGAGAAGTTGTTCCTGCTTCTACAGGAATTTTCATTACTTATGGTGATGAAGTTCTCTACCTATTTGGGGGGAATCGGGAAGAGTTTATGCATTTTGGATGTCCTCATTTTGTACAATGGGAAATGATTCGTTATGCAAAAGAAAATAATTTTAGACGTTATAATTTTTATGGAATTAGTGGTAATTTTGATCCGAATGATGAGAGCTTTGGAATTTATGACTTTAAAAAAGGCTTTACTGGCTATGTGGAGGAATTAATTGGCGAATACGAACTTGCCATTATACCTATTTATTATTATTTATTTAAAATTCTTCATATCATAAAAAAGTAATTTAAGTTATTATTCTTAAATTACTTTTTTTCTTTATTGTAATTTCAACCGCACCATTTTATTTATATTTTAATTCTAT
>CAJTXY010000028.1 GCA_910583685.1 uncultured Bacilli bacterium
ATGTTAAGTTTATAAGTAAGAGTGAGAAAGATACAGGAAGTGCTCAATATAAGGTGGCAGAGGGTGTTAGTAACTTTAGAACGCCAGATGCCTTTACCTTTGGAAGTGATGAGTTATCAGGAATATGGGTAGGAAAGTTTGATACGAGTAGTACTGATTCTTCTTCGACTACAGTTGGGGAAGTAGATGGTGGTGGAAATAATAGTAGTTTAGATGCTATCATTCTTCCTAGTCGTTATAATTGGCGATTTATTCAAGTATCTACAATATTAGAAGCTTCGAAAAATTTAACCAAGACTGGAAATAGATATGGTTTTAGTACGTTATTTGATTCCCACGCGATTAAGAATGATGAATGGGTAGCAGCCGCTTACCTTTCGTAAAGTCAATATGGAAAACTTGGAAATAAAGATTTTAGTGGAATTGAGAAAATTGTATATCGTAATCATTCTGTAGGAACAACTGGCTGTAGTTATGGAGTGGCTAATACGAATTGGGGAGGAGCTGATGAACAGTTTAGTAGTTGTGATTATACGTATGATGTTCCCATTAATGGAACAGGTGCTTCCACCACAGGAAACATATATGGAATCTATGATATGAGTGGAGGACTATGGGACATTGTAATGGGAAATTATGATCGTCGATCTGGAAAAAATGCAGAGTTTAATTCTGGTTATAGTGGACAGTTAGAGTCAGGAGAGATTTTTGCAGGAAAAGATTGGTTAGATGATAAATATTATAATATTTATACTTCAAAGGATATGATGACAGCTTGTAATGGAAAGCCTTGTATATCTCACGGATTTTTTGAGACACAAGGATGGTGGCAAAGTTGTTTTCATCAATCGGTTACTGAAGAAAAACCTTGGATAGTTAGAGGGGGCAGTTACTCGGATGGAATTGGAATTTTTGATTATGAAATTATCGATGGAAGTGTCCAATTAATTAATTATCCAGTGACATATGGTTTTACCACTTTTCGATTAGCATTAACTTAAATGTCTAATATAAATTGACAAGTAAATGTAAATATTATATAGTTTCTATTAGAGAAATTTAAGAGGTGTTTTGAATGAAAGAAGAATATTTGATCGATGTTAGTATATTATATAGTAATGTAGAAGAAAAGATAAATCTAGAAAAAGAGGTTGTCTTTTGTCCTGATTATTTCCAAAACAGTGATATTATCGATTTAAAAAATGTTCATATTACAGGTGAACTTCAGAAAGATGTTAATGAAGAAATTCGTATTTTAGGACAGGTAGTTGGTACTATGATATTAGAAGATGCTATTTCTTTGGAGAAGGTCGAATACCCTTTTTCGTTTAAAATCGATGAAATTTTGGAAGAAAATGAGAAAATTTTCGAAAATACTCTTGATTTACGAGAGATTTTGTGGGAAAATATAGTACTAGAGATTCCCTTAAAGTTTACTAAGGTTACGGATCTCAGTAAATTTCATGGGGATGGATGGAAGTTAGTTAGTGAAGATGAAGTGTTAAAACAAGACAATCCATTTAATGAATTATTAAAAGATTTTGGAGAGGAGTGAGAAGATGTTAAAGCTAGATATTCAATTATTTGCTGTACCATTCCGTAAAGTTTCAAAAACAAGAAAAAGAATGAGAAGAGCGCATAATGCAATGGAGTTACCTGGAGTTACAAAATGTCCTACTTGCGGTGAAGTTATAAAACCACATCGCGTATGTAAGAAGTGCGGTAACTACAAAGGAAAACAAGTTGTTGAAAAGGATGCTTAATCGCATTCTTTTTTCTTTCTTAATAGCTTTCAAACTGTTATAATAAAGTAAGAGGTGATTTATGATGATTGATAAATACTTAAAAGATGATACGATTGTCATTACACCAATTCAGAGTAAGATGGCTATTTTGGCTGAACAAATAGACTATAGAGAATTTTCCAATATTAAATTTATGAGCAAAGAAGAATTTTTTAGTCAGTATTATTTTTCTTATGATGAGAGAGCTTATTTTTATTTGATGGAGAAGTATCATTATCATTTAGACGTTTGTAAATTGTATTTGAAGAATATGTATTTTATAGAAAATAAAGATTATCAAAATAAAAAGTTACAGAAATTGAAATCTTTGAAGGAGGAGTTAGCTCAAGAGGGACTGCTTACTATTAATCAGTTATTTCAAAATTTTGTAATGCGAAAGAAAATTATCGTTTATCAGTATCCTTTGTTAGAGAAATATGAAAGAGAATGTCTAGAGCGTTTGCAGGCTATTTTTATTGAAGAGGAGAAGGCTACTTTTTCTTTACCAGATGTAAAAAGAGCAAAGACATTAGAGGATGAAATTGTCTATGTCGCAGTAGAGATTCGAAAGCTTTTGAAGAAGGGAGTTCCTTTTTCTAAAATACGGCTGATCAATGTTTATGATGATGATATCTATACCATTACCCGTATTTTTAAATATTTTCAAATTCCTGTTCAGCTTAATTCTTCTACTGGTCTTTTTGGTATGAAGATTACTTCTGATTATTTAAAAACTGGAGAGCTTGATTTGAACAATGACAGTCCCTTAAATCAAAAATTGATAGAAGTAGTAGGCTCCCTCAGTTTTTTAGAAGACTCGTCTAGTAAAAGACAGATTTTAATTGATAAATTGAAACATACCTCTGTTACTACTGCGATATTTAAAGATGCTGTTTCTATTGGTCAGATTACAGATTGTTTTAAGGAAGATGACTATGTATTCTTTATTGGACTGAATCAGGATTTATACCCTCATCTTTTACTAGATGATGATTATATTTTAGATAATGAAAAGGGGGAGGTATCTCTTTATACTACAGATGAGAAAAATCTAATGATAAAAGAGCAGGCAAAAAAGCTATTACAAAGATTGCCTCATCTTTCTTTAAGTTTTCGATTAGAGAGTTCTTTTCAAACCTTTTACCCCTCTAGTTTTATTGAAGAAGTTGGACTTCAGATTTCTGATATTGAAAAAGATATTTTTTCCTATTCTCATCTTTATAATAAGCTTCTTCTTTCACAGAAGTTGGATGATTATTATAAATTTGGAGTAATTGGTGATTTCCTTTTTTCTCTTTATACTACTTACCCAGAAATTGCCTATCATTCTTATGATGCAAGTTTTACTGGCATTCAGTCTGATAAAATCAAAAGTTTTTTGAACCATTCACTTTCTCTTTCTTATACACATTTACAGAATTATTATTTGTGTGGGTTTAAATACTATGTCAATCATATTTTGAAGTTGGATCCTTTTACTTCTACTTTTGCCTCTGTTATTGGTAATATGTTTCACGAGGCTTTAAAGTATATGGGTTGCGAAGACTTTGATCTTGATTATTTTATGTGTAGGTTTTTGGAAAATGGTGCATATAGTGCCAAAGAAAGATTTTTTTTGCGGCAGTTGAAAGAGGAGTTAGGAAAAACCATTGCTATCATTAGGGAGCAAAGAGAGTATACAAAGTTTCGGAATACACATTTGGAAAAGACTTTACTTGTAGATTTTAGTGAGGTAGATTTTCAAGTGATTTTGAAAGGAACTATCGATAAGATTATGTATTATGAGAATATATCTGATACATATTATGCTATTGTTGATTATAAAAGTGGAACTTATGATACCAATCTTTCAAAGATTCAATTTGGTCTTAATATGCAACTTCCTATTTATCTTTATTTAGTAGAGAAGTCTCGAATATTTTCTAATTCTATTTTTACTGGATTTTATTATCAGAGGCTATTACTTCCTAAGAAAACTTATGAGAATAAAGAGTTCTCTCTACCCTTAGAAGGGTATAGTTGTTCATCTCAAGATGTTTTGGAAATGTTTGATAATAGCTATAGGAAAAGTGAGCTTGTTAAAGGGCTTTCTATGAAACAGGATGGTAGTTTTTCATCCCGAAGTAAGTTATTAAATGAGGACGAGATAGAGAGTATTTTAAAAGTGGTTGAAGAAAAGGTGCTTTTTGCCAAAAGAAATATTTTACAGGGGAATTTTCCTATTAATCCTAAGTATTTAGAAAAAGAAAATATATCGTGTAAATATTGTAAATATAAAGATTTATGTTTTATGAAAGAAAAAGATCTGGTTTATTTAACTATAAAAGAGCAGACATAGAGGAGGTGATATTATGCATTGGACAGAAGAACAGCTGCAAGCGATTATGGAAGATGGTAAGAATATTATCGTAAGTGCTGGTGCAGGAAGTGGAAAGACGGCTGTGTTAAGTGAGCGAGTACTTCGGAAAGTAAAAGATGGTGTTGCTATCGATCAACTTTTGATTTTAACTTTTACTAATGCTGCTGCAAAGGAGATGAAGGAGAGAATACGCAAGAAGTTAGTACAAAATCATTTGGAAGAGGAGTTGTTGCGATTAGATAAAGCCTATATTACTACCTTTGATGCCTTTGCTCTTGCCACTGTAAAAAAGTATCACGAAACATTAAATATTTCTCGTGATATTGCTATTTGTGATTCTTTCTTTTTAGATTTAAAAATAGAGAAGATTTTAGAGAATATTTTTGATGAATATTATCAGAGTGAAAACGTAGAATTTGAAAACTTTGTTTTAAACTTTTGTACTAAAGATGATAAAAACTTACAAAAGGCTATACTGAACCTTTATAAGAGATTAGAAATGCGTTATGATATGCATACTTATTTAAAAGAGTATATGGATTCTTATTATCAAGATCATTATATTTGTCATAAATGTGGTGAATATGTAGACCTTCTCAGAAGAAAGATAGCAAAGGTTGCAGATGTTTTAAAAGAGCTTTCCTTGGCCCTTGATACTTCTGAGTTTTTTAAATATGATGCTATTGTACAGTTTGTAAATGCTAGTTCTTATGATGAGATGGCTTCTTTATTTACAACAAGTCTTCCTCGTGTAAATAAAAATTATGAGGAAGAGGCTAGAATGTTAAAAGATAAATTGGCTGCTATGTTGAAAGATTTGAAGAGTTATTTTATCTATGAAAGTGAAAAACAGATGAAGGATGAGTTGTTATCGACAAAGTCTTCTCTTTCCTTCCTTATTACTATTTTACAAGAGTTAGAAAGACGCGTTACTTATTGTAAAAAGGAGGAGGGACTTTATACTTTTACAGATGTTTTTAAATTAGCGATTGAGCTTGTAGAACAACACCCAGCTGTTCGGGAAAGTCTTTCCAATAGTTTTAATGAAATTATGATAGATGAGTATCAAGATAATAATGATTTACAAGAGATATTTATTTCCTATATTTCTCACCATAACGTTTATATGGTTGGCGATATTAAACAATCTATTTATCGTTTCCGTAATGCGAATCCTAATATTTTTAAAGAAAAATATGATCTTTATTCCTTAAAGGAAGAGGGAATTAAAATTGATCTCAATCGTAACTTTCGATCTCGTTTAGAAGTACTAGACGATATTAATTTGCTTTTTAATGATTTAATGGATTTAGAAATCGGTGGTGCTGATTATCAAAAGTCACATCAAATGATTTTTGGTAATAAAAGTTATATTGAAGAAGGAAAAACAGAGGAGAACTATCATTTAGATGTTATTCAGTATACAGTAAGTGAGGAAAAAAACATTTCGAAGGAAGAACAGGAAATATTTATTATTTGTCAAGATATTATCGAAAAAGTGAAACATAAGTTTCCGATATTTGATAAAAGTACTAAAATGATTCGACCTATTCAGTATTCTGATATCGTTATTTTACTTGATAAAAGCAAATATTTTAATCTTTATAAACGTATCTTTGAGTACTTTCAAATTCCACTTTCTGTTTATAAAGATGAGAGTTTAAAGAATAATACAGATATCTTTATGATAAATCATTTATTAAAACTGGCAATTAAAATGAAAGAGGAAACTTATGATACTGATTTCAAATACTCATTTTTAGCAGTTGCTCGTAGTTATTTATTTTCCATCCCTGATGATGAAATTTTTGCCTATTTTAAAAATCAGAACTTTTTAGAGTCTATTATCTGCTCTAAGCTTTCTTCTTTAATTTCCTATCTTGATACGGAAAGTCCTCTTTCTTTCTATCACCATCTGCTAGATACCTTTGAGGTAGAGGAAAAGTTAATTACAACGGAGAATATTAGATCCTCTAGAATTCGTCTTGAGTATTTTTATAATATGTTAAAACAACTGATGGAGAAAGGGTATAGTATCTATGATTTTTGTAATTATTTAGATACTTTGTATGCAGGAGATTATGATATTCGTTTTTCACTTAATTTCGAGGAAGAGAATAGTTGTAAAATTATGACGATTCATAAATCTAAAGGATTGGAATTTCCTGTTTGTTATTTTGCTTCTTTTCCTTCTAAATTTAATTTACGTGATTTAAATGAGAAAATTTTATATGATGAGGATTACCAGATTGTTCTACCTTCCTTTTTAGAGGGGGAAAAACCCACTATTTATAAACAACTTTTGAAAGATAAGAATTTGAAAGAAGAAATTGGCGAGAAAATTCGACTTTTATATGTAGCTTTGACTAGAAGTTGTGAGAAGATGATTATTGTAATGCCGGAGAAAGAGGTAGGGGTTAAAGCAAAGGAAGAGTATCGTTGTTTTGCTGATATGATTTATGCTGCTGCCAGCTCTCTTAGTGGCTATATCAAAAAGGTAGATTCTGTTGTTACTAAGGATTATTTGAGGCAAAAAGATGCCGATAAGCTTACTGTTTCTCTAGATTCACCTCTTATAGTAGAAGAGATTACTACCTCTGGTGAACTGATAGAGAAGGGACGTTATTCTAAAAGCTCTTCCTCTACTTCTAAGGAAGTACAAACATTGTTAGAAATGGGAATCAAAGTCCATCAAGTTTTAGAACTTCTTGACTTTAAAAAACCCGACTATACAGGAGTGGATGCTATTATTTTAGAAAAAGTAAAACGATTTTTAGCAACCGATATTATACAAAAGAATCAAGATAGTAAGTTCTATCATGAATATGAATTTTTATTTCAAAAAAATGGTGTGCTACGACACGGTGTTATCGATTTATTAATTGAAAATGATCGAGAACTTATTATTGTTGATTATAAACTTAAGAATATTGATGATGAAAAATATGTTTTCCAGTTAAATGGTTATAAGGAAGCATTAAGTCTTAGAACTGATAAAAGTATTTCTTGTTATTTATACTCGATTGTCGATGGAAAACTGTTACAGATTTAGATATAAAAAATAACACTTTTCGTTGGAAGTGTTATTTTTTTTCGACACTCATTAATGTTTTTGCTAAAATATTCACGGCGATTTGTTCTGTTTTTCTTTCTACATCTCTTGTTGGGTTAAATTCTACTAAATCAAAGGAAGTGATTTTTTCTATATATTTTAAGCTTTCATTTAATAAGAGCATTCCTTCTTCTTCTGTGAGTCCATCTTCTGCTGGTACCGATACGCCAGTTACTATTTCTGGGGAAAGTAAATCTAAGTCATAACTAATATGAATTCCATTTGTTTTTTCGCCTGCAATTGCAAACGCTTGTGTTATGATTGCTTCTATTCCTTGGTTTTTAATATCTTCTGTTGTAAAGACTGTTACGCCTGAATATTTAATATTCTCTTTTTCAGGGCGATCAATACTTCTAGCCCCTATGATTACTGTATTCTTACTTGGAATAAAGTTTCCTGAATGAAATGATGTGAGTTCTCTACATTTATAGCCGTTTACCGCTGCTAGTGGGAGTCCGTGAATATTTCCTGTTGTGGTGGTTTCAAAGGTATGATAGTCTGTATGGGCATCAAACCAAATGAGACCTAGGGTTTCTCTTTTTTTAGCACTGGCTAAAATTGAGGCAATCGCGATGGAATGATCTCCTCCAATCGTAATAGGAAAATAGCCATTTTCTAAATAGTTTAATTCGATTTCATACAGTTTTTTATTAAATTCTTGCAATGGAATTTCGTTTTTTCGTTTATCTGCAAGACCTCTACTTTTTATAATACTATTATCTTGTTCTAGTAGAATACTTTCTCCTTTATGAAAACTGGCAAGATCGTCTAGTAGTCTCTTTGGTCCTAGTCGTGCACCATCTATATGAACACCAAGGTCACTTCCTGCACCAATTAAAATACTTTTCATTATTATCACCTTTTCTCATTTTATCGTAAATATATGTATAATTCAACGGATTTTCTTTTGTTTTACAATAATTTACTATATAATATAAGAAGGTGATGTTTTTTGAAAAAGTTGACTGAATTGTATAAAGAAGCTCCTAGTGATGTAATGATTAAAGGGATTAAAATTAACTCTAAAGAATGTGAAAAGGGAGATTTATTTGTTTGCACGATGGGAGTGAATAAGGATCGTCATGAGTTTATTGAGGATGCCGTTGCTCATGGGGCAGTAGCACTTGTTGTTGGCAGAGAGGATGTTACTTCTTCTGTTCCTATGGTTTATGTTGAAAATCCGAATCGGGAACTTCCTTATTTGTGTTCTAAGTTTTATGATCATCCAGAGAATAAAATGAAGATTATTGGGGTTACTGGGACCGATGGAAAAACGAGTGTGGCAAGTATCGTTCAAACTTTGATTGGTAGTGATCTTTGTGGTTATATTGGTACAAATGGGAGAAGTTGTGCTTCTTTTCAGAAAGATGATAATCCCAATACGACACCAGATAGTCATCTTTTGTATTCTTTTCTTGATGATTTTGTAAAATCGGGATGTAAATATACTGTGATGGAGACATCAAGTGAAGCTTTTTATCGTGGGCGTCTTACTGAAATGCAGTTTGATATTAGCATTTTTACCAATATTACAAGTGAGCATTTAAATATTCATAAGACCTTCGAAAATTATGTGGACTCTAAATGCCAATTGTTTGCTCAGACTAAAAAAGATGGTTTTTGTATTCTAAATAAAGATGATCCTTATTATCAGAAAGTCTATACTTCTTGTAATGGGAAAGTGTTAACTTATGGTCGTGAAAATGCTGATTTGGAAATTGTAAAATTTACCGTTTCTCCTAATAAAACCTTTATTACGTTAAAATATCAGGAACAAATTTATGATATTGAAAGCCCATTACTTGGTGATTTTAATGTTTCTAATTTGTGTGCAGCACTTCTTGCCTGTCTTGCTTTAGGAATGCCAATGGACTCTCTTATCAAAAATATTAAAAACTTGAAAATAAGAGGGAGACTTGAGATGTTGAAGCTAGATACTTCCTATTATGTGATGGTAGACTATGCACATACACCTAATGGAATTACAAAACTACTTCAGTTTGTTCATTCATTAGATATTAATCGTTCTATTGTCGTTATTGGTTCTGCGGGAGAGAGAGATTATTTAAAAAGACCAGTGATGGGAGAAGTTGTTCTAAAGAATGCCACTTATGCCATATTTACTTCGGAAGATCCTAGAAGTGAGGACCCTAAGGACATTGCAGATCAATTAGTTGCGAATGTCAAAGATACTTATATAAATTATGAGATTGTTTTGAATCGTCGTGAGGCTATAGAAAAAGCAATTTCTATGGCAAAGGATAAGGATATCATCTTAATCCTTGGTAAAGGATGTGAAACTTATCAGAAGTTAAAAAATGAAACTATTTATTTTAATGATTTAGAAGAGGCTTATAATGCCGTTGCCAAAAAAGAAGCGAAAGAGAAAGTTTCTTAAGTTTGCAAAAATCGAGTATATACGACATATACTTAACCGTAGGTGAGTATATGTTTTTTAGTTTTTTAGAACTTTTAAGGTCTATGTTTATTACTGGATCTTATTCGAATCAGGTTTTTCCTGATCCTTTGACAAAGGAGGAAGAGGAAGCCGCTATTGAGGCAATGCGTTTAGGAGATCAGACAGCACGTAATAAGTTGATTGAACACAATCTAAGATTAGTTGCACATATTGTTAAAAAATTTGATTATAAAAATGTGGATCAAGATGATTTGATTAGCATTGGAACGATTGGACTTATTAAGGGAGTAGATACTTTTTCTAATAAGAAAGGTACTAAAGTTACTACTTACTGTGCTAGATGTATAGAAAATGAGATTTTAATGTATTTTCGAAGTAATAATAAGAATAATAAAAATGTTTCTATTAATGAGTCTATTGGATTTGATAAAGATGGAAATGAAATATCGATACTTGATATTTTAAAAACGCCGAAGCCTGACTTTTTAGAAGATATTTCTTTAAAGGACAATATTAAATTGTTAGGAGAATATATTAAGGTGCTTACTCCAAGAGAAAAGGAAATTTTAGTTAGACGTTATGGACTTATGGGATGTGAGGAACAAACACAGAAGGTAATTGCAAAAGAGTTACACATCTCTCGTAGTTATGTTTCTAGAATTGAGAAAAGGGCTCTTACGAAGATTCTTCGGGAGTTTATGAAACATAATGATTTAGATGATTAGCACTCTTTGTTGACAACTGCTAAAATTAGTGGTATAACTAGTTACGAATGAAAGGAGTGGTACTATGTATCAAGAAGAAAAAGATGAGAATGTTTTAGAAAAGTATGGTCGTAATATTAATGAAGCAGTACGAGCAAAAAAGATTGATCCTGTAATTGGGCGAGATGATGAAATACGTAGTATTACGAGAGTTTTATCTAGAAAGACCAAGAATAATCCTGTGTTAATTGGAGAAGCAGGAGTTGGTAAAACGGCAATTGTCGAAGGACTCGTTCTTCGGATTGAAAAAGGTGATGTGCCAGAGTCGCTTCGTGGTAAGGTTGTTTGGGAACTTGATATGGCGTCTGTTATTGCTGGGGCAAAATATCGTGGAGAGTTTGAAGAACGTTTAAAAAAGATCCTTTCAGAAGTAGAAAAAAGTGATGGTTCTATCATTATGTTTATTGATGAGATTCATACGATTGTTGGTGCTGGAAATATGGAAGGGGCAATGGATGTTTCTAATATTTTAAAACCACTTTTAGCACGCGGTAGTATTCATCTAATTGGTGCCACTACTTTAAATGAGTATCGTAAATACATTGAAAAAGACAGTGCATTGGAGCGACGTTTTCAAAAGATTAAAGTTAATGAGCCTAGTGTTGTTGACACGATTACGATTCTTAGAGGTTTAAAAGAACGCTTTGAGATTTATCACGGGGTTAGTATTTATGATAATGCTTTGGTTTCTGCCGCAACGCTTGCCAATCGTTATATTACAGATCGCTTTTTACCAGATAAGGCAATTGATTTAGTTGATGAGGCTTGTGCTACTATTCGAGTACAAATGGATTCTGTTCCCACTGAGCTTGATGTTTTGACAAGACAAATTATGCGTCTTGAAATTGAACGACAAGCTTTAAAGAAGGAAGTGGATGAACTTTCTCGTACGAGAGTGGCAAAGATCAAGGAAGAACTTGCTATTCTAAAAGAGAAAGAGAAAAAATTTCAAGAAGACTGGAAGCGTGAAAAAGAGTTTAATGATATGGTAAGTGCTAAGAAAAAGGAATTAGAGACAGCACGTTTTGACTTAGAGCAGGCAAAGAACCGTTATGACTTTGAAAAAGCGGCTAGACTGCAGAATGGAGTGATTCCTTCTTTAGAAAGAGAACTCCAAAATTTAAAAAATCAAGATGAAAATCATATTTTGAGTGATACAGTTAGTGAAGAAGATATTACTAAGGTGATTGCTAAATGGACCAATATTCCTGTATCAAAACTGATGAGTAGTGAAAAAGAAAGACTTCTTCATTTAAAAGAAAATTTAGGTAAGAGAGTGAAGGGGCAAGAAGAAGCGTTGACGTTGGTTAGTAATGCTGTCTTAAGATCGCGAAGTGGTATTAAAGATCCTGCACGGCCAATTGGATCCTTTATCTTTTTAGGTCCTACAGGTGTTGGTAAGACAGAAGTAGCACGTAGTCTTGCTTATGAGCTTTTTGATGATGAAGCACATATGATACGTATTGATATGAGTGAATATATGGAAAAGTTCAGTGTATCAAGACTTATTGGTTCTCCACCAGGTTATGTTGGTTATGATGAAGGTGGACAATTAACAGAGGCCGTTCGCCGTAATCCTTATAGCATTGTCTTATTTGATGAGGTGGAAAAGGCACACCCAGAAGTGTTGAACTTACTACTTCAAATATTAGATGATGGACGTATTACCGATTCTAATGGTCGAACAGTTGATTTTAAAAATACAATTATTATTATGACCTCTAATTTAGGGAGTGAACATATTTTAGAAGGAAAGACGGATCTTGTTATGAGTACACTGGAGTCTTATTTTCGCCCAGAATTTATTAATCGGATTGATGAGGTGATTGTCTTTAATCCTTTAAGTAGAGAAACTACTTATGAAATACTCGATAAAATTATTAATGATATCGAAAAGCGATTAATTGATAAAAATATTCATTTAAAACTAACTGATCAGGCTCGAGATTACCTTGTTCAGGAAGGCTATAGTGAAATTTATGGTGCTCGTCCATTGAAAAGAGTTGTCACTAAGAAGATTGAAGACTTACTGGCACGTAGTATTATTGATGAGAAAATTAGATTTGGCGATACTGTATCTTTTGATGTTTTAAATGATGATATTGTTATTTTAGAAAAATGATTTTAGATAAAGCGAATTTTGCTTTATCTTTTTCTTTTCGCATACCCAAAAATATTGTATACTATAAGTAGTGGGAGGCTTAGTTATGAGAGAAAACTATATTGTAGAAAAAGAGGGTTTATTACTGGATTATTTATATGAAGTTGTGAATCTGCCAAAGAAGAAAATTAAACAATATTTGACTCACGGTAGTGTTTATGTAGATCATACTAGAACAACAAAGTATGATTACCCTTTACAAAAGGGAATGGTGATTACGATTCAGTCTAAGGTTAGTAGCTTTCTTCCATTTCCCATTTTATATGAAGATGATTATATTATTGTTGTAGATAAGCCAAGTGGGCTTTTGACAGTTGCTACCGCTAAGGAACGTGAAAATACAGTCTATCATATGGTGCGTGAATATTTAAATAAGAAAAGGGCTGGTAGTAAAGTTTTTATTGTTCATCGGCTTGATAAAGATACCAGTGGTGTTTTGATTTTGGCAAAAGATATGAGTACTAAGAATAAGTTACAGGAACATTGGGAAGAATATGTTTCTGTTCGTGAGTATAAAGCTATTGTAGAGGGAGTTCCTAAAAAGAAGGAGACTCGGTTGGTGCACAACTTGAAAGAGACTTCTACGCAACTTGTCTATGTGGCGAAAGAGGGTAAAGAAGCGATTACCTCTTATAAACTCGAGAAAAGTAAAAATGGGTTTAGTCGTCTTACTATCTTTATTGAAACGGGTAGGAAAAATCAGATACGTGTGCAGCTTGCTCATATTGGACTTCCTATTTTGGGAGATAAAAAATATAATAAAAAGACAGTAGGGAAAAGACTTTATTTGCATGCTTGTCGACTGAAGTTGTTTTATCCTCCAAAGGGAGGGGTTCTTTCTTTTTCTAGTCCAGAACCTAAAGAATTTCAGAAAGTGATGCGATAGGATGATAAAAATTTGGACTGTTCTTGTTTCTTTGTTTTTACCAATTGTCTCTTCTTCTCAAGAGATTCTTAATCAGAACGAGATTTTTGGTGCTTATTATGAACAGGCAGAGGAAAAGATGAAAACAATGTCTTTTGAAGAAAAAGTGGGACAATTATTTTTGGCCCGAATGGATTCTTCCTCTACTCATTCAGAACTTACTTCCTTTTTCCCTGGCGGTTATATTTTGTTTGCTCGAGACTTTGAGCAAGAGACAAAGGAGTCTATTGCAGATAGGATAGAAGGTTATCAGGCAGTTAGTAAAATACCATTAGTAATGGCTGTAGATGAGGAAGGTGGTAATGTTACTCGTGTTAGTAAATATAAAGCTTTTAGAGATAGTTGTTTTCCGAGTAATCAGGAGTTATACCAAAAAGGCGGATTTTCTCTTGTTGAAGAGGTGGAGCAGGAAAAGGTTTCTTTGCTCAAAGAGATTGGTCTCAATGTGAATTTGGCACCAGTTGCCGATCTTTCTTTAAATCCAGAAGACTATATTTACAAAAGAAGTTTTGGAATGGATGCCTCTCTTACTTCAGAATATATAAAAAGAGTTGTTGCTATTAATAGAGATGATAATTTTGCTAGTTGTCTTAAACATTTTCCGGGGTATGGAAATAATGTTGATACTCATACTGGTGTTGCTATTGACAGGCGGAGTTATGAGGACTTTTTACAAAATGATTATTTGCCATTTCAGGCAGGAATTGAAGAAAGGGTACCAATGGTTTTGGTCTCTCATAATGTGATTCAGTCTATTGATTTAGAATACCCAGCTTCTCTTTCTTTCAAAGTTCATCAAGAGCTTCGTGAGAAGTTAGGATTCAGTGGCCTTATTTTAACTGATGATTTAGCAATGGATGCAATTTCTAAATATACAGGTGATAAGCCGAGTGCAGTGATGGCTGTTCTTGCTGGCAATGATTTTATTATTACTTCGAATTTGGAAGAGGATTATAAAGCAGTGATGGAAGCTTTTAAAAGGAAGCAACTTCCTATTTCTTTGCTAGATACTGCAGTAAGGCGTATTCTTGCATTTAAGTATCAGTATCATATTGCTTGAAAAGTTTAGTCCATTGTATTATAATGAAAGTGTTTTAGAGGGAGTGAAATGATGAAAAAAGTTTTTGTATTATTTTTAGTAATTGGTTTGTTTTTTGCTACTGGTTGTGGTAGACGTGAAGAGAGTTTTACTAAGGATGAAATTAAGTTTAAGGAAGAGTATGAAAGTCTTAATGGTAAGGTTCAAAATGATAAGAAAATAATGGATGTTAAGATTATGGATGATAACAATATCTCTTATATTGATAGTAGTGAAGTAATTGATATTATTAAACATAAAACAGCAGTTATTTATTTTGGGTTTCCAAATTGTCCATGGTGTCGTAATGCTGTTCCTGCTTTATTAGATGCTGCTACCGATTTTGGACTTGATAAAATTTATTATGCTAATTTACTTGATGAGAGGGATCAGAAGCATTTGGACGATGATGGTAATGTAGTTGTCGATAAAGAAGGAAGTAAGAACTATGATGAGATTTTAAAACTTTTGAAAGATCATTTAGGTGTTTATGAGGGGCTAGAGGATGATCAAATGAAGCGACTTTATTTTCCTACTGTTTTATTTGTAAAAAATGGGAAAGTGGAAGATATTCATATTGGAACACTAGATTCTCAGAAAGATCCTTATCAAAAGCTGACTGATAAACAATATCGTAAGCTTAAGGAAACTTATAAAAAGGCAATTCAAAAAGTTCAGAAATTAACTTGCGATACGGACAAAACATGCTAGAATCTCAGAAAATAGAACGTAGTATTATTACGAAGTTTCGAAAACAATTATGGCGTCCTTTTATGAAGGCTGTTAGAGATTATCAGTTAATAGAAGAAAACGATAGAATTGCAGTTTGTATCTCTGGTGGAAAAGATTCTATGATTCTTGCAAAATGTATGCAAGAGTTACAAAAACATGGGGATGTTTCCTTTTTTCTTGAATTTATTGTAATGAATCCTGGGTATACAGAAGAGGTGGAAACTAAAATTATAGAAAATGCTAAATTATTAGATGTTCCTATTCATATGTTTACTACTGATGTTTTCGCTGTTAGTGAAAAGTTAAATGGAGAGGCACCTTGTTATATGTGTGCTAGAATGAGACGAGGGTGTCTTTATCATAAGGCTCAGGAATTAGGTTGTAATAAAATTGCTTTAGGGCATCATTTTGATGATGTGATTGAGACAATTATGCTTAGTATTTTTTATGGAGGTGAATTTAAAAGTATGCCTCCTAAACTACATAGTCAGAATTTTGCGGGAATGGAACTCATTCGTCCTCTTTATTTAATTCGAGAAAGTGATATTATTGCTTTTTCTAAATATCATCAGTTGACATTTATCAATTGTGCTTGTAAATTTACAAAAGTTTTAGAAAAGAATGAAAAAAAGTCTAAGCGATTAGAGATGAAAAAACTAATTCAGACTTTAAAGAAGGAAAATCCGCTTGTAGAATATAATATTTTTGCCTCTTCCGAAAATGTTTCATTAGATACCCTTTTAGGTTATAAGACAAATGATAGAAAAGTCTCTTTTATAGATCAGTATGGAAATAGGCAGTGAGGTAAGATCAATAGTTCTTATATGTAAAATAGTAAAGCATTAGATTTTTTAATGCTTTTCTTTATTGCAATTTTTGGGTGTGTTTGAGATACTATTTATAGGTGAATCATATGAAGAA
>CAJTXY010000029.1 GCA_910583685.1 uncultured Bacilli bacterium
AGAAATGTAAATCTTGATGATGTAAAATTAGAAGATGTGGATGAAATAACAGATATAAAAATAGACAGAAGAAAACCTAGTAACGAGCGAATATTGGACTTTATTATGAAAGTAAAAAATCCATATATATTTAAAGTGAATGGGAAGTTAGTTAGAATAAGATTTTCAGAAAACAGCAATTTAACTGCAGATGATTGTCTTACAAATGTTTTGAAAAATTTATATAGATAGGAGTTAGAATACAATGAATTTAAAATATGCTGAAGTTGATAGTAATAATTTAGAATTAGCAGTTAATATTCAAAATGCAATATTTCCTTTAGAAGATGGAAGACAAAACTATATTGAAGGTATTACCAATAACCCTTATAGAAAAGAAATGGTAAATTATATAGTTTATGATAATGAAATTCCTATCGGAGTAGTCGGTTTATATTCGTATAATGAGTATCCTCGTGATGCTTGGTTAAGTTGGTTTGGAGTTTTACAAGAATATAGACAAAAAGGGTATGGTTCTAAAATATTTGATTTTTTTGAGAATTTAGCATTGAAAAAAAGATATACTTCGATAAGAGTTTATACTGATGATGAGTTTGATAAGGCAATTTTACTCTATGAAAAAAAGAAAATGGTAAAGGAATTTTATAAGAATGCATTAGAAAGTGAAGAAATAAACAATGGGACGATTATATATTCAAAGTCTTTAACAAAGAAACAAATAGAAAAATGGAATAATAAGTTTTTAGGTTTAACTGCACAAAGCGAAAAAGAAAAGTGAAGGAAGTGATTTTAATGAACAACAATAATCAACAAAATTCGACAAATATAAACTGGTTCCCTGGCCATATGGCAAAAACAAAAAGGGAAATTACAGAGAAACTAAATTTAATTGATATTGTATATGAGGTGATAGATGCTAGAATGCCTAAGTCATCTAAAATTGTCGATATTGATAATCTAATAAGAAATAAGCCACGCATTTTAATCATAACAAAATATGATTTATGTGATAAAGAAGAGACCAATAAGTGGATAGAAAAATATCAAAAGGAAGGGTATTATGTTGTGCCACTAGATTTAATGAGTGGTGGAAATGTAAAAGAAGTCATAGATATCAGTAAAAAGGTATTAGAAGCAGAAAATAGAAAAAGAATAGAAAAAGGAATGAAGCCAAGAAGCATTCGAGCTTTAATTATAGGAGTTCCAAACGTCGGAAAATCTACTCTAATCAATCGACTTGTAGGAAAAAAATCCGCAGGAGTAGGTAATCGACCTGGCTTTACAAAAAGCCTTAGTTGGATTCGAATCCATAAGGATATTGAACTTTTAGATTCACCTGGTATTTTATGGCCAAAACTAGAAGATCAAGAAGAGGCACATATTTTAGCATCCCTCTCTGCAATTAAGGAAGAGATTTTAGATACAATGGACATTAGCAGCTTTATCTTAAAAAAAATGTATGAACTATACCCAGAACAACTGAAAGAGCGTTATGAAATTGAGAGCTTGTCAGAAGATTTACTTAGGGAATACGACCTCATTGCTAAAAAGCGCGGAGCTCTAATGAAAGGCGGCATTACAGATTACGAGAAGACAGCAATAATTATTATCAATGATTTAAAAAATGGTTATTTAGGAAAAATTACATTGGATCGTATCAAAAAATAAAGAAAGATGTAAACCTAAAAAATACCTAGAAAAGAAATTGAAATTCACCTATAAATATGCTATAGTATATAATAGGTGATGATAGATGAAAATATTTTACGATATTCCATACATTCAGGGAATTATGAAGTATGTATTAATACCAGTAGCAGCGGTAATTATTATTGTGGGAGTTTCACTGTTCATATATTCGACAATACACAAAGATCATGAAGATCCAAGATATAATTTTGTGATGAACTTTTGGAGTTCATTAATTGGCATCATTCTAACAGGAGCAATTTTGGCAATGGCAGTTGGCTTTTCAGTTGCAATGACAGAGAAAATGCAGGAATATGGCTTAGTAGAAGAGAAAAAAATGCTATACTATCTATTAAAATATTTTATAATTATTCCATTCATATTTGTTATTTGGTATATTGTCAAATTCTTAAAAACGATTTACTATAAACCTCGTAAAAGCACAACGAATAAAAAAGACGATACAAAGACGAATGAAAATATAAGTCCAAACAATAATACTGGTGTGGAGGCAAATGCCCAATTAAACTACACTGAGTCATCTATCGATAAAAAAGAAGAGAACACCCTAGCAGCAAGTAGTGTCACAGTAGCACCACCATTAAAAGAAAATCTCCCTACACCAGCAGTAGAAGAAGCTCCTTTGCTTCCTCCAATGGAACAAACAATTGAAGAGGAAATGAAACAATTCAAGCAAGAAGAATCCTCATCAATCAAAGAAGAGCCAGAGATTATCTCATTAGAGGACGAATAATATGAAGAAGAAAGAAACAAGTAATGTAGTAATTTATTTATGCATATTGTTATTAGCAATGATAATTGCTGTTCCACCAATACTTAGAACCTTAGTACCCAAAGAGGAACAAAACAACAATGTCCCCGTAGAAAAAAAGAAAATAGTTTTACTAACATGCAGTAAAACCAGTGATGATGCTTCATATCAAATAAATAATAAAACAAAGTTTATAAACAATGAAGTAAGTACAGTTACAATTACCTATACTGCAAATACACCAGCAGAGAATCCAATTGGCTCAGAAAATAGTGAGCAACAGGAACCAGTAAATCCTTCAACAGACGACAACCAAAGCGTTCCTGAAGATCAAACAAGCACCGACAATCAGACAAGGCCAACTATCTTAATTACAGATCCCATTCTCGATATTTTTCGTAACTTAACAGAGGTAGAAATTAGAGAAGATGAGAATACATTTAACATTGTGATGACTCAAAAGACAGTGGAAAGTAATAGTGACGTAAAAGAGATTGCTAATTTTTTTAACCTTTTGCCAAATCAACAAAAATATTATGAAGGCTTAGGCTATACCTGCACAAGATTAGAATCTTAATCCTTAATTAGCAGTTCTCCTTTATATACCTTGATAAAAGGTATTTTTTTTTGCCTGTTCTTTTTAAAATCCTTCAATGTCACTGTCTTATTCTTAGCAAGATTATTTAGATATTTATAGTTACTATTTGTTCTTAACACTTTGTCCAAATTTTTAACGCGAAATAAAACAATACTATTTTTAAAGTGGGTAGGAACCTTTTTTAGAAATTCCTTATTAGTGACCATAATATTTTGCACTTGTTTTAAATAAATATCTTTAGAGGAGTTATTACTGGCATCATTTAGAGCATCTTGAATACTTTTACCTTGACCCTTATAATACTTGTATTCTGTAGCAACTTTATTCTCCTCTTTTCTAGGAATTGTCTCTTTTAATGTAACAAAGTATATATCATCCTTTTTATCAATGCCAACTGTTGTAATAATAGCCATATTGTTTAACTCTTGATATTTAATACAACCTGTCAAAAGGAAAATAAAACTTACAAGTAATAATACTTTTTTCATCGATAAAAACCTCGCTTTCTATTCTTAGTAAGAAGGGGATTTCGATACTTTTCTCCCCGGTTATTTACCTTAATGATCGCATCCTTCTGCTCTAATTTATTAAATGGTAAAAAAGGATAAAGATAAGGTTTGCCAAGAGACTTTAAAGAATAAAGGCGAATAAATAAAATAATGGTACCGATTAGAATTCCCCATACACCAAACATAGTAGCCAAAATCATCATAATAAATCTCCACCACCGAATTGCACTTACCAGTTCAATCGATGGAAAAACAAGACCAGAAATTGCAGAAATTGCAATAACAATAATCATAGTAGGTGAGATAATACCAGCCGAAACAGCAGCATCTCCTAAAATGAGACCACCTAAGATCGATATAGCACTACCTGTTGTAGAAGACATTCTAATATCACTTTCACGAAGTACTTCAAAAGAAATACTCATAAGCATTGCCTCAATCAAGGCTGGAAAAGGAACACTTTCTCTTTGGGCTTTCAAACTAAGTAGTAAATCTAGAGGGATGAAGTCAAAATTGTGTGTAGTAACAGCAAGATAGAAAGCAGGGGTAAAAATAGCCATTAAGAAAGCAAGTAGGCGAATAATACGAATGAAAGAAATATTGATCGGCTTTTGATAATAATCATCTACTGTATGAAAATAATCAATTAAAAAAGTGGGCATAATTAAAACATAGGGACTCATATCAACCACAATGGCAATTTTTCCTTCAAGAAGAGCCATAGCAACTTTATCGGGACGCTCAGTAGAAGAGATCGTAGGAAAGAAAGTTTTATGTGCTTCCAGATTTTCACGCAAGTAAGTAGCATCCATAATTCCATCAATGTCAATGGTTTCTAATTTCTTTTTTACCTGCGTCAAAAGACCAGTGTCAATGATATCATTCATATATAAAATACCAATGGAAGTTTTGGTGCTTCTCCCAATCTCCTGCCGTTCTGCAATTAAATGTTCCGATTTAATTCTTCTTCTAATCAATCCAAGATTTGTATTAAAATTCTCTGAAAAGGCATCTTTTGGACCCTTTATGCTAAGTTCGCTTTCAATCGCACTGACTCCTCGATCCAGATTTGCCTTCGCTTCAATAGCAATAATATTGCTTGTAAAAACAATAATGTAACCCATATGCATATAATATATTACTTCCTCTTTTTTTATTTCCTTCATATTGGCATCAGGAAGTATATTCATTAAATCATCATAGTCCCTCGACTTGAGCTTAGTAGCACGTTTTAAAACAAAATCATTCACATAACTAGAAGAAGTCAAAACTTCATTAAAAGCAAAATAAATGGTCTTTCTGCCAATTTTAACTTCTTTAAAAATATAGTCACCATTAAGAGAAAACTTTTTTTCTAAAGTCTTTACGAATTTTTTCATAATCCTCACCAATATTAGTATGTACATATGCTATAATAATATTAGAAAAGAGGATGCATATGATTGTAAAAATTGATTTTTTTGACTACTTTGGCCGTGGCATCACCAGAATTAATAACAAAGTATGTTTTGTAAAAGGAGCCCAAAAAGGAGAAGTAGTAGAAATTAAGATAGTAGAAGAGAAGAAAAATTACTGTCTAGCAGAAGTAATAAAATATATAGAAAAATCTAATAATAGAATACAATCACCTTGTCCTTACTATCAAGACTGTGGTGGTTGCCATTTAGGAGAGATGACGTATAAAGCTACTTTAGAGTTAAAAGAAAAAAGCATTCTAGAAGAATTAGAGAAAAATGCAATGATAGATTTCAAATATTTAGGAATCATAGGTGGCACTCCTTATCATTATAGAAATAAGATCACGCTTCACAGTGATGGAGAAAATTTAGGACTTTATAAAGAAAAAAGCCACATATTAGTTCCGATTGAGAGATGTTTGCTTGTAGATGATCGTCTCAATCAAATAATTAAAACATTACCCAAACAAAAAGATATAATGCTAAGAGTAAGTAATGAGAATGATGATATATTAATAGGGGAGACAAACCGGACAATAATCTCATCAATTGGATCCAAACAGTATCGAATTTCTCCACAATCTTTTTTTCAAGTAAATGGTGAAGTAACAAAAAAACTTTATGATTATATATATGAAATAGTAGAAAAAAACAAACCAGAAAACGTTTTAGACTTATATTGTGGAATTGGAACAATTAGTATTTATATTTCGGACTTAGTAAAAAAAGTTCTAGGAATAGAAATAGTAAGGGATGCAATTACTGATGCAAACTATAATAAAAAAATCAATCAAGCTTCTAATACCACCTTTCTTTGTGGAGACGTTTCAAAATATATAAAAACAATCAAAGACAAATATGATCTTATTATTGTAGATCCTCCTAGAGCTGGTATCCATAAAAAAGCCCTAGAAGAGATGATGAGAATAAATGCACCAACAATCATTTATATCTCCTGCAATAAGAGAACACTAATTAGAGACTTAAAACTTTTAGAAAAGGAATATAAGTTAAAGAGCATAAAGCTTTTTGATATGTTTCCAAACACTTATCATATAGAAAGTGTCTGCATTTTAAAACGAAAGTAATTAGAAAGGAGAAAGCATCTATGGAAAATAGTGAATTACAAGCACTGACGATTCGAGATAATGAAAAATTTTTAAGACAAATTTCTACTCCTGTTGACCTTAAAAGCGATAAAGACTTAATAAGGGAAGTTGAAAAATTGGAAGAGTATTGTAAACAAAATGAAGTGCTGGCAATGGCCGCAGTGCAAGTGGGGATTCCAAAAAGATTGGTATATTTAAAAAATACAAGTTTGGAACAAACACGGAAAATACAGATGGGCTCTCTTACAGAAGAAGATTTGTCATATAACGAAGCAAAGATAATTATCAATCCAGTAATCATAAACCAAGAAGGGTTAACAGAATATTGGGAGGCTTGTGCTAGTTGCTTAGATTATTGTGGAAGAGTTTTAAGACCATATAGTATTGAAGTGGAGTACTATGATATAAATAAAGAAAAACACCAAGAGAAATTTGAGGGATTTGCAGCAACGGTTCTCTCTCACGAAATAGATCATTTAGATGGCATCTTACATCTAGATATTGCAGAAGAAGTACTGATAATGTCAGTAGAAGAAAGAAAACAATGGAGAAAAACACACGATTATAAAATATATTCTCGAAAAGGAGATTATGATGCGTTGAAACAACAAGAAAAAAATAACAGTTTTAATGTAAAAAGATAGAGTAGAAAATATAGGTAAATAATTTATAGTCAAGCATAATAGTTTGTGCTATAATAAAAAAGAAAGGGAGAGGATTTAAAATGATAAACAAAAGAGACATTGTAACAAGTATTATCTTAAGCATTGTTACTTGCGGTATCTATGGAATATTCTGGTTCATAAGTATTACAGATGATGCCCGTATTGTAAGTGGAGATGATCGCCTATCCGGTGGTAAATGCTTTTTACTAACCCTAATTACTTGTGGTATTTATGGTTTCTATTGGGCATATTTAATGGGAAAAGCGATGATGCAGGCAAAAGCAAAAAATGATATGCCAGCAGATGATAATGCAATGTTATATGTAATTTTACAAATCTTTGGTCTTGGAATTGTAATATACTGTCTAGTACAAAGTGACTTAAATGCAATTGCAGATAAAGGCACAAAGAAAGCAGCTGCATAAAAGAATTTTTAAATTCTTTTTTGTTATACAGCGTTTTATGAGAAAAAAAATAATATTCATCATTATCATTGTTGTTGGATTGGTCTGTTACCTATTACTAGGAGACTATTTTCACTTCTATTTATTCTGCCCGATTAAAAAGATAACTGGCTTATATTGCCCTGGCTGCGGAGTAACAAGGATGCTTCTTAGTATTTTGAAAGGGGAATTTTACCAGGCTTTTCGCTATAATCCACTAATATTTATATGCCTTCCCCTCTTTTTGTTATATTATCTTGATTATACGTATTCTACCATAAAGAAAAAAAAGCCAAGAATTCATACTTTAGAACCTGGAATCTGGTATTTTCTCATCACAGTTTTTATAATTTATGGAGTACTTCGAAATATACCGCTTTTTGATATTTTAAAACCAACTATCATAAAGTAAAAGACTAATGTAATATCTTAATGCAAGTAAACATAACAAGAATACCAAGAAATAATGCCATTATAAAAGTTTTAGAGTCTCGTGAGCTCTTCGCATTTGGTAGAAGTTCATAACAGGAGATATGGATCATAATACCAGCAATAAGACTGAGAAGCAGCCCCATAATCATAGGAGTTACCCAATTACTTAAAAATAAATAAGCAAGTATTGCCCCTAAGGGTTCTGATAAAGCAGAGATGAAAGTATAGAAAAATGCTTTCTTTTTTTTACCTGTTGCATAAAATATAGGAATTGCAATCGAGATTCCCTCTGGAATATTATGTAGGGCAATAGAAATTGCAAGAGTGATACCAAGTGTCGAATTCTTCTCATAGGAAATAAAAGTGGCAATTCCCTCAGGCATATTATGCATCATAATAGCAAGCATTGAAATAAGTCCCACTTTTAAAAGTTTATTATCATAAGCTTTCTCCACTTCTAGCTCCTTATCAACAAAATTAGAAAACAAAATTCCTAGAGTAATAAAAATAAGAGAAAGTAAAATACTTGGAAAAACTTTATTCGATATTTGTAAATAATGGATGGATTCTGGAATTAAATCAAGAAGGGAAACAGTCATCATCACCCCTGCAGAAAAAGCCAACGAAAAAGTGATAAGTTTTTCCTTGTTTTTAATATGAAAAAGAATAGGGATCATTCCAAGAAGAGTAGAAAGACCTGCTAAAGTGGTTATTAAAAAAGCCATAGAATCACCTATTGTTACTTATGCCTACTTCTTGAGAAATATGCCCTGATATGATAAAATAATGCTATAGGAGCGATGCGTATGAATTATAACTTAAAAATGGAAGAACAAATAAAAAAAATTAAAAATCCACCATCACTACTCCTCCATGTTTGCTGTGCCCCTTGTTCTTCTTCTGTTTTAGAACGTTTAGGAGAAATATTTCAAATTACCTGTTTTTTCTACAACCCCAACATTACAGAGGAAGAAGAATACCAAAAAAGACTTTTAGAACTAAAAAACTTTATTAAAAAGCTGAAAACCAAATATGAAATTTCTATTTTAGAAGGGCGATACAATAAAAATGAATTCTTTGAAATAAGCAAAGGTCTTGAAAAAGAAAAAGAACGTGGGAAGAGGTGCTATTTATGCTATCAACTGCGGCTAGAAGAAACTGCCAAGGTAGCAGATGATCATAGGTATGACTACTTTGCAACAACACTGACTTTAAGTCCTTATAAAAATAGTGATTATGTAAACGAAATAGGAAAAAGATTAGATGAAAAATGCAAAACTACTTATCTCTACAGTGACTTCAAAAAGAAAAATGGCTACAAGAGAAGCATCGAACTATCTCAAGAATATAACCTATATCGACAAGATTATTGTGGATGCATCTATTCTAAATTAGAGCGTATGACACAAAAAGAAAAAACTAGCATAAACTAAAGTAGTGTAAAATAAATTGTATTATAAGTTAATTTATGATATAGTTAATTTATGGCAAATGCCATTGGAACATACGAATCTCTATATAGTCTTTATTCTTTCTCATTATAAATATTGGAAAAGTATAAATCTATTAAAGCGAGTAAGTCCAAGTTTTATGTGAGGAGGGAGAAAATGGAATTTCAAGATAAGACATTAGCTTGCATTGACTGCGGGAAAGAATTTACATTTACTGCAGGAGAACAAGAGTTTTACAAAGAAAAAGGTTTAGAAAATGAACCAAAAAGATGTAAAGAATGCCGTGATAAAAAGAAAGCAGAAAGAAATGCACGTTTTGAGAACAAAGAGCAAAACTAAGATGCTCTTTTTCTATACGCCAAAATGTATATTTGCAAATATTTACCACATAGGCTATAATGTATTCAATAAGAAAGAAAAGGTGAAAAAATGAAATATTATTGTATTGGAATTAAAGGTGCAGGAATGTCTACACTAGCACAAATACTTTCTGATTTAGGAAATAAAGTAAGCGGTTATGATGATGTAAGAGACTATAAATTTACACAAGTAGGCTTAGATAAGAGAAACATCACAGTTTATTGTGACCAAAATCACGAATTAGAAGAAGATATGATTGTAACGCATTCTATGGCAATTAGCCCTGATCACCCAGAATTAAAAAGAGCAAAGGAAAAAGGGCTGACAATAAAAAAATATAGTGAACTAGTAGGAGAAATTATTGCTCTTTTTACAAGCATTTCTGTGGCTGGAACCCATGGAAAAACTACCACTTCTTCTATGATTCGCCATATTCTAGAAAATACACTAGGGTGTAATTATTTTATTGGTTCAGGATCTGGTTCTGTCAAGAAGGAAAATAAGTATTTTGTAATTGAATCAGATGAATTCAATAAGCATTTTCTTGATTATCACCCTCAATATGCAGTAATTACAAATATCGAAAAAGAGCATATGGAATGCTACAAAGATTTAGAAGATATTGTAAACTCATATTCGCAGTTTGCAAGCCAAACAGAAAAGTTTGTAGTTGCCTGTGGTGATGATGAAAATGTCAGAAAGCTAAAAACGAATACCAAAATCTTCTATTATGGATTAAAAGACGAAAATGATATAGTAATTAAAAATATTACCTTAGCGGAAACGGGAAATGAATTCGATATTTTTGTTGAAAATGAGATGCTAGGACACTTTAGTGTTCCACTTTTTGGAATTCATATGGTTTTTAATGCAGCAGCAGCAATTTTTATGTGTCATAGTCTAGGTGTCGATATAGAAAAAATAAAATCATTACTAATGACATTTAAAAATGAAGAACACCGATTTGCAGAACAGCAAGTAGGAAACACAGTTATTATCGATGACTATGCCCATCATCCTACAGAAATCAAGAAAACATTAGAAGCAGTCCGTCAAAAGTATCCAAGTAAAAAAGTGGTAGTAGTATTTAAACCTAACACATATTCTAGAACAAGAGATTTCGAACAAGGGTTTATAGAGGCCTTAAACGCTGCAGATCAAGCATATATTACAGAAATAGAATGTAATCGAGAAAAACCAGAAGACTACCCAGGAGTCACTTCACAAAGATTAGTAGAAAAAGCAGAAAATACAAAGTTATTGACAAGTGATAATGATATGCAAGACTTAAAAAATGAAAAAGGAAATGTTATTTGTTTTATGGGCTGTGCTTACCTAAGTAATTTAATTGAAAACTTTAAGAAAAGTATAGATGAATAGATAAGAAAAGAGTTATATCATCATTGGTATAACTCTTGTTTTAATAATTCTAAATTTTCATTCATAAGAGATAAATAATCAAGTCCTTCATCACGTTCTTGGTCAGATAAATTAATAACCCTATGTAGTTTTAATGTTTTAATATCAGGAGAGTATTTCATAATCTCTTTACTAACATCGCTAAGTTTATCATCTTCAAACATATATATATAACTAATGGCATTACTATCGATCATCGCTTTGACATCAGCAATTGTTTTTTCACTAGCATCATTATCAAGGCAAATCACATCAAGTCCAAACTTTTCTAGATATTTTAAAGAACTGTTATTAGCAATAATTACTTTATTTTTTGTATTTTCAACAGTTACTCGATAATCCGCATCTAATTCCGAAAAAGCAATTTTTAGTTTGTTATATTTTTTATCAATATCTTTCTTTAAATAAGTACTAGTAACATATTCTTTTAAACCTAAGCGAACGTTTTGTGTCATCATCAAAAGAGAGGATGGATTTAACCATAATTCTTCAGGAGAGTAGTCAGTCTCCAAAACATAAGCAGTATCGATAATCTTTAAATTACTATTCAAGTCAAGAAGTTCTACCGCCAAGTCGCGTTCTTTCTCAATAAGTCCATTATAAATAAATAAATCTTTAGAACTAACATTTTTCTTTTGCTTGCTAGTAACACGATAAGTATTAATATCGACACCGTCAGGGTAGATAGATTCAATATGA
Organism: uncultured Bacilli bacterium; assembly: GCA_910583685.1. GTDB lineage: Bacteria > Bacillota_I > Bacilli_A > RF39 > UBA660 > MGBC119817. Next base: position 11,604 of record CAJTXY010000029.1, read on the forward strand.
GAATGTTCACCATAAAGCTCAGATATGACATATTCATTAGGGTAGTTAGTAACCACAATGTGAATATCTTCCATATCGTCTTGCCTACAACCAGTACTAAGCATAATAAACCCCAAACTAATAACCATTAAACCTATTTTCTTTAATTTCATTTGTCTCTTCCTTTCTTATTGACAGGGACTGGATCATAACCGCTACTTCCCCAAGGGTTACACCTTAAAATACGTCTCATTCCCAAAAAAAATCCCTTGAAAGAACCGAATTCATAAATGGCATCAATCATATATTGAGAACAGCTAGGGACATAACGGCATCGTAAATGCCAATCACCTGGTATTTTCTGATAAAGGTGAATTAGTGCAATTAATATTTTTTTCATATAATCACCGTATTATTATTTTACTATAAAGAGGCATATTTAGCAATGACTAAGCAAAAGAGTTGACATAAAAAGGTACAATTTCTCCACTTCATGATATAATAGAAAAAAGTAAAGAGGTGAAAAAGATGCAAGAACTTTTTAAAAAATTAAAAATAAAGCCTAAAAATGAAGTATTATATGAAAATGCCTTCTCCCATTCCTCTTATGCTAATGAGCATAAAAAGAAAAAGGATTACGAAAGATTAGAGTTTTTGGGAGATGCCGTTTTAGATTTAGTGATAGCAGATTACTTATTTCAAAATGAGAATGAAACAGAAGGAGAAATGACAAAAGTGCGTTCTAGTTATGTATGCGAGAATGCATTATATGAGTATTCTACGGATTTAGGATTGAATGCGTATATCAAAGTAGGTCATGGTGAAGAGAAATATGGTGGTAAATACAAAAAGGCAATTGTTGCTGATATTTTTGAAGCATTAGTAGGGGCCATTTATATTGATTTAGGCTATGCAACAGCACGAAGGGTGGTACTTTCCATTATTGTGCCATATATCAAAGATCCAACAAAAATGTTCTTTATGGATTATAAGTCTGCAATTCAGGAATATGTTCAAACAGAGCAAAAATTTCTAAGTTACAATTTAATAAAAGAAGAAGGACCTGCTCATAACAAAGAATTTACAGTAGAGTTAGAAATTGATGGAATAAAATTAGGGACAGGTCTTGGTGGTAGCAAAAAAGAAGCAGAACAAGAAGCAGCCAAAAGTGCATTATCAAAACTTGCAAAAATTCCAATTGAATAAGAAAAAAACTTATGCTATAATAGGAAAGTCTTTTAACAGCACTTTAAAAATAAAAAAGAAAGGATGAAAATATGAGTAAAATTAAAATTTTTAGTCTTGGCGGTTTAAACGAAAATGGAAAAAACTTATATGTAGTAGATGTAGATAAAGATATTTTTGTTTTTGATGCAGGATTAAAGTATGATAATGATCGTAGTTTAGGAATTGATTATATTATTCCAAACTTTGATTATTTAATAAAAAATAGAAAAAGAATAAAGGGTATTTTTTTAACGCATGGACACGAAAGTCACATTGGTGCAGTACCAGACATTTTAGAAAAGCTACCAGAAATAAATGTATATGGAACAAAATTAACATTAGATATATTAAGGCAAGATTTAGATGAAAAAGTAAAAAAAAGTGCAAAATTAAGGGAATTAAGGCCACATCATAAGCTGGAGTTTGGAAAAAATAGTCTATTTCCAATTTCTGTAACACATTCAATACCAGATGCTGTCTGCTACGTGTTATATACAGAGGATGGTGCCATTGTTTATACAGGAGATTTTGTTTTTGATGCTACAATGGCAGGTCTTTATAAAACAGATATTGGAAAGCTTGCCTATGTTGGAAAACAAGGGGTATTATGTTTAATGGCAGAGTCAATGTATGCAGAACGCGAGGGGCATACATCACCACATAATAGAATTAATGATTTTATTAAAGAAGTTTTAAGCAAAAACGAAAACAGAATTATCGCTACCATTTTTCCTGCTCACTTCTATAGAATTCAGGAAATTTTTGATGAAGTAAGTAAGACTCACCGTAAAATAGTGATTATGGGTAAAAAATTACAGGACGTTATAAATAAAGCAATTGAAAATAAATACCTACAAGTAAATCCTAAAATAATCGGGGACTTATCAAATTTAAATGATAAGAATGTTGTGGTATTTATATCAGATGAAAAAGAAAAGCCATTTAATAACCTAGAAAGAATTATAAAAGGTTATGATAAATATATTACTTTGAAAGAGACCGACACAATCTTTATTACAGAACCTGCTTATGAGGGAATAGAAAAGCGATTAGCCGTTATTATGGATGATATTGCAATGGCAGGTTGTGAGGCCATCTGCTTATCAAGCAAAAAGCATCTTTTACATCACGCATCCCGCGAGGACTTAATGCTGATGCTAAATCTAATGAACCCAAAATACTACTTTCCAGTAAAAGGGGAATATCGCCTACAATATGCAAATGCCAAAGTAGCAGAAGATATTGGAATGAGTCCTAAGAACATTATATTAAAACAAAATGGCGATATTGTTGAATTTGTTCGTGGAAAAATGAATGAGAAATGTTTTGATAAAATAGAAGTAGATGAAATTTTAATTGACGGAAAAAGTCAAGGTGATATAGGCAGTTTGGTATTAAAAGATCGTGAAATGTTAGGGGAAAATGGAATTGTCATCGTTTGTTGTACATTGGATAAAAAATCAAAACAAATTGTAGGTGGGCCTGAGATTCTAACAAGAGGGTTTATTTATGCAAAGGATAATCAAGAATTATTAGAAGAGACAAAAACATTAGCAGAAGAAGTTATCGAAGGAAGTATAGAACCTAATAGCAAACGAGTAGACTATTCTCAAATAAAAAATGGAGTGCGTGAAAAATTAGGAAAATTTTTCTATCAGAAAACAGAATCTAAACCGATGATTATTACTGTAATTCAAGAAGTATAAAAACAAGAGGTTTTGTTAATAATTAACAGCTATTTAACATAAGCTAAAAGAGAAAAAGCAGATAATATTTGACTAAAATATCAAAATATGATAGAATCTAATTGTTTGACGCTTCATGCTCAAACCGCATTGAAAAGGTGAAAAAACATAAAGTCTATGTACCTTAAGAGCGAGTCTTCAAAATAATACAAAGGAGGTTAAAGTATGAACGCCGTAGTTAAAGTTGGTGGGAAACAATACTATGTAACAGAGGGCAGTGAAATTTTTGTAGAAAAATTAAACGCTGAAGCTGGAGATATTGTTTCATTTGATCAGGTTTTAATGCTTGATAGCAAAATAGGTAGTCCTTACCTTGAAGGTGTAACAGTTACCGGTGAAGTAGTAAAAAACGGTAAACAAAGAAAGATTAGAATATATAAATACAAGAATAAATCTAGATCTAATCGTAAAACACAAGGGCATAGACAACCATATACAAAAGTTAAAATTACTAAAATTAATGGGTAATTATTATGATTCAAGTAAAAATTGAAAAAAATGGTCAAAACTTTAAAAAAGTAAAAGTATTAGGCCATGCTATGTATGATAATTATGGAAAAGATATTGTATGTAGTGCTGCAAGCAGCATTGTAATTACTACAATTAATGGAATTTTATCTTTAGACAAGGGTAGTCTAAGTTATATTGTCAGTACAAAAGGAATGGATATTACAGTGAAAAGCGATGATAAAACGACACAAGTTTTAATTCGTAATATGATAAGTTTATTAAAAGAACTTGAAGTAAATTATCCAGATAATATAGAGGTAAAGTAAGGAGGAAAATCTATGGAGTTATTGAAATTAAATATACAACTTTTTGCTCACCACAAAGGTCAAGGTTCTACTGCAAACGGTAGAGATTCTGCTGGACGTAGACTTGGAGCAAAAGCAAGTGACGGTGAATTTATAACTGCTGGATCTATTATATATCGTCAAAGGGGAACGAGAATTTTCCCAGGAACAAATGTAAGACGTGGTAAAGATGATACACTTTTTGCGACAATAGATGGTATTGTAAAATATGAACGTCTTGGCAGAGATAAAAAATGTGCATCTGTTTATCCAGTAGAGAATAAATAAGAAAATTTTTAAAAATGCAGGTCTTAAAACTTGCATTTTTTTAATTTTTATAAAAAAGTAGAAGATAATCAGAACCTTCTACAATACTTTCATATTATTTTAAATAAGTATAACTCATAAAGGTGAATACTTTATGACTATTGTAATACTTATCTATTCTATTAATAAA
>CAJTXY010000030.1 GCA_910583685.1 uncultured Bacilli bacterium
TTTCTCCCTCCCTTACGCTCACACTTTACTATAAAACTAATAAGACCGCAAACCCGATTTTTCTTTATTTCCAAACAAAAAAAATACTAAAAAGGTATTTTCCCTCCACCATTTTTTAGTATTCATTATGCCCCCTCTTAGCAATTTTCAAATTTTCTAGTTTTTATATTTTTTCGTTCTATTTTCTTTTTTGTTTTTTTATTAGTCTTGCATGTAATACTACCTTTTCTGTATTATTGTAACAAGTCGATAGTGTAATGATTTTATCCCTATTATTTACAGGAACATCTAAGGGATAAGCACTACGGCTTACTACCTTTTCAAGAAACTTATCAAAGTCTTCATCACTAAATGTCGTATAAGTATAATCTTCTGTAGTTTCTATGTGATAAATACTGAAGCCTTCCAATAAGTAATTATAATTTTCTGTGGAAAATTTTACTACTATGTTTTTGTTCTCCTCTAAGTAATTTTTGTCTAGTAGATTTTTTAGACTTCCAAACATTGTGCCATCTACTCTTCCATGGGCATAAATAATAGTATTTTGATCTAGCTCATTTATATTATTTCTATAATCTGCGAAAACCCATCCTGCCTCATTATAGGTCTTATCAAAAGAGTGATTTAAGTAATAGCTATTATTTTTATGTTTTACTACTGGATAATCAATATTAGTGTTCTCTACTTTCAACCATCCTATCACTTCATCATTTTTTTCTTTTAAACTCTTTATATCTACTTCTAAAAATTTATGGGCAAGACATACATTATTACAAAAATATTCTGTGGTATCATCTTCCTCTTTTTCTATTTTTTTAGTTGTTTTGTTCAACTGCTCTATTACCTTATTTGTCCTTTGATTGTCTTGATACCATAAAATAATTTTTACAGATGAATATATTAAAATAATTATAAATATCACTAATATTCCAAGTAATATGCTTTGTTTTTTTCTTTTCATAATATTCTCCTTCAAAAGAAAAGATTTAAGTATTTCTTAAATCTATATTACTTCTACTTCTTTTTCTTGTCTATTGTTAGATTCAAAATTTAGTTTAATACTTACAATAATTACACTAATAATAATCGCTAATGCTAGAAGTAGACCAATATCACATACAATGTCTGATAGACCACTTCTTACGGCTACACTTAACTTTTTCACATTTTCTTCGTGATAGGGAACTCTTACTCCACGTACTAAAAGTCTATGTGTATTAATTGCATATGGGTGACATGTTACTAAGGTAATATAGTCATACCCTTCTTGTAAAGTTAGTTTTTCTGTTTCAGATGGTTCTATAATTGAAACTTCATCCACTTGATAAGCTAGAGTTTCATCTAATATATGAATGTAGAATTCATCGCCTTTTTTCAGCTGGTCTAGATCAGTAAAAAGCTTCGCTGAGGGCAGACCTCTATGTGCAGATAAAACAGCGTGTGTATCTTTTCCCCCTACTGGAAAAGAGCTTCCCTCTAGGTGACCTACTCCCTTTTGAAGGGTTTTGGTACTTGTTCCGTGATAAATTGGAATCTCCTCGTCAATTTTGGGAATGGAAATATAGCCCATTACTCCATCTTTACCTGTATTTAAAATAGATAAATATTCTTTTGATGATTCCTCAGGAGGGAATGTAAATACATCTGTAATTGTTGAGCTTGTTAATTTCTCATTATAAGTTTTCGCCTCTTCAATTAATGATGTTATGCTCTTTTCTTTATTGATTGCCACTTTTTTGTACTTTGCAATTACCTCTTTTTGTCTGTGGGTCGCTATTCTATTAGAAATTAGTGGGTAACAGATAATAGTAAATCCTAATATTAATAAAAGGACAAATAATACAATAGGAAAATATTTTTTCAGCCTATTTTTCATATTTGTCCCCTCTTTCTATTTTTAGATTGTTATTTTTCTTACTTTTTTACGATAAGTTACAATTCCTGTTGCTGCAAATCCTACAATTGTTAATCCTACTACTGTATAAATAATGGTACCTATTCCACCTGTGAATGGTAGAATTCCTGCTTTTTTATTTGTAAGCTCTACTATTTGATATCCTTCGTCTGTCCCAGTTGTTTCTACATTATCTTTATTAATTTCTATTTCTACTGCATTTTTTATCAATGTATACCCTGCTGGTGCTTTTGTTTCTTTTAAATAGTATGTGCCTTCTCCTAAAGCTTTATAAGTTGCATATCCAGCCTCATCTGTTGTTAAGGTTGTTATTTTCTTTGTTAATCCACTATCTTCATAAAGCTCAAATTCTGCTCCAGCTAAACCTTTTTTTGTAGTATCTCCCTCTTGATACTTTAATACTTTTAGGCCATAGGTATAGACTGTTGCGGTAGTTGGATCCGAGTCTGTTGTATAAGTTCCTTCTGCATATGGATCTGTTGCATAAGTTAAAACGGCATCATTACCATTTCCAGTTGATCCAAGTACTGCATTTTCATTTAAGGCTGCCTTATAATCTACTGTTACCATAGTTGCTGTGATATAAGTAACATCAAAAGTAATTGTCATTACTTGCCCAGTAAGATTAATTGTTGCTACTTGGTTTCCTTGATCATTTACTACTTGTCCATCGGCATTTGTGGTAAGAGTAATTTCTCCATCTTTTATTACTACATTTTCAATACCACTATGTGTAAGTCCATTTGATAGCGTATCTTTTATAATATAAGTTTTGTTGGTAGCGTTTGTAGGATAGGCAGGTACTGTACCTTTAATAGAGTAAGTAATTTCCTTTCCTACTACTGCTGAGCTTTCTGTCTGGGTTCCTACTTTTTTTGTAATAGATGCATCACTTACTTTTGCTGTAATTGTTGCATTATTTTTTACCCAACTACCATCTTGCTCTTTATAATCTAGATTTCCAACCATTACTGCATATACTCTTTTTGTTGTTTTTGGTAAGACTAAGTAAGTTCCTACCTCTGCCTGAATTGTTGCTGTTTGGTTTTCTGTTGTCATATCCATTCCTGTTATGTTATTTCTTCTTACATATGATGCATAGGCACTTGCTAATGTATCAAGCGTTGAGGTTGTTTTCGTGGAACCACTTGTGATATCTCCACTTGTTAATTTGTAATATTCATCTATTGTTAGGTTACTATAAGTTGGTGATTGTTGTAGAAATGCTTTAAAGCTATCTGTAAAATCATAACTTATTTCATTAGTTTCATCGTTTCTATATGCATTTAGTACTTTATAAGCACTTAGTATATCACCAGTATCAATTCCTGTTATTGTCAGTGTTGCTTGTTCTGTTAGTGGTGCTAATGGATCTGTTGCATTTACGTTATGAACAAAACCTATTAGTGCTAATAAAAATATCCCTGCTATAAGTAAACTACTGCTGATTTTCTTCTTCATTCTCTTCTTTTCCTTTCTTACTTCTACTAATAAAATACACTAATACGATAATCGCAGTAAGGGATGCTACTGCAATAATAGCATAGATCATAATGGCATCAAAAGTATATGGAACTCTGATATTACTTCCTGTATTACCTGTATTTGGCTTATTATCGTCTATTGGTGGTGTTACTGGTTCTATTTTTTTCTCTTCTGTTTTTGTAATAATATTCATCTCATATAGGTAATCATTTATTACTTCATCAAAGTTAGGAAGTGAAATTAATACTGGTAATGAACTATATTTATAACCGTTTCTTTCTACTTCTTCTACTTTTATTAAGTATAGGCCTACAGGAAGGTTTTGAAAACTCACTTTTCCTTCCTGATTGGTCAACTCTTGTTTATAATAATTGATTTGGTTTTCTTCAGCAAATTCACTTAAATCTTCCGCTAATTTGCTCCACTCAGATGTAGTTAAGCCATTTAATTCTTGGTTTCCTTTAAATGCTTCTTCGTATGTTAATACGCCATCTTCATTAAGATTAGCAATTTTATATAAAGAAATATTAGAATTAGCAAATAATTTTTCATCATATTGATAAGTGACATCGATACTTCCCATTTTTAAAGTATCCAGTGCCTCTACGTTTTTTATTGGTAATAATAGAAGAGCAAGTAAGAGTACTTTTAAAATTTTATTTTTCATTATTTTTTTCCTCTCTTTCTTCCTAAATAGTACATAACTCCTAAAGCACCACCAAATACGATTACAAGTCCAATTAATATATATGGCACAACTCCTAATCCTCCTGTATTTGGTAAGATACTAATTTTTTTGTTTGCAATTGTTACTGTTGCTAGTCCATTTGTATTTTCGACATCATAGCCTTCTATTGCCACTGTTCCATCTTCCGCTATTACTACTTCTAATGTATCTTTTAGTAATACATAACCTACTTTTGTTTTTGTCTCTTTTAAGTAATAAGTGTGATTAGGAGCAAGTTTTGCAAATGATAAACCAGTCGCAACCTTTTTCGTTAGGCCTTCATCTTCATATAAAGTGAATTCTGCCCCTTCTAATTGTTCGTTTTCTTCGCCTACTTTATTAATCTGAAGACTAATGTTTGCAATATTGAATTCTGCAGTTGCCTTATATTCTTTTGTAGGATCTAATAAATAATTATTTTCGGCTAGAGCCCCTGTTAATTCTGCTTCATTGATTACTTTTTTACTTATTTCATCGCCAGCTACATATTCTGCATAAAGAATGATGCTGCTATTTGCGGCAAGTGTTGGTATTTTTACAAAACGGTCATTTAAAATTTCATAGTTTTCATTTTCTAGGAAAACGCTACCTTTTGTATGTTCTTCTATCATAATATCTTGAAGAGCAAAGCTGGCTGTATTAGTGATCGTTATTTGAAAACTTACTTTTTCACCTGCTGCATAAGATAATTTTTTATCAATAATTTCTTTTTCAATGGTTGGAGCAAAATAACCTAGCTCTTGCATCCACTCACCATAAATTATGACATCCTCATTTGGCATCTCAAATGTTTCATTTTTGTACCATCCTAGGAAACGATAGCCAGTGCTAGTTGGTTCTTCTTCTCTTTTTACTGTAGCACCTGGTACATATTCTTTTTCTACGGGTAATAGACTTTCTGCATTTGGTGGAATTACTGTACCCTGGAATTTGTAAGTTACTTTATATTTTATCAGTTCAAACTTTCCTGTAAGTTCTACTGCCGTTGCTGGCATTTTGAAGATTACATTTTCTCCTTCTTTTGCCTCATCTAAAGTTACGTCCGTTGTTTCCCAACCTAAGAAGCGATAACCATCTACCTCATCTCCTGGTTTTAAGGAATCTACAATGACGTCATCTCCTTCTCCATACTCCTTGGTTTTTGGTGGCATATAACCTTCTGGTTTTTCACCTGTTATAGAGTAAGAAACGGCATAAGTTGGCTTCTTTTCGAAGCTTCCTCTAAATACTACTTCTTTTTCTGGCATAACAAATGTATTATCTGTTACTTCCGCATCTTCTGTTGTCCATCCAGAGAAAGTATAGCCTGCTAGATTGATATTACCACTAACTCCAACATTAGCTCCATTTGCATAACTTGCTGTAGTAGGTGGCTCTGGTGCATTTTCTGGAACATCCCCCGTATATTCATAGGAAACATTATATAGTGTTGCTTGCTCTTTTCCCATAAATACATGGACAGTATTTGATTTTGCTGAGAAAGTATTTTCACGGGCATAGGCAGTATTGTAGAAATCCATTCTTTCTTTACCATTCAAACTTGGTGTAGTAGTCGTAATTCCTACGGTTACTTTACAACCAGCTTGTAGATTTTTGATCTTGAAAGAAACAAGGCCTGTTTCCGCATTATAACTTAGTCCATCATAACCGCCTACTACATAACCAGGACAACTTCTTCCTTGTTCTTTTTGACTGGTTGCACCAATCGTTCCATCTTCTGTGTTTATGAATTCCTTAAAAATTAGTCCTTCTGGTAATTTGTCTTCTACGTAGATGTAATCACTATAAACCTTTATACTAGCAGTTTCACTTGATGTTGTAGGTTCTGCATCTTTTCCATCATATAGTACATCTAAATAGTACGTTAGATCACTGTTTTCAGCTACTCGTACATCATTTTCTAATAGTTGTGCGCGAGATGATGAAAACTGATAGATAACGCCAGCTAAAACGATTGCTACAACAAATCCTAGGAGCATTTTCTTCTGTCTTATTGTTAATCGCTTTTTTCTTCTTTTCTTTTTCATTATTTTACCTCCATTTTAATTTTTGTTTTCATTTTGCCGTAAAGAAATTGAACATTATTTATACTACTTCCTACTTTGTGTCTCAACTCTATCCTCTACTATATTAAATATACAGTAATTTAGTTTATTTAGCAATGAAAATTCTCGAAAAATGAAAAAAACTAGCAAAGATATAGTACTATACTTCGCCCGTTTTTATTTTCTTTATATTAATTCTAAATTGTTTAAAGATTACGCTAATGTTTCATTCGTTTTCTTTCATATTCTTTTTAGTTTAATCTTCTAATATATTTTTTAAAACGATTGTTTTTATTTTAGACATTTCTTCTAATGTAGTTGCAATTCCCTCATTACCAATTCCTGAATGTTTCCATCCGCCAAATGGCATTTCTGCAGAACGATAGAAGCTTGCCCCATTAATTACAGCACCACCTACTTCCAGTTCTGTTGCTACTTTGAATGCCGTTTTCATATTATTTGTAATAATATTTCCACATAGTCCAAAGTTAGACTGATTGGCAATTGTAATTGCTTCTTCTATACTATCTACTCCACAGATTGGAATTACTGGTCCAAAGATTTCCATATCTTTCATTACATCCATATCTTTTGTTACTTCTGTTAAAACGGTTGGTTCGAAGAAGGCTCCATTACGACGACCACCATATGCAAGGCGGGCTCCTTCTTCTAATGTTTTTCTGACTTGATCCTCTACTTCAATTGCTGCTTTTTCTGTAATTAAACATCCAACTTGTGTATCTTCTTCTTCTGGCATTCCAACTTTTAAAGTATTAAGTTTATCGATCACTTTTTTTGTAAATTCTTCTTTTACTTCATTATGTACTAAGAAACGCTTACTAGCACAGCATACTTGCCCCGTATTATATAGTCTTCCCCATACTAGCTCCTCAATTGCTAAATCTAGGTCTGCATCTTTATCTACAATAAATGCATCATTTCCGCCTAATTCTAGCATTACATGTGATAAGTTATCACTTGCTGTTTTCATTGTTTCCATTCCGACTGCGGTAGAACCTGTTACACTTATTAAATGTACGTCCTTATGAGCTGCCAAAGCGTGACCTACTACACTTCCATCTCCTGAAATGCAATTGATAACACCTGCTGGTACTCCTGCTTCTAATAGTAATTCACAATAACGATGAAGTGTTAGAGGATTAGCTGATGCTGGTTTTACAATCACACTATTTCCCATAATCAAGGCAGATGGCACTTTTTGTCCAAATAAATCGCAAGGAAAATTAAATGGAATAATACATGCCACTACTCCTAATGGTTGTCTTATTGTCATTTGCATTGTTTTTTCTTGCCCTGCTTCTGAACCTGCTGGTATCGTTATACCATATAAGTGTTTTGCTTTTTCTACATAGCCATAAACAAAAGTTTTTGTATTTGCTATTTCCGCTCTTGCTTCTGTGATTGGCTTTCCTGTTTCTCTACATAAAAGAAGAGCCAGTTCTTCACTATTTTTTTCTACTAATTCTACGAATTTTTCAAGTATTTTCCCACGTTCGTAAAGAGGCATCTTAGCCCAAGCTTTTTGAGAGCTTTCTGCTATTTCTACTACTCGTGCAACATCTTCTTCTGTCGCGTTTGGTACTGTATCAATTACTTCGTTGGTTGCTGGGTTTATTACTTCTATTACTTTTTCATCACTAGCATCTAATCTTTCACTACCAATAATATTTTTCATATTCCCTCCTCTTATTCTCTTCCAAATGCTGTAAAGGATAACATAAGTCCTCCACAAGTATTTGCACTATGTTCAAAATAACCATATTCACCAAATGTGAATACTGTAATAAATGGCACTCCTTTCGCTTCTTTTAATAACTGCTTATGAACTTCTGGTAAGCGTTTTCCAATTCCAAGTTTTCTTCCACCACAATGTACTAAAATATAGGCTCCTGGATCTGTGCTAATTTTCTTCTTTAATACTTTCATTGTATCACCAGTTGAATCAATCAACTCATCTGTAGTTGCTTCTAATTGAATTACTGCTGTTTTTTCTGCTAAATGATTTCCAAGGTTCATTGTATTGTCAGAGTTTCCAACCATTGGATGACGTACTGCTATTAAATTTCCTAGTGGGTCTTTTACTCCTAATGGTTTTTTAATAGAGGCAACTAAAAGATTGGTACCACGTAATTCTTTTGGATCTTTTCTAATCCATTCTCCATATTTTACAAGAGCCTTTTCACCATCAATTGAACATAATGTACGATTATTCTCTACCTTTGTAATAATTCCACATTTTTTTGTTTCGCGATATGCTCCTGTATAAATGGTTTCAATATCTTTATCTGTATAGAAAAATGCTACAGCAACTCCATTTGAAAATACTTTATCGTTACAAATAATTTTCCATTTTCCTTCTACAGTGTCATCGGCAGCACTTCCTCCAAAGCAAGGAACATCGCCAATTACATCTTGAATTCCAAGTAGATATTCTTCCTCTTCTTTTGGGCTTGCTACCATATAAAAGTATGAAGGTGCTCTCGTGCTTCCTGCATTTTTTACAGCTTCGATTGCTACTTTTCTACCAATATTTCTTGCGTTTCTTCCTCCTTCGTGGCATGCAACTCCCACTTCCATTTTCGCATCATCCATCATAAGCATTCCGCTAAATCCATTAGGTGATGCCACGATTCCTTCTGGAACAATAATTGCTCCACTTGAAGTACAACCAATAATTGGTGCTTCTGTTACACTCTTTACTCCTCTTACTACTTCTTTTACATTTGAAAGTACTGAAGTATAAAGAAATCCTATTTTAGGTTTTAGACCTTTCTTTGCATTTTTCGCTGTTGTTGCACCTGATGAAAAACTATCTTCTTCCATACTGTATCCAACATTTGACTTTAACATTTTTCCAACTCCTTTTATATATATTTCAGTGAGAATACTTTCTTTTGCTTCGTCTTCTTGCTTCTACTATAATCTCTCTATTATGTTTATTATATCATAAAAAAAGAAAGGTGGAATACCTTTTTACAAAATTCGTCAAAAATTGTATTTAACTAGAAAATATGATTTTATTTTAGAGGATCACTGGACAGGCTATTTAATGAGAAATTTGCTCGTTTTCCTAGTTTATACGCATAATAGCCAGCGGATGCTATCATTGCTGCATTATCTGTACAATATTTTAAAGGGGGGACAGATACATCTACTCCTATTTCTTCTGCCATTTTTATAATTTGTTCCCGCAGAATACTATTTGCTGCAACTCCGCCTGCGACAATTAGGTGTTTTATATTTTTATCAAGAAGTGCTTTTCTTGTCTTAGAAGTAACACTTTCCACTGCAACTTTCTGAAATGACGTTGCAAGATCTGCTTTTCGCAAAGTGTTTCCACGCTGTGCTTCATTGTGAGAAAGATTAATCACTGCACTTTTTAGACCGCTAAATGAGAAGTTATAACTATCATCTTTTAATGGAATTGGTAGATGATAAGTGTCTTTTCCCTCTTTAGAGAGCTTATCAATTTTGGGACCTCCTGGGTACTCTAATTCCATTACTCTTGCTACTTTGTCATAGCATTCCCCTATTGCATCATCTAGTGTCCCTCCTAGTTTTTGAAAGTCAAAATGATCTTTCATTTCGATTAACTCCGTGTGTCCTCCACTAACAACAAGGGCAAGAAGAGGAAACTCTAGTGGTTTCACTAAACTGTTTGCATAAATATGACCTGCAATATGATGAACTGGTATTAGTGGTTTATGATAAAGATAAGCCAAAGTTTTCGCAGTTTCTAATCCTATTAATAGAGAACCTATTAATCCAGGTCCATAAGTAATAGCAATCGCATCTACTTCCTCTATTGTCATTTGTGCTTTTTCTAGACATTCCTCTAGTACAAATGTAACATTTTTTACATGGTGACGGGAAGCAATTTCGGGTACAACACCACCATACTCTTTATGAATATCAATTTGTGAAGAAATTACCGTTGCAATATCTTCGCTGCCATTTTTGATAATAGAAACACTTGTTTCGTCACAACTGCTTTCAATTCCCAATATATATATATCTTTCATTTTAATCACTCTTTTCCATTAAGATCCCATCTAGATCCTGATAATACTTTTCTCTTTTTGCCACTTCTTTAAAACCATATTTTTTATATAGATGCATTGCATTTCTATTGTCTTCTCTTACTTCTAGGGTAATACTTTTATCCACAATTTCTGTGAATTTTTTTAAAAGATGATTGCCTATTCCACAATTTCTGTGGATATCTTCTACTTCGAAATTATTAATTTCCACACGATCATAGATTTCACTATAATAAATGTAGCCTAAGGTGGTATTTTCCACATATAGAAGATAGCAGCCAAAGGGATTGTTTTCTAATTCTTTTTCTACTTCTTTCAGCTTTAAGAAGCCTTCTGGTAAATCTTTTATATTTTCTTTTGTTATCTTTTTAAACATTTTAGTTTTTCTTCTCTTCTGCTTCCGTTAGTTTTAGGTAATCAGGATTTACAGTATGTGGATTAATTGCAACTCTATCTTTAGCATAGTCTACGATTTTTAAAATATCTGGAGAATATGATTCTTTTTCTGTGATCCCTTCTATTTCATCATTAGTAATGATGAAATATTCCTCTTTTGTTTCTAACTTTTCAAAAAGATTTTCTAGTTTGATATGGGTACCTTTTATTATTTCATTCATATTTTTATCATAAGCTCCTGCAAAAACGTAGCCCCGTCTTGCATCCATCATTGGCACACGAATTTTTTTTGTTTTTGATGATAGTGCCATTGCTTCTAGTGAGGTGATTGTTGTAATTGGAATTTTTAGGCTCCAGGCATAGACCTTGGCAATTGTAACACCAATACGAATACCCGTAAAAGAGCCTGGTCCGTTTACAACAATAATTTTATCAATTGCTTTTGGGTCTATTTTTGTACTCTCAAATAGTTTTATAATTTCTGGCAGTGCTTCTTTTGATAGATCTTGATCAAATCGTTTTTTACATTCTGCTAGTAATTCATTATTTTCTATTATCCCAGCATATAAAAAACTTGAGGATGTGTCTATATACAAACTTCTCATAGCACAGCCTCACATAGATCTTCATATTTTTTACCGTGTGGTTCCATTATAAACACTCTTTTTTCTTCGTCTATAACTTTAATTTTAATATCAAGACGTTTATCTGGTAAATGTTCTGTAATGGTATCAGCCCATTCAATGATCGTGATTCCACCTTTGGTATAATACTCTTCAATTCCAAGTTCTTCTACTTTTCCATCTAGGCGATATACGTCCATATGATAAAGGGGCATCTCGCCTGTCGTATATTCTTTTATAATATTAAAGGTTGGACTTGTTACATCTTCCGTAATTTCTAGAGCTTGTGCAAAACCTTTTGTAAATACAGTTTTTCCACTTCCCAAGTCTCCTTCTAGGCAAATCACCATATTTTTAAATTTTTCTGATTCAATATTTTGAGCAAGTTCAATTGTATCTTGTTCATTATATGTTGTTACTTTATAATCCATAATTTTCACCTCTTGCACTCTTTCCATAAATTATTATAGCAAAGTCTTATTTCTAATATCAAGATAATTCCTATGATTTAACAATGGAAGTGTTAAGTAAATTATTTATAACCCCCTTTTTCTTCTTTTATTATACTTTTTACTCTACTTTTAAAGGATTCTTCACATACGTCTTTTTTCATAGAAAGATATGATTCTTGGAGGGAGTAATCAGCAAAGTATTCTAATATTTGAACTCCTATATGATCTGCTTGATATTGATAGATGTCTAATCCATACTTTTTATCTATTAAAACACTAAGATGATTTAGTAACTCCACCATTCTATCTCCTGTTGTAATTGTATGTATATATTCTACTGTATCTAGCAAAAACTCTATTTGCAAATTATAAATTTTACTACGATAGCAAGCATAATCTATATTTTTTTCTGCTAGGGTTCCTAAATAATCTGCTACAGACATAGAATCTAGTACTGTTTTCAAACTATAAATTCCTAGACTATTGAAGGAGAATTCATTATCATTGCAATAATAGTATTTAGTATTTGCGGCGACAACCGATGCTCCACTTTTCATATTCATTGCAAATGTGAAGGCAGAATCTTCGAATCTTGTATGTTCTAAAAATCTCTCTTCCCCAATTAGGCTTCTTGCAAAAAGGTGGTAGCAACTAGAGGCATCCCCTATGGATAAATAGGTGTTTTCATCTTTATAGTTTACAATTTCTTTTTCTTTTAGAGCTGGTTCGATACTTTGGCTAAATGATATAGGAATATTACTTTGATCTATTGCAGCTGCTAGTACTTCATAATAATCATAATCAATGTAATCATCACTGTCTACAAAACCAATGTATTTTCCTGTTGCTATTTCCAATCCTTTATTTCTTGCAATACTTACCCCTTCATTTTGTGAAAGAGAAATAATTTTAAATCTTGCATCTTTTTTTCGATATGTTTCCATAATATCTATGCTTTTGTCAGTTGAAGCATCATCTACTAAAATAAACTCAATATCTCTTTCTGTCTGGCTTCTTAGAGAGTCTAAGCATCTTCTTAAGAGTACCTCAGTATTATATATTGGTACAATTACACTTATTTTTGCCATATTTGTCCTCTTTTCTTAAGAATGTATTATATCAAAAAAGCTCTCCTTTTGCGAGAGACAATCTTTATTTTCCTATTTATATGGCATTGGTTATTAGAGATTTTACTTTTGCTTTAAATTCTTTATCACAAGTATTTTTGTCCATTACGGCATATGGTCTTTGAAATTCTTCACAATGAATATTTTTTAAAATATCACAGCCAGGGTGATTATTTTTTTTATATTCATCATTATATTTTTTGTCCATTAATACCAGCAGATGATTGAGCAGATCGACCATTACTTTTCCATCTGAGATTGAAGAAGTAATATATGATGCTGTATCTAGGTCAAATTCCATTTGAATATTATGAATTCTTTCCTGATAACAATTATAGTTAGGATTTTTTTCGATTAATTCTCCTAAGTATTCTTCTACTTTTATTGAATCCAGAACACTTTGTAGGGAATAAAGACCATTCATATTAAACGAAAGAACATTGTCTAGACAATAGTAATAATTGGTGAAGTCTGCTACAATCGCTCTTCCGCTTTTCATATTCATAGCAATGGTAAAGGCTGTATCTTCAAAGCGGCAATGTTCTATAAATTGTTCCTCCCCTATCAAATCTCTGTGAAAAAGGTGAAAACAAGATGATGCATTTCCTTCTACAATATAAGTTTCCTTCCTTCTATAATTGATAACTTCATTTTTTTCTCTGCACATAGCCACACTTTTGCTAAGAGCTATTGGAACCTTACTCTCTTCCATGGCTGAGGACAATATTTCAAAATAATCCTCTCTAACAAAGTCATCACTATCTACAAAGCCAATGTATTTTCCTGTTGCTGCTTCAAGTCCTTTATTCCTTGCAATACTGACTCCCTCATTGTAAGGTAATTCTACTATTTTAAAACGGGGATCACAGTTATGAAACATTTCCATAATACTTCTACTACCATCTACTGATGCATCATCTACTAATATAAACTCTATATCCTTTTCCGTTTGACTTTGTAAAGATAATAGACAACGTGTTAACAAGTCCTCTGTATTGTATATAGGGACGATTACGCTAATTTTAGGCATTGTGCCACTTCCTTTTTATTATTTATATGATAGGGCATTGTGACTTAAACCGTTTTCTACAATAGTAGACCTTTTTTACTTTATTTCATAAAACTAAAAAAACGTCGACAATAAAAATCAACGTTATAAACAAAAAAAATTCTTGGCGGCGTCTTATTTTCGCGATAAAACTATCGTCAGCGCTGAAGAGCTTAACTTCTGTGTTCGGGATGGGAACAGGTGTACCCTCTTCGCTATTGCTACCAAGAAAATATATAGAGAAACAATTCTCCGAAAACCTAAGATATCGTGTTCATCAAATTAATTAAATAGGATTAAATCCTCGATCTATTAGTACTAGTCAGCTCAACATGTCACCATGCTTCCACCTCTAGCCTATCAACCTCGTAGTCTTCAAGGGATCTTACTATATACATATGGGAAAACTCATCTCAAAGGAGGCTTCCCGCTTAGATGCTTTCAGCGGTTATCCTTTCCATACATAGCTACTCTGCACTGCAACTGGCGTTACAACAGATACACCAGAGGTATGTCCATCCCGGTCCTCTCGTACTAAGGATAGCTCTCTTCAATTTTCCTACGCCCACAACGGATAGGGACCGAACTGTCTCACGACGTTCTGAACCCAGCTCGCGTGCCACTTTAATGGGCGAACAGCCCAACCCTTGGAAGCGACTTCACCTCCAGGATGTGACGAGCCGACATCGAGGTGCCAAACACCACCGTCTATGTGAACTATTGGGTGGTATCAGCCTGTTATCCCCAGGGTAACTTTTATCCGTTAAGCGACGACCATTCCATACTGAATCGTCTGATCACTAAGCCCTACTTTCGTATCTGCTCGACTTGTTGGTCTCGCAGTTAAGCTCCCTTATACCTTTACGCTCTATGAATGATGTCCAACCATTCTGAGGGAACCTTTGGGCGCCTCCGTTACTTTTTGGGAGGCGACCGCCCCAGTCAAACTGCCCACCAGACACTGTCCCTGATCCAGATCATGGACCTAGGTTAGAAATCCAATATACTAAGGGTGGTATTCCAAGGGTGACTCCGTTAGAACTGGCGTCCTAACATCAACGTCTCCCACCTATCCTCTACATAGTATACCGAACTTCAATATCAAGCTACAGTAAAGCTCCATGGGGTCTTTCCGTCCTGTTGCGGGTAACCTGCATTTTCACAGGTATTAAGATTTCACCGAGTCTATGGTTGAGACAGCTCCCAAATCATTACGCCTTTCGTGCGGGTCAGAACTTACCTGACAAGGAATTTCGCTACCTTAGGACCGTTATAGTTACGGCCGCCGTTCACTGGG
>CAJTXY010000031.1 GCA_910583685.1 uncultured Bacilli bacterium
GAGAGCCAGATATGGATGGAGCCTGTACGAATACAACAGGGGAGTCAACACAAATTGGAACAAGTAAGTTTAATCAATATGATGATTCACCTGCCGATGTAGGGTATATGTATGGAAATCGAGTTGATTATGCAAAGCAAGCTCAAGCAATACCAAGTTGGTATGGACATATCGGAAGAAGTAGCTATTCTCACACTATATTAGAACGTTCATATATGTATACAGGAAGAACTTACTATTATGGAGATAGCATAGAGTGGGATGGAAGTCAGTATATCTTAAAGAATAGTGATGGAAGTGAAGTAGTACAAACTGAGTGGGGAAGTGGAACTTATGCAAGTTTAAAAGGGAAATATCGTTGCTCTAGTGGAACCAGTACTAGTTGTACTAGTGTTTATTATATAGCAGAGACTTCTTGGAATTATATATATTACAAAAGTTTAAATAATAATCAAACATTAGCTGATGTGAATAAAGTATGGAACTATGGAAGTGAGGTTGTATATGAGAATGGAGTATATACAATCCAAAATCCAACAAAGGTACAAGAAATAGATTGGTATGCAAAATATAATTCATTAAAAGGAAATTATATATACTCAGATAAAAGGGGAAGTTCTAGTAATATTTGGTATATTGATTCATCTAGTAGCACTGAAATGCGTTATGTTTTAATGGGAAATGGGGAGACCTATGATAGTTTATATGAAGAAGGATTAAATAAGAAATGGATTTATGGAAATGATGTTATTTGGGATGGAAGTAAATATACTTTAATTGATACCTATGAGAGTAGTCCATTAAATTGGAAGAATGATTATAAAACGATTGCTACGAAATATCATTATAGTTGTTTTAGTACAGAAAATAGTTGTAGTGAAGTAGGGTATATTCATGACTTTAGTAGTGAGTCGCCGATCTATCATTTAAAATTCAAAAATGGAAAAAAGTTAGAAGATGCAAAGAATGAGATGTTTGTAAATACTAATGACTCAGCAGTAAAACAAACAATAGATAATTGGTATCAAGTTCATATGTTAGAATATACTGACAAGTTGGAAGATACTATCTGGTGTAATGATAGAAGTATTGATCGAGGACCATTAAAGAGTAAAGATGAGGATTCCTCTATTACAAGTAGTAATAGAACAGATTATACTTTCTTTGGAGCAGCTGGAAGAAATGTAAGAACATATAATCCAAGTGTAGAATGTGAAAATGAAGGTGATCGTTTCACGGTAAGTGATACAGTAGGAAATGGAAAGTTAACCTATCCAGTAGCATTATTAACAGCGGATGAGTTAACGATGGCAGGGCACGGACGGAATGACTTTAGCAGTTCAGGTTATTTATATACCAAAGAGTATAACTGGTCTTTGTCGCCTGATGATTTCGACTACAATGGTGCAGGGAGCTTCTTTCTGAAGTCAGGTGGTACCTTGGGCAACGACTCTCCCTCTAACGCACGGGGTGTGCGTCCTGTAGTTTCCTTAGCACCTGGAACGATTATCAAAAGTGGAGATGGTACTATGACTGATCCTTATGTAGTAGATATGAGCGAGAATGAATCTTAGTAAGTGTTTTTCATTAAATGCAAATTTTAACCGCACCAGATGGTGCGGCTTTTTGATGCAATTAATTAATGAGAAGAAAGTGCCAATTGATATTTTATTTGAACAAGGACATTCTATCGGAAGGACAGCAAAAATATTTGACTATAAATATATTTGTTTTTCTTGATAATAAGAATAAAGTTCAGGCTATGCTAGTTAAAGTTTCTTTTTGTTATCTTTAAATTTGACTTTCTTCCTTTCTTTCGTTATTCTTAGAATAGGTGATGAGAATGGACAATTATATGTATGAACGTGAGCTTAGAGAAAAAGGTGTTACTTTGATAGCTGGTGTCGATGAAGTAGGACGCGGTCCCCTTGTTGGGCCTGTAGTTGCTGCTTGTGTTATACTACCAGAAAAATTTTCTTTAGAAGGACTTACTGATTCTAAAAAGTTGAGTGAGAAAAAACGAGAAGAGTTTTATGATAAAATTAAAGAACAAGCATTGGGAATTGGTGTTGGAATTATTTCAGAAAAACGCATTGATGAGATCAATATTTATCAGGCTACAAAAGAAGCGATGATGGAGGCCATTCGTTCCTGTCCTATAGTGCCAGAGCATATTTTAATTGATGCAATGCCACTTGAGATAGATATTCCTACCACTTCTATTATCAAAGGAGATTTAAAAAGTATTACGATATCTGCTGCTTCTGTAATTGCTAAAGTGACTCGTGATCGAATGATGATGGAGCTTGATCAAAAATATCCTATGTATGACTTTATTCATAATAAAGGTTATCCTACAAAAAAGCATTTAGATGCCATAGAAAAGTATGGGATTATAGCAGAACATAGGAAAAGTTATGGCCCTGTAGGTAAATGGTTACAAGAGAGGGAGACCTCGTTATGATATTTTATAAGAATTATTTAGAAAAGGCGAGGAAGCTTAATATATCTAGTGATTTTTTATCTCGTCTTTATACCCTTTCTAATAAAGAAGGGTTGGACTTGATTAAAAGTAGTAATAATGAACGGGAAGTTTACATTAATGTTCAAGGAGCCCTGTATAATTCCCATCATCCGCATTTTTTTGATTTTAGCTATTTGTTGGGACTGGAATTTGGTGTTTTCAATGTATATCGCTTTGAATCCCTCTCCCTTGATATTAAAAGGAAGTTTTCATCTATGAGTTATATGAAAACATTAAATAGAGAAAATACATATTATTTATTTCAAAATCATATGCAAGCGATGGCTACTTATTTGTCAGAAAAATATCTTTATCCTACCACTATTATTTATAAGACGATGGAAGAGATGTTTTATGTAAATGAACGGAATCCTTATTTTTCTGATGATATTGCTATTGATATTGGGAAAATGATTACTTCTTACTATTTATATACTAATGATAAAGAAAAAAATAATTCTTTAGGAAAGAAAGAGCTGGATTTGTTTTTTCAAAGTGGGGAAGCCCTTTTGTACTTTGAGGCGGAAAATCATATAACAAATTTTAAAAAAAAGAGTTAATTTTACAATATATTTACTATAATAGATATAGATTGTTTGACAGAATCATAAAATGACGTTATAAATATACAAGGAAGGGAAGAAGCATATGAAAAAGAATTTAGTGATTGTGGAGAGTCCTAGTAAAAGTAAAACGATAGAAAAATATTTAGGAAGTGACTATAAGGTTGTTTCTAGTAAAGGTCATATAAGAGATTTGGCTACTAGTGGAAAATATGGATTAGGGGTAGATGTTGAGAATGATTTTGAACCTAATTATATTCCCATTACTAGACAGAAGAAATTAATTAGTGAACTTAAAAAAGATGTGAAAGAAAGCGATATGATATATCTTGCAAGCGACCCTGACCGAGAGGGAGAGGCAATTGCTTGGCATTTAAAAGATACTCTTGGTATTGGTGATGATCAGTATAGGCGTGTTTTGTTTAATGAAATTACTCACGATAAAGTATTAGATGCGATTTCTCATCCAACAGTAATTGATCAAAACTTGGTTCATAGTCAGGAGACTAGACGAATATTAGATCGTATTATTGGATTTAGACTTAGTAAGCTTTTACAGAGTAAAATTGGGGCTAAAAGTGCAGGACGTGTGCAAAGTGTTGCTTTAAAGTTAATTGTGGATCGTGAAAGAGAAATTATGGCTTTTGTTCCAGAAGAGTATTGGACGATTACGGCACACTTTGATTCTTTTGATGCCAGTCTTTATAAGTATAGAGGGGAAGATATTGAATTAAAATGTGAAGCGGATGCTGATCAGGTTTTATCGGCAGTAGGATCATCTTTCTTAGTTTCAAGTATTGAGAAAAAAGCAAAAAATAAAAACAGTAAGTTTCCTTTTATTACTTCTACTTTACAACAGGAGGCATCTACCAAGTTGGGGTTTCCTGCTAAAAAGACAATGAGTATAGCTCAAAGATTGTATGAGGGAGTAGATTTAGGGGATGAGACTGTTGGTCTTATTACGTATATGAGAACGGATTCTATTCGATTAAGTGATGAGTTTGTTGGACCGACACTGCAATATATTAAAGATACTTATGGAGAAAAGTACTTAGGTTTTGTTAAGAAAAGTAAAAAAGTAGAAAATGTTCAAGATGCTCATGAGGCTATTCGTCCTACTAGTATTTTAAGAAGGCCAGAAGCTGTGAAGCAGTATTTGAAGGATGATGAGTTTAAACTATATAGTTTGATTTATAAAAGGACACTTGCATCTTTAATGGCACCTGCTAAAGTAGATCAGACAACGGTTATTCTTATAAATTCAGATTATTCTTTTAAGACGACAGGTCAAATACTTATTTTTGATGGTTACCTGAAGGTGTATGCGGACTATGAAAGTAGTGAAGATAAGATTTTACCAGAGTTTACTAAGGGAGAAGAAAAAGTAAGTAATGATATCGAAAAAGAGCAGCATTTTACAAAACCTCCTGCTAGATATACAGAGCCTAAGCTAATTAAAGAGATGGAAGAGCTTGGGATTGGGCGACCTTCTACTTATGCTCAGACAATGGAGACGATTAAAGAACGTGGTTATGTTATTTTAGAAGAGAAAAAGTTTAAGCCTACAGAGATTGGGATTGAAACTACCGATAAATTACAGGAGTTTTTCTCTGATCTTATTAATGTAGAATATACTAGAAAGATGGAAGAAGATTTAGATGAGATTGCCGATGGAAAGCTTGTTTGGAATGAAATCTTGAAGAACTTTTATCAACTTTTTGAACCACGGGTGAAAGATGCATTTTCTGATATGGAGAAGAAGGCACCTGTAGAAGTGGGGGAAAATTGTCCAGAGTGTGGAAGTGCCTTGGTTATTCGAAAAGGACGATATGGAGAATTTGTTGCTTGTAGTAATTACCCAGAATGTAAATATATTAAAAAGGAAGAAAAAGAGGAAAAGATTATTATGGATTGTCCTCTTTGTGATGGTAAAATTGTAGAACGGAAGACTAGACGGGGAAAAGTTTTCTATGGATGTAATCATTTTCCAAAGTGTAAATTTGCTTCTTGGGATTTGCCAGTAGAGGGAAAGTGTCCAGAGTGTTCAGAGTATTTAGTTTCTAAAGATGGAAAAGTTAAATGTAGTAAATGTGAATACGTGAAGGAATAGATCCTTCTTTTTTCTTCATAATTGTGTTATATTAATCATAGGTGATTTATATGAGAAGATATCGTTTGTGGGTAGATACATTTAGAAATGTTTCTAATTATGAGCTGAAGTATTTATCTCTTCCTAAAAATTTACAAGAGACTGTTACAATGAAACGGAAGTATAAACAGTGTGAATGCTTAAAATTTAGAGTAGAAGGAAAAATTTGTGATATGTTTAAATTGGCAGAAATTGATTCTTTGCTTGCCGGTTATCAAGATGAAGAGCAATTTTTAGAAGCCCTTAGTAGAGTGACATTCACACCAAATTTAAAAAAGCACCATAGTTATCATTTGCTTGCTACTTCTAAGCAACAGAGAAAACTATTACAGCAAGATCTAGTATTTAATAGTCCTCTTTTAAAACAATATGCTATTTGGGAGAGAAAGTCTTCTTCTAGGCCTTTAAAAGATTCTAGTCAACTACAAGCATTTATTGTTAAGTTGTTAAGACTTGTTGAAAATCCTGAAACAAGAGCATATGTGCTTTCACCTTCTTCTTTGTCTTCTGATATTTCCGTAGAAGATACAAAAAGGCTTAATAAATATATGCCTGCTACCAAGGGGAGATTAGAAGTAGAAAAAGATATTTGCAACTGGAGTGTCATTTGTCCGAATCCCTTATATCAGGCCTTAGAAAGTTATGCAAAGCATATCGATAGTAAGGTAAAGAAAGAAAATGATGGGTTGCCTGCTTTTTATGAAGAGGAGAATCTTATAAGTGATCAACAACAGGTGTCACGACTTTTAAGACGAAATTATTATACTTTAAGAGATACTGTTTTGTTTATGCAAACTTATCAAAAAATTCAGGAGAAATTGAGACAGCCTCATACTCCTACTGATTGTCTTGATGGTCAATTAATGCTTGATTTTTGTTCGGGTCATCCTGTTTTACAAGAACAATTAGACTACCAAGAAACAGAGGCGGAAAATGCTGATATTTTGGCTCAAATTGCAGAAGAGAATAAAAAGAAGCGAGAGATATTAAATCGTGATGACTTTTCTTCTGGGGTATTTGATGATTATTCTTTTGAAGAAAGGGAAGTTTATGTTGAAGAATCTCCAGTAAAGAGGTTTCGAAATGGATAGGTTAGAGGAGTTTTTAGACTATTTAATATATCAGAAAAACTATTCTGATTATACAAGAGAAAACTATGGAAATGATTTACGGGAATATTGTTCTTATTTAGAAAAGGAGGGCCTTTCCTATCAGACGATAGAATATAATGATATTCGGTTTTATCTAATGTATTTAAGTGAGGAAAAGGGAGAGAAGGCCTCCTCTATTAATCGGAAACTTTCCTCTATTCGTAGTTTTTATAAGTACTTATTAAATAAGGGGTATGTTAGTAAGAATGTGTTTTCTCATATTCAAGGTCCTAAAAAAGAAAAGAGGCTTCCTCGTTATTTTGAGTATTATGAGTTAGAGATGCTTTTTTCGGTACCAAATGATAATACTGCTTTAGGTCAGAGGGATTTACTTATTTTAGAACTTTTATATGCAACGGGCCTTCGTGTAGGGGAACTCGTTTCGATCAAACTTGCTGATATTCATATTTCTGATAGAACTATTTTTATTTTAGGAAAGGGAAATAAGGAGCGAATTGTTTCTTTTGGTGAATATGCACTAGATAGTTTGAAACACTATTTAAAAGATGGTAGAGAAAAATTGAACAAAAAAAATAGTTCCTATCTTTTATTGAATAATCAAGGGGGGCCTTTGACAGAGCGAGGAGTTCGGTATATTTTAGATAAGATTATAAAACAGACAACTCTCAATAAGAACATTTCTCCCCATATGTTGCGACATACCTTTGCTACTCATCTTTTGAATGAGGGATGCGATTTATTAAGTGTTCAAAAACTTTTAGGACACGAAAGTATTTCTTCTACGCAAATTTATACCCACGTGACAACAGATCGTTTAAAAGAGGTTTATTATCATTCTTTTCCAAGGGCAAAAATAAAAAAATAAACACAAGAGCTGCATACAAGGGCTTTTTGTGTTTTTTAATTATATATTTTAAAGATAATAGTCTAGGCTGTATTTTTTTGCATCTTGTTAATACCAATCATACTACCAAAAATAGATGTGAATGTAATAATTAAGTCATATAATAACATTTTCGTTTCCATATCTTTTTGAACGATAAAGAAAGTAATTACTGTTAGTAGGAAAATAATCATCATTGCAAATTTGAAACCTTCTAAGTACCCATTTTTGGAAGAACGAGCACCTAGTTTTAGACTATTTGCGAAAATAACTAAGAGAATACTAATTAAATTTAACCATTTAAATAGATTATCTCCAATAATATTAAAATAATATAGAGTGGTGGTTAATACTAGAGAGAATATTAACCATAACAGTGTAGCAAAATATAGCTTATAATGCTTTTTTATAAAATTCATATGTCACCTCTTATTAAAAGTTATGTAAAATGTATAAAATTTATGTTTTATTATCACTATATGGGTAGGTGATGATATGAAATATTTTTTAGTGTTAGAACGCACATTGCTTTTTTATGTAATTATTACCATTTTATATCGTTTTATGGGAAAAAGAGAAGTGGGCGAGTTGAGTATCTTGGATTTAATTGTCTCTATTTTGATTGCAGAACTTGCGGCAATTGCTATTGATAAATACAACGAAAGTATACTGTTAGCAATTATTCCTATGCTTGCCCTTGTTGTTATTCAAATTGTTATTGCGAAAGTGTCACTTAAAAATGGTGATGTTCGAAGTGTATTAGAGGGGGAGCCTTCTGTTATTATTAATCGAGGGATGGTTGATTTTGAGGTGATGTTAAAACAACGTTATAACCTAGATGATTTATTGACACAGCTTAGAAGTCAGGGAATTCGTAGTATTGAAGAGGTTGATTATGCTATTTTAGAAACGAGTGGAAAATTATCTGTTTTTGTAAAAAATAATAAACGGAATGGCGAATACCCCTTACCTGTGATACTAGATGGAAAAATACAGGATGAAGTATTAGTACAAATTAATAAGAGTAAAGAATGGTTGGAAGAGGCATTAGAAGAAGAAAAAGTTGTTAGTAAAGATGTTTTTTATGCCTTTTATCGTAATCAGAAATTATTCTTAATTCGAAACCAATCTGTTAAATAGACAATATTCTAGATTTTACTGTGTTAATATTCATTTGGTGATTTCTATGAAAATTAAAGTTTTGAGTGTCCTTCTTATTTTACTTTTACTTATTTTATTTGTACCTACTCCTAAAAAGAAGGATCCTGTTAAACAGAGGATGGTTAAAGAAGAAGAGACAAGAGGCGTATTTTTATCTTATATAGAACTTAAGAATTATTTATATCAAAAAAGTGAGGAAGAGAGTAAGAAGAATATAAAAGACATTATTACTAATATCAAAAAGAATAATTTTAATTTGCTTATATTGCAAGTACGATCTTTTTCAGATGCTATTTACCCCTCTAAAATATTTCCAAGCTCTAAAGTGGTTTGTTCTAGGGAAGGAGAAGAGTTAGATTATGATTACCTAGATTATTTCTTAATGCTTGCTCATCAAGAGGGAATTGAAGTTCATGCTTGGATTAACTTATATCGTGTTAGTAGTAGCTGTGATACTTCTCTTTTAAGTCCAAAGAATCCAGCTTACCATCTACTTGGTACTTCTAGTGTAGATGTGATTGAGGGAAAGGGTATTTATTATAATCCTGCGAGTGAGGAGGTTAAGAGATTGATTGTTTCTGGTGTAGAAGAGATTGTTGAAAATTACGATGTAGATGGTGTTCACGTAGATGATTATTTCTACCCGAATAAAACGATTGATCTTGTCAGTTATGAAGAAAGTGGGGAAAAAGATTCTCTTTATAACTATCGTCTGAGTCACGTGAGTGATTTAATGAGCCGAATTTATCGAGCTGTTCATAAAAAGAAAAATTGTGTATTTGGTATCTCTCCTCAGGGGAATATCGAAAATAACTATGAAACAGAGTTTGCTGATGTACGTAAATGGGGGAGCAGTAAAGGTTATGTTGATTATTTAATGCCACAGGTTTATTATGGTTTCTATAATGAAGCAAAGCCTTATTATGAAGTGGTAAAAGAGTGGAACGATTTAGTAGTAGATCCTAGCGTTTCTCTTTACTTTACACTTGCACTTTACAAAACGGGAGTTGTAGATAGTTTCGCCAAAAGCGGTGCTAATGAATGGATTGAGGAGAATAATATCTTGAAGAAGGAGGTTTTAATAGCAAGGGGATTAAAACAATATAAAGGTTTTTCACTCTTTCGATATGATTATTTAGTTAATTCTGATTTACAGACAGAAAATACGATTTTAGAGATAGAAAATTTACAGGAAGTTTTAGATTAGTATTTCTTTTTTTATAAAATTTGGTATACTTAAATAGTAAGAGGGTGAAGAAAATGCAGAAAGGTTTTACCTTAGTAGAATTATTAGCAACACTTGCAATTTTATCTATTATTATGTTAATTGCAGTACCAAATGTTATGGGAATACTAGATCGTAATAAAAGAACTACTTATTTAGAAGATGCGAAGAAATTAGTGACACAGGCTGATTATAAGTTTCGTAAAGACTTGTCTATTGAAAAGCCTATCAATGGAAGATGTATTGTTTTTCGAATGAGAGCATTAGATGTCAGCGAAATTAAAAAGGGACCAGAGGGAGCCTTGTATGATACCACAAATAGTTTTGTTGCTATTGCCTATAGTGGTGGAAAATATCAATATGGTGTTATGTTATATGAAAACAATAATAAAAAGCGTGGAGTAAAGTTTGTTAATAGTACTCATTTGAATAGGGAGACAGCCATGATGAATTATGTCACAGAAGGAAATAATCCGATTTCTCTATCTGCAGGGAAAACTATTACTGGTGTTGGTTTTAGTTGTATTATTCAATCCGTTATATCAGGCTAAGTTTTGATTGACGAAAAATGAGTGTTTATGGTATTATAGATGTAAGGTAAAGATATGGAGGCTATGGAAGTGAGAAAAAATAGTAGAAATAAAGGATTTACATTGATTGAGTTATTAGCGGTTATCATTATTTTAGGAATCTTGATGGCAGTTGCTATTCCATCAATGACTAAGTATATTGAAAATTCGAAAAAAGATGCTTTTTGGCAAACAGCCAAAACTTATGTTAATGCAGCCCGTTATGGACTTTTAAATGATGAATTTTCTAATACGGCAGGAGGTATTTGTTCTTTGCCGCCAACTGGGGAAGCAACTGTAATTCCAACCAATATTATTACGCTTGAAAAAGGAAGTAAGAAGTCTGCTTGGAATAAGGATCTTTCTGTTAGTTATGTAGTTTGTGTAGATGAGGGGACAGCAGATAAACCAAAATATGTTTATTATTATTCTGGAAAAGACTCTGATAATAATGGAATTGCCATTCCGACACAGGAAGATGCTTTGGCAAGAGGAGCTGTTAAAAGAGGAGAAGCAAGTGCAGCTAGGCAACCTGCATTAAATGCAAGACCATCTGTAGGGAGTAAGACTCCAAAGGTTTCGCAAATATGTGCTTAATATGATATAATGAACCTAAGAGATTAGGTTTTTCTTTTGAAATGGGAGGTATTTTATGTTACTACTCGGATGTCACGTCAATTTTAATAAAGATAGTCAAGTTCTTGGCAGTTTAGAACAGGCACTTTCCTATGGGGCAACTACTTTTATGTTTTATACAGGGGCACCACAAAATACAGTGCGTGGGAAGATTAAACTTGATAAGGTGGAAGAAGCGAAGGCTTTGATGAAGGATTATAGTCTTGATTATTCTAAGGTTGTCGTTCACGCTCCTTATATTATTAATCTTGCTAATAGTAAAGATCAAGAGAAATATCAGTTTTCGATTGATTTTTTAAAACAGGAATTAAAGCGTTGTGAAGAATTAGAAGTCTTTCAAATTGTTCTCCATCCTGGTAGTCATATTGGATTGGGGCGAGATGTTGGTATTCAAAATATTATTAATGCTCTAAATGAAGTGTTACAAGACAGCAAGGTTACGATTTTATTAGAGACAATGGCCGGAAAAGGAACGGAGCTTGGAGTTAGTATTGATGATATTAAAGAAATTATAGATGGGGTTCATCATAAAAAACATATTGGAATCTGTCTTGATACTTGTCATTTGAATGATGCTGGTTATGATGTTAGTCATTTTGATGAAATTTTAGATGAAATCGATGAGAAAATTGGCCTTTCTTTTCTGGGCTGTGTTCATATTAATGATAGTAAAAATCCAAGGGAATCTCACAAAGACCGACACGAAAACTTTGGATTAGGTACCATTGGCTTTCATTCTTTATTAGATATTGTTTATAACAAACGACTAGATGATGTTCCTAAAATATTAGAAACACCTTATGTCGATAGAGAATTTCCTCCTTATCGCTATGAAATTGAGATGATTAAAAAACGGGAATTTGATGAGAATTTAATAGAAAATATAAAAAAACAAGTTCTTTAAAAAAACTTGTTTTTTGTCGTAATATATTTCTTGGCTATTTCTTCATAAAGACTTATACTAAGATAAGGTTTAATGGTTTTTAGAGTTTCTATTCCATCTGGTCTTAATAGAGCTTTATAATTTTTTTTGATAAATTCATAAATAATAGAAACCTCTTTTTCTGTTGCCGTTGCCCCTTCCTTTTTAATGTAGTTTTCAACATCTTTGGGGGTCATACTATAAATATAGTTTTCGATTAGTTTATCGTACATAAAAATCTCCTCATACTAATATATGAATTATTTGTAATTTAAGTACCTAGAAAGGATGGTTATATGAAAAAGAGAATTCATAAAAAGCGTCGTCAAAGACAGGAAGTAAAAGAAAAACGTCGTTTTGCTATTTTTATGGTTATTATTATTTTGTTGTTTTCTACTATTATGATTCAACTTTGTAATACAATGCTTTTTCATAAAAAAGAGTATCAGAAAAATTTGAAAGAGCTTACTTATACTAAAGTAGAGGGTCCTTCTTCCCCTAGAGGAAGAATTTATGATCGTAATGGGAATATCATTGTTGATAATAAGGCGATTAAAACAATTTATTATAAAAAAGATAAGAAGACAACGGTGGCAGAAGAAGTGGAGCTTGCTTATTTAGTTTCACCTCATTTGAATTTAGATAGTACAAAATTACAAGATAGAAATAAAAGGGAATTCTACTTGGCGAGATTTCCAAAAAAAGTTAAGAAGCTAATTACGAAAAAGGAATGGGAAAAGTATTATGCTAGAGAGCTTTCTAATAGTGATATTGAAAAGATGAAGATTGAGAGAATTCCTGTTAGTGAGCTTGATTCCTTTACTGATTCTGATAACAAGGCTGCTTATTTATACTATTTAATGAATAAGGGTTATACTTATGATGAGAAAGTAATTAGAACTGGTGATGTGACAGAAGAGGAGTATGCCTATGTTGCAGAGAATAATCAGTCTTTAGGGGGATTTAATGTTAAATTAGATTGGGAGAGGGTTTATCCCTATGGTGATACTTTTCGTACTTTTTTGGGTAATGTCTCTTCAGCTTCTTCGGGAATTCCACTAGAAGAGAAGGAACATTACTTGTCCCTTGGCTATTCTTTAAATGATCGAGTGGGAATTTCTTATTTGGAAAAGCAGTATGAAGAGTATTTGCACGGTAGTAAAGATTTGTATCAGGTAGTCAATCGGCATGAACTTAAACTTTTAAAAGAAGGAAAACGAGGAAATGATATTGTTTTATCAATTGATATTAAGTTGCAGCAGGAGGTAGAGAGAATTTTAGGAGAAGAGATCATTAAAACAAAAGGGGAAGCAAATACCAATTATTATGATCATAGTTTTGTGATTCTTCAGGAGCCTACAACAGGAGAGATTTTAGCAATGGCTGGAAAGCAGGCTGTTAATATTAATGGTACTTACGAAATTCGGGATTATTCGCCATCTCTTCTTACTTCGCCTATGACTCCTGGTTCTGTTGTTAAAGGCGCATCGATGTTAGTGGGCTATAATGAGGGATCTATAAAAATAGGTGAGTATATGCTAGATGAATGCATTAAAATCGCGGGTGCTCCTGAAAAGTGTTCTTCTCAGACATTAGGTAGAATTGATGATATTACGGCCCTTGCTAAATCTAGTAACGTTTATCAATTTAAAAGTGCAATGCGAATTGCAGGTCGTGAGTATTCAAGAGGGATGCGGATGCCGTTTAATCAGGATGCTTTTGATAAATATCGTAATATGTATCATTCCTTCGGACTTGGTGTTAAAACGGAGATTGATCTTCCTGTAGAAAGCTTGGGTTATACTAGTAAAGATACGCAAGCTGGAAATTTGTTAGATTTTGTAATGGGACAGTATGAGACTTATACTCCAGTTCAACTTTCACAATATATTACAACCATTGCAAATGGAGGATCTAGATTGCAGCCACATTTACTAAAGGAAGTAAGAAAGTCAACCGATGATGCTAGTATGGGAGAAGTGATTTATTCATTTAAAACAAATGTATTGAATAAGATAGATACGAAAGAGGAATATCTAAATCGTGTTAAAGAAGGATTTCACGCAGTTGTAATGCGTGGAGATGGTTATGGTCGTGGGTATATGGAAGATTATTTTGATGGCAGCGGAAAAACGGGAACTTCACAGAGCTTTATTGATACAGATGGTGATTTAATTATTGATACAGAGACAATTTCAACTGCTTTTATAGGGTATGCTCCAACTGCAAGTCCTAAGATGACCATTACTGTTACGAGTCCTAACTCTTCTAATCCTAATACAGGAGTTGATTATGCTTCCTTAGTTACTATGCGAATTACAAAAGCGGTTACTAGTAAATTTTTTGAATTTTACCCATTATAAGGCATTTTCTTTGTTGGATTTATCTAAAAAGTAGAAAAATGTTTTGCAAATGGCTAATTTTCTGTTATAATACCTATAGACGTAAGGAGGGATTAAAATGGCTAAACTTGGAAATAGACAAAAGAAAACTCTTGTTTGTACAGAATGTGGTGAAGAAAATTACCGTGTTTCTAAAAATGTAAAAAATACAACAGATCGTCTAGAAATTAGTAAATATTGTCCTAGATGTAAGAAACATACAACACATAAAGAGAAAAAGTAGGAGATTATAGAATAGGAGAAAATTCTCTTATTTCGTTTTAAAGGGAGGATTTACAATGATTGGTGTAAATGATATTAAAAATGGAATGACTCTTATCATCGAAGGAAATATTTATCAGGTAATAGAGTTTTTGCATGTAAAACCAGGAAAAGGTTCTGCGTTTATGAAGACGAAACTTCGTAATTTGAGAACAGGTGGAATTGTAGAAAAAACATTCAATACCAATGTAAAATTTGAAAAAGCCAATATTAATAAAATGAATTCTCAATACTTATATAGTATGGGAGATGTTTATTACTTTATGAATATGGAGACATATGAACAATTAGAACTTTCAAAAGATCAAATTGGTGATAGTGCTAATTATTTGATTGAAAATATGAATGTTTATATTATTCTTTTTGAAGGGGAACTTCTTGGAATTGATCTTCCTGATAAGGTAGAGTTTACTGTAGTTGAGACAGAACCAGCAGTTCGTGGTAATACTACGAATAATGCGATGAAGGATGCTAAGGTTGAGACTGGTATGATTGTAAAAGTTCCATTATTTATTGAGCAGGGAGAAAAAATATTAGTTACGACTTCTGATGGTAAGTATTCTTCAAGAGCATAATTGTACACTTTAATTTGAGCGCAAATTTTTGCGTTTTTTTGTGGAATAAGAGTATAGGAAGGTAAGAATCTTTACAGAAAGAGTGGAAGATGATAAACTAAAAGTAATCATAGAGGTGTGCATATGTTTGGAAAACTCAAATATCAACTAAAAAATAAATTTGGTGTTAAGGGTAG
>CAJTXY010000032.1 GCA_910583685.1 uncultured Bacilli bacterium
CTAACTAGATCTACTTCTTACACTTTTATAGTACCAAATTACTATTTGTGCATCACTTTGATAATTTAATTATACATCTTTTTAAGACATTTTAATAGTAGTTGAAACACAAAAAATAGGCTATGGAAATTTTAATGTTTCCATAGCCTATAAATATTTATAATTCTAAATCATCTTAATAATTATTTTGAATATAACTATTTTAATATCACATAGTAATTAAAATCATCATCACTTAAAATGGTTATATTCTTTTCAAACACTTCATTTTTATTTCTAATTCCTGTTATTTTTATATTTGTGTTTATATTTACATTAAAATATAAAGTACCATTATTAGATAATTGATATGTAGTGCCTAAACTAGTTACTTTGCCTGTATCACCATTCCAATCTAAAATATTTCCATTATTAACTTCGATCTTTAGATAATCTACATTTTCTAGTTCAAACACAATTGGATAACCTGGTACACTTGACATTGCCAAATTATAACTAGCAAGACCTAATTTAATGTTATCTTTTAATTCTGTTTTTTCTACTTTTTCATCTTCTGACATAGTATAGGCATATACTTTCATGGCACCTATAACATTATCTTCCAAAATATTGTTTCCTTCATTTAATGAAGCTCTTATAAAGAGTGCAAGTACAAGACATACTGGAACAATAGCATATTTTATTATTTTACTCATTTTATTTTTTTCTTTCCTTTCATATTGTAAAAGTATTTGTTGTTTCATTTTTTCACTACTAAATTCTTCTTCAAATACCTTTTTCATCATTTTTTTGTTAGACATTTTTCTCATCTCCATTCTTCATAATAAATTTGAGTTCTTTTAATGTTCTATACAAATAGTGTTTCACATTTGACTCACTTATATTTAATTCTATCCCAATATCCTTAATATTCATATCTGTATAATAATAAAGATAAAAGATTTTAAAGATAATAACCTTTTTCCTTTTGAGATAATTCCATATAAATTTTAAATCTTCCTTTTTTATAAATTCTTCTTCTAAATCAACATTATCAGGAATAGAATCTAACAAAAGAAAATCATCTTTTTTAGAAAATAAAGATACTATTTTGGCTTTATAATTAAATCGATAATACTCACTAACTTTATTTTTAGTAATTCCTAGAATATAAGCATTACCTTTATTAAAAGATTTATCTTTTTGTAAAATCTTTAATAGTTCTAAATAGACACTTTGAACAATATCTTTAATATCTTCTGCATTAGAACAATTACAAATAACATATTTTAAAACATTTGAATAAGATCCATTATATAATTTATCAAATTTATTTAAGGTTTCTTGATCGATCATTTTGTTCACCTCACTATTATAGTTGAATATTTTGAAAAAAAGTTCCAAAAAAATTAGAAAAAGTAAATTATTTCTAATCTGCTCACCATTGTATTAAATATATTTTATCATGATTTATAAAATAATTTTTTATATTTTGGATTTAAAATTAATACATAATTTTATTACTATAAGAATTATTATCTTGATAAAATTTATTCAAGCTTTCATCTGTTTTTACATCATAATTTTTTCTAAAAACCATATTCGCAAAAAATTGTTCTAATAATTTTTTTTGAATGTTTTCTCTATAAATGATTTTATTTAATTTGCTATCCATGTCTTTTAACATATCATATTTTGATTCCATATTTACAGCAGTTTTCAAACATTTTCTTATTGCTTCTGCTTTACTTTTAATCTTATTTTCTTTCATATAATTTTTGAGTAATATACTTTCATCCTCATTTAATAATACACTAAATTTCATATTTAAAATTCCTCCTTTCTTTAAAAATAGTTAAAATTTTTATAACAACAGGATATGGGAATGCACCACGAAACTAATAAACCCTTTAAAATACAGGCTTTATCAGTTCCTTTGTTGCACCAACAACACTTTTCGCACTTGCGAAAATCACCTTTTTTGACCTTTTTGTAGTGGAAATTCTTCAAGAAACCTTATTTTTCCCTTTACTTATAAGGATTTTTGAAGAACCCTTTTTGAACCTATCTATAATTTTAGTCAATTTAATCGTTTTTCATTTCAACTAAATTATTTATCTCATTTTCATATTTTTCTTCTATAACTTTTGGAATAAACTCTAATATTTTTTCCTTATCATTATGAAAATATTCCATTAGTTGTGGTATTAAAAATTTAAAAAAATAATTCACTGTATCAACCCCCTCATAAATTAAAAAGAGATATATTTCTATACCTCAATTTGTAATATTGTAAATTTATTTTTATCAAATTTAGATTTCTTTTCTTGTGGAATGATTTGTATAATTTCATTAGAATTTAATTTTGTTATATCAAATAATTCTGCTTGTATTGTTGTTTCTTTGATGTTATAAAAGTTTCTTAATGTACTAACATAATTTTTAGTTTCTTCATCACTTTTTGTATTAGATAAAATAATATCTCGAGCACAGGTATCTACTACCATATCAAAACAATCATTTCTAAACATATACCCAATATTTTCTATTTCGTTTTTATTAAATATGATATTTAAAATAGAAACATTATGGTTAGTATCACTACTAATTTTTATCTCATCAATGTATTTGTTTATGATATATTGTTTTTGTTCTTGGTTCAATTGATTCCATAAGTTATGTTCTTTTACATACTCTGATTTCACTTTTAGTTTTTCAATTTCTTTAACATTGAAAAATAGTTTAACATCTTGTTTATGGTCATTACTTTGCTTTAATTCTTTTAAATGTACAATTTTTAGTTCTATATTTTTGATTTCTTTTTCTAAATAATGAAGCTCTTTTTCAAAAACTTTGGCAGCAATTTCTCCATCCATAAATTCTTTTTTTATTCTTGATTCCTTATCATTTAGTTCATTTTTCATTTTTTCATATTTGGTTATTTCTAGTTCAATATCTCGACACATTGATGGCTTAAATGAATTATCAACGATAAGGAAAAAGTCTAACATATCATTTAAAAATTTCATAAGTTCTTTCTCAATTTTCTTCTCACTTATTCTTTTCTTACAACAATTACATTTGTAATAAATATGTTTATCTCCTGTACCACTTGTACTAGATTCTCCACCCATAATTTTATGACATTTAGGGCAAAGTATCTTTTGCATAAAAATATAAGTTCTTTTTCTCTTAAAATTTTTGAGATTCTTTTCTTTTCGTTTTTGTACGCAATCAAAGGTTGTTTTATCTATAATAGTTGGTACAACATTTTCAAATATTTGAGCATTTTTCTTATCTCTTTTACCATGTTCAATATTTCCTATATAGATTTTATTGGATAGAATTTTATCAACAGTAGTAGTTGCCCAATGCCTATTTAAAACATTTTCTTCATTAAATTTCTCACATATATAACATACCGATGAACCCTCTAAATACATATTGAAAATTCTTTTGACTACTTCAGCTTCTATTTCATCAATCACTAACTTTTTACTCTTGTCTTTCTTTGTATAACCAAGAGCAGGCTTCCCCGAAATATGACCCTTTTTTGCTGCTCCTATAAGTCCAAACTTTGTTCTTTCACTAGTTCTTTCTATTTCAAGTTGTGCAAGTATTGTAAGCATTCGAATAAAGAATTTGCCATTAGCATTTCCTGTATTAATTTCTTCAGCAACACTTTCTAAATCACAATGATATTCCTCTAAAAGAGTACAAATCGTTTCCAAGTCTTTAATAGAACGAGTAAGTCTATCTAGTTTATAGACAATAATCTTGTTAATTTTTCCATCTTTCATATCTTGTATCATTTCTTTAAATTTAGGTCGATTCGTATTTTTTGCTGAAACTCCTTCTTCACGATATACTTTATATATTTTATAACCTTTAAATTCACATAGTTTTCGTAGTCTATCTTCTTGTTCATCTAAACTATGACCAAATCTACTTTGATCCTCCGTTGAAACTCTAGGATATAGACCACAAATGATTTCTTTTTCTTCTTTCAATTTCTCACTTTCCTTCCTTTTTATTTTTTTAAAACGAAAAAACACAAGAGAGAGATTTCCCTTGTGTAAACTAAAAATATAATGTTAGTTCTTAAGTTCATATATGATAGATTTTTCATCTATCATACCAAGTTTAGCACTACCACAACGCAAAGTCTAGGCAAAAAAGTGGCAAATTTCGTGCAAGATTGTTGCAAAAAGTATGCAAAAAAGTTGCAAATCCCTATATCAATACATTTTATTCATTGTATTTAATATACTGATATATTTGGTTATAGATATAATAGCATTATCACTAGGAATATATATTTTATCTTCATCATTATAAAGTAGAGCAATTAAAGTATGATGCTTATTATTAACTATAATCTTATATGGCTCTTGTACACTTAAATTCGTTTTATCAAATTTAATCAAATGTCCATCTATAAATTCAACTTCTAAGTTTCCCATACTAACTTTCATTTTTAGTTTTTTCTTAATTTCACAAGGAAATTCTAATGTTTCTATGGTCGTTTTCATAAAAATTCATCAACTCCTTTACAACAATGAAAAAAGCCCATAATATCAAATACTATGAACTTTATATATGTAAAATCGCTTAAGTGCGACTTTTAACCTCAATGGTGCCTGCGGTCGGACTTGAACCGACACGGTATTGCTACCATTGGATTTTGAGTCCAACGCGTCTACCATTCCACCACGCAGGCAAGCTATGAATAAAAGTATACCATAACTTTTATAAATATGCGATACTATTTTTTCTTTTTATTTATTTGTTTATAGAAAATGATCACTATTGATAGAAAAATAGAGGAAATTGCTATATAATTTAGGTAGCAAGTAATTATGGATGGGATGTGGTACTTTTTGAATATATATCAGATTTTAAATGAAATCACAGCTTATATTGATCAACATATTGAAGAAAAGATAAATTATAATGACCTTTCTCGAATTATGGGAGTTAGTAATTATACTATGCAAAGAGTATTTTCTGTTATTGTAGGTGTTCCACTTTCAGAATATATTAGAAAGCGTAAACTTTCCTGTGCCGCATTTGATCTTATGAATTCTTCACTTAAAGTAATAGATGTTGCTATTAAGTATGGTTATGAAAATGCCACATCTTTTTCAAGAGCCTTTACTTCCTTTCATA
Organism: uncultured Bacilli bacterium; assembly: GCA_910583685.1. Classification (GTDB taxonomy): domain Bacteria; phylum Bacillota_I; class Bacilli_A; order RF39; family UBA660; genus MGBC119817. Next base: position 5,149 of record CAJTXY010000032.1, read on the forward strand.
AAGTTAGGCCAAGTGGGGTTACAAAGAATACAAGGTTAAAACAATTTCCCCGTGTTATTTTTGATGAAGATATCAAAATAAAGAATGATATTGAGTATTCTGTTGTGGAACTTCCAAAGCTTATTTTATATGGAAAAGGAATTCGGACAAACAACTCTGAAATTGCAAAGGATGCTCCCTTATTTTTTGCTCATATTTTAAAGAAGTATAAAGACAAATATGGCTTTCCTTCCTATGGTATGATTGCTTATCAAGATGAGACAAGAGAGGAGTGTAGTCACTATTACTGTTTATATGAACAAAAAATAGACGAATTTAAACGTGTAATCATTCCAAAATCAAAGTGGCTTAAGTTTACAATTTTCTCTTATGAAGCGAAAGATATTCAGGAAATTTCTCATCAATTTTATGAAGAGTTTTTACCTAGTTGCAAATATAGTCTTCGTGAAATTCCAGAACTTGAGTATTATCATGATGGCATTACTGATTTTTTCATTCCTATTTTTTAAGCTTACAAAACTGATTATCTAAATGTCAGTTTTCTTTTTTTATTTCTGTTATTATTTTGGTAGGGGTGTTTTTAGGATGCAGAATATATTTGAGATTTATTTAGTAGAAAAATATGTTCTTAAAGAAACGTGGCAAAGATTTATTCAAATTATTTCTACTTATCAAGGTATAGGAAGAAAATGGAGTTTAGAGATTTGTTTCCAAAATAATAAGATTAGATATTTTATTAAGAGCAGATGTCAGTTGCCTCCTAGTATTAATGGCGAAAAATCTTTTTTGTTAAAACAAGTAAATTATCAGGAAGAAGACCAGAAGCTTTTAGGAATTCCTATTTATTTACCAATTGGCAGTAATGCTGTAGATATAAAGAATCATTTTGATTTTAAAAAGGATGAAAAAGTATCGTCAATAGAGATGCAGTTTAGAAAATTATATGATGACAGGATTTTTTCTAAGATTTGGATTTATACGTTTAAAAATAATTCTAGAAGAAAATATCGGTTATTTTTAGGAATTGCTTCTACTATTTTATCTGTTAATTTTGAGAGTAATTATCATCTTTTTTATCAAGGTGCTCCCAAATATTTAGATATCGTTAAATGTCTACATTTATTGAAGACAAATCAAGCAAATTCTATTTTTGCTGTTTCTGCTTTTCCTTATTTACAGGGGAATTACTATTTAGAGCAGAGTAGTATTCAATTTGATAAACATTCTGTTGTATTTGGTTCTAGTGGTTGTGGGAAATCTAAATTTTTAAGTTTACTTATTCATAATATTTATAAAAACGATTTATTTCAATCTAAATACAAGATTGTTGTTATTGACCCTCACGCTTCTTTGGAAAAAGACATTGGTGGAATTGGGCGTGTTATTGACTTTTTAAGCGATGAAAATAGCATTCATTTGTTTTCCAACGATATTCAAGATATTTTGGTTTCAGTTGAATTGCTATTAGATGTTTTTAAAGGATTACTTTCTAATTCTTATAATTCTAAATTGGAGAGAGTTTTAAGGCATTCTCTACATTTACTGCTTTCTGCTAAAAGATTTGATTTTAAAAATTTGCGTAGATTATTATTAGAATTAGAATTTAGAAATCAATTAGTGAATGATTATCGTGATGTTATTCCTAATAATGTCTCTTCTTTTTTCCTAGCGGAATTTAATGATATTAAAACGAAGTCTTATATAGAGGCGATTTCTCCTATTATTGGTCTTGTTGATGAGATAGAAATGCTACCATTTTTTAATAAAGAAGATACTTCTGTTCATTTAAAAGATGTAATACAATCTAATTTTTTAACTATTTTTTCTCTTAATAGGGTAAAATTGGGGGATTTTATTACTAAGACAATATCAGGACTGGTGATGCAGCAATTATTTACTTTAGTTCAGAATTATACATTTTCAGAACATATTATTTTTGTGATAGATGAAGTGGCGATTGTTGAAAATTCAGTTTTAAATCGATTTTTATCGGAGGCAAGAAAATATAATACCTCTTTAATTCTTGCTGGTCAGTATTTTGGAGGAATATCAGAGAAACTGCAAAAGTGTATTTTTGCTAATATTGTAAATTACTATTTATTTCGTCTTTCTAAAGAAGATGCGAATTGTTTAGTAGAAAGTTTTACTATGAAAATTCCACTTAAAGATACAAAGGAAGAAAAGGTGAAAATGATTACTGATCTTCAAGATAGAGAATGTATTATTCGCGTCTGTGCTGGTGGGAATTTGTTATCAGCAATGAAATGTAGAACTCTAGATTTTAAAAGTATTCCCAGAAAGAAGATGAGGATATGTCGGGATGATGTTTCCCTTCATAATGAGAAAAAAAAGTCTTTTCTTCCATTTGGTTCTACTTCTAATATTTGTTTAAAAGATGTTTTGCTAACTACTTCTACTAGTAGAAAGGAGAAGATAAAATGAGTGAAAAAGAGGCACTTTTCATTGTGCAAAAAATATTTTATAATGTGTTTCAAACGGAGAAGTCCTTTTCTCTTGATGAGGTACTTTTAAAGTTTGCTTTTGATATTAAACTACCAAAGCAGGTTTATGATACTACTACAAATGAGGTTACATGGGCAGACTCTATTCATAGTGGAAAATATATAACTTTACGCAATATGGAAAAGGTAGATAGAGAGAAAGGGTGGATGTTAGAGAAAAGGGAAGTTCATAATTTAGAGGAGATTATACAAATATGGAGTGAGATTAATTTTACTACAACTGAGAGAGTATACGATTCTGTTTGTGTTAGTAAAAGTGATACCATTTATCATTCTGAAAATATTTATCACTCTACAGATTCTACTGAATCTAAAAATTTAGTTTTTTGTGATTCTTGTCATAATAGTGAATTCTTATTGGCATCTCAGCGAACTGTAATGTCTAATTTTTGTATTCGTTGTGATGATTCCAAGAATTGTAGTAATAGTTATAGTGTTATTTGTTCTAATAAAATTGTTAATTCTTTCTTTATTCAAGATTGTTTTGATTTATATGAATGTATGTTTTGTTCTCATATTGCGGGGAAGAAGTATTGTATTGCTAATATGCAATTTGATCGTGATGAGTACTTTGAGATTAAGAAAGTTGTTATAGAATGGATTTTTAATTGTTAAGCAAGATCTTTCTATACTTTTTTTGTTATTTATGATAATATTAACTAGATAATAAGAAGGTGTAGTAATGAAAGAGTTTTGGTTTTATTTGAAATTTATTTGGACTTATGTAAGAGAATTAAAAAGGAATCTTATTATTTATGTGTGTACTCATATTATTAGAGTCATCATTAGTATTATAGTTCCTATTTTAAGTGCTCAAGCGATTATTCATCTTACCTCTAATGCTTGGGAACAGTTAATACTTGTTGCTATTGTTATGTATTTGCTAGAAAATGCTCGTAATGTTATGCATTACTTTGGAAACTATAATGCTCAGTATCTTTATCGGGAGAGCTTTATTAGACTTCAAACGGCATTAGGACGTCAAATTGTGCAAATTGAAAATGAGTGTATGGATTCTCATAGTTCAGGGGTTTTTATTCAACGTCTTACTAATGATACTAGTAAGCTTGCTGATATTTTCTTTTTACTAAATAGAAGTATTGCCAATATTATTACAGATGTTGGAATTTTGATTGCTGTTTTTTTTCTTAACAAGATTGTATTTATCTATATTGTGTCAATGCTTCTTATTGTTTACGCAGTGGATTCTACTCGGGTTCAGAAGAGAGGTGAAAAGGACAAAATTTTTCGTGAAAAAAATGAAAAAGTATCAGGTTTCGTTGGTGAGTTAGTTCGTGGTATTCGTGATATTAAGATGCTAAATGCAGAAGATAGCTTTATGAAAGAACTTCATTTTAAAGTACGTGATGTTAATGGGGCACGATATGATATGGGAGATGTTGACAGGCGTTATGTATTTCTTCGGGACTTATTTTATGATCTTTGGGATTTATTATTAATTTTGTTATTAGTCTTTTTAGTTACTCATAATGGTTTAGCGGTTGCAACTGCCCTTATTATTTATAATTATAGTGGACGTATTGGCTCTATTATCAGTGGGGTTAGTACGTTATTAGAAGGTGTTAAAGATTTCAATTTATCGGCATCTCGTGTTTATGCAATTATCGAGGGAGAGGAGTTTCCTAAAGAAAAATTTGGTACAATGCACCTAGACAATATAGAGGGGAATTTTGAATTTAAAAACGTGACATTCCATTATGGAAGTGATAAGAAAAAGGTGCTAAATAAGATTAACTTTAAGGTCAATGCCAATGAGACTGTTGCCTTTGTTGGAAAAAGCGGTGCTGGAAAGACGACTATTTTTAGTCTGCTTTGTAAGATGTATGATGTGGATTCTGGTCATATTACTATTGATGGTGTTGATATTAAGAGACTAGACAAAGAGTCAATTCGTGGTAATATTACTATTATTAGTCAAAACCCTTATATTTTTCATATGAGTATTCGAGATAATTTACGTCTTATGAAAGAAAATCTTACAGAAGATGAGATGGTGGAAGCTTGTAAGCTTGCCTCTTTTCATGACTTTGTAATGAAGCTTCCTGATGGGTATGACACGGTTGTTGGTGAAGGCGGGGTAAGTCTTAGTGGTGGACAGAAACAGCGTCTTGCCATTGCACGGGCTTTTGTTCAAAAAACAGAAATTATTTTAATGGATGAGGCAACGAGTGCTCTTGATAATGAAACGCAGAGCAATATTCAAAAAGCGATTGAAAATATGAAAAAAGAGTATACTATTTTAATTGTTGCCCATCGTTTAAGTACTGTTGTAAACAGTGATCGTATTCTTTTTGTAAAAGATGGAAAGATTCTAGCGGAGGGAAGTCATAAAGAACTTTTGAAGACTTGTTCCGATTATAGAAGTCTTTATGAGACAGAGATGGAAAAGTAGTTAGTAAAATTACTTTTCTTTTTTGATGTCTTTTTTCATAAGTTTAAAAGAGGAGTGATATATTGTTTGATTATAAAAACCAGGATGATTATGGACTCAAGAGTGTGGATGCTAATGGTATAGGAACAAAATGTTTTCAGTACCAGTTAGAGTTTCCGCCACAACATCAAAATAGTCAGCCAGGGTTTGAATATTTAATGAAGCCATTACCAGTATTTGATAATTCTGATTATAAGGGAAGTGGAAAACTTAAAAATAAAGTTGCTATTATTACTGGTGGAGATTCTGGAATTGGTAGGAGTGTTGCCGTTTTCTTTGCAAAAGAAGGAGCAAAGTTAGTTTTAGTTTATTATGATGAAGAAAGAGATGCTCAGTATACAAAAGAGTATGTAGAAAAGTTTGGAGCGGAAGTATTACTTATTCCAGGGGATTTAAGAAAAAGTAGTTTTTCTCAGGAAATTGTGGAAAAAACTTTGAAACGGTTTGGTAAAATTGATGTTTTGGTCAATAATGCTGGTGTACAATTTGTGCAAAAAAGTTTGCTTGATATTAGTGATAAGCAGTTTGATGATACTATGAAGAGTAATATTTATTCGATGTTTTATTTAACGAGGGCAGTGCTTCCTCATTTAAAAAGTGGATCTTCTATTATCAATACTACTTCGATTACTACATTTAAAGGCGAAAAGGAGTTAATTGATTATGTTTCTAGTAAGGGTGCTATTGTTGGATTTACTCGGTCTTTAGCTACGAGTCTTGCTTTACAAAATATTCGAGTGAATGCTGTTTCTCCTGGTGTTTTTTGGACTCCACTGCAACCTGCCAGTTGGCCTCCTGAGAAAATTCCGACCTTAGGAGCAGAAAGTGATATGCGGCGAGCTGGGCAACCATATGAGATTGCTCCAATATTTGTCTATCTTGCCAGTGATGATTCTAGTTATACAACTGGCCAAGTATTCCATATTAATGGGGGAGAGTATAAAGGTTAGAGCTTAGAGAAAATATATAATTTTTCTATATTTATAAATGATTGATATTTATCAGTTGTTTTTTTCTGTCAAGTTTTATTAAATAAATTTATGTTGTTGTTTGTTCGTGGTATACTAATATTATGGAGGTAGAAAGAATGAAAGATGAATGGAAAAAGTTTATAGAAGGACTGTGGACTGAAGAGGTCAATGTTCAAAATTTTATTGATAAAAATTATAAGGCTTATAATGGGGATGAGAGTTTTTTGTCTGGTGCTACAGCAAAGACAAAGAAAGTATGGAGTCGATGCGAAGAGCTTTTGAAAGAAGAGTTAAAGAAACACGTTTTAGATATCGATACTTCTCATATGTCTGGAATTGATGCTTATGATGCGGGGTACATTGATAAAGAAAATGAAGTGATAGTTGGACTGCAAACAGATGCTCCTTTAAAGAGAATTGTCAATCCTTATGGTGGTATTCGTATGGTTTATCAGGAATTAGAGGCTTATGGTTATAAGTTAGATCCTATGGTTGATAAGTATTTTAATGAATATCGTAAAACACATAATCAAGGAGTGTTTGATGCCTATAATGAAGAAATTAGAAAGGCTCGTCATGTCGGTCTTTTGACAGGACTTCCTGATGCTTATGGAAGAGGAAGAATTATTGGAGATTATCGTCGGGTTGCTTTGTATGGAATTGACTTTTTGATGGAGAAGAAGAAGGAAGATTGGGATCAGCTTACTGGGCCTATGACAAGTGAGTTAATTCAACTTCGAGAAGATGTTTCAATGCAATATCGGGCTTTAGAACAAATTAAAAATATGGCTGCTCGTTATGGATTTGATATTAGCAAACCTGCACGTAATGCAAAAGAGGCGATACAATGGACTTATTTTGCTTATCTTGCTGCAGTTAAAGAGAACAATGGTGCGGCGATGAGTCTAGGTAGAGTTGATGATTTCTTTGATATTTATATTGAAAGGGACTTAGCGGATGGTATTCTAACAGAAGAAGAGGCACAAGAATTGATTGATCAGTTTGTAATCAAATTACGTTTGGTTCGTCATTTACGAACACCTGATTATGATGAGTTGTTCTCAGGGGATCCAACTTGGGTTACTTGTTCTCTTGCGGGAATTACGGAAGATAGACGTTCTAAAGTTACAAAGACATCGTATAGAATTCTGCATACTTTAACTAACTTGGATCCTGCACCAGAGCCTAATATGACAGTACTATGGAGTAAGGACTTACCAGAGTCATTTAAAAAATATTGTGCTCGTATGAGTATTGAAACGGATGCCATTCAATATGAAAATGATGATGTAATGAGACCTTTATATGGGGATGATTATGCGATTGCTTGTTGTGTTTCTGCAATGCGTGTTGGACGTGATATGCAATTTTTTGGAGCACGTTGTAATTTAGCAAAGGCACTTTTATATGCGATTAATGGTGGCGTAGATGAGATGAAGGGGGACAAAGTGTTAGATGTTCCTGCTATTGATGATGAGATTTTAGATTATGATAAAGTAAGGGATGCTTATTTTGCAGTACTTGAGAAAGTTGCTGGAATCTATTCTGATGCTATGAATGTGATTCATTATATGCACGATAAATATGCTTATGAAGCTGGACAGATGGCATTACACGATACCAATGTTAGACGTCTTATGGCATATGGAGTGGCAGGGCTTTCTGTAGTTGCTGATAGTCTTTCTGCTATTAAGTATGCTCGTGTTAAGCCAATTCGTAATGAAGAGGGTGTTAGTGTAGATTTTGAAGTAGAGGGAGACTTTCCTAAATTTGGAAATGATGATGATCGAGTAGATGATATTGCAAAAGAAGTTCTTGATAAATTTTATAAGGAACTATGTAAGCATCAGCCATATCGTAATGCAGAGCCTACTTTATCTGTATTAACGATTACATCTAATGTTGTTTATGGAACAAAAACAGGAGCTACTCCTGATGGACGTAAAGCTGGTGTTGCCTTTGCACCAGGGGCTAATCCAATGCATGAGCGTGATGCCAGTGGTGCTCTTGCATCCCTTAATTCTGTTGCGAAGCTTAAATATCAAGAATGTTGCCGTGATGGTATTTCTAATACGTTTTCTATTGTGCCTTCTACTTTAGGCAGTACTCAGAAAGAGCAGATTGATAATCTGGTTAGTGTCTTAGATGGTTATTTTGTCCAGGGAGCACATCATTTAAATGTCAATGTGTTAAATCGTGAGACCTTAGAGGATGCGATGGAACATCCTGATAAATATCCACTTTTAACTATTCGTGTTTCTGGTTATGCTGTTCGTTTTAATCGCTTAACTCGTAGGCAACAAGAAGAAGTGATTGCAAGAACTTTCCATGGTAAAATGTAATATGGAAGTAATGGGAAGTGTTGATTCCATTGAAACTTTTGGATTAGTAGATGGCCCAGGAATCCGTACTGTTGTTTTCCTAAATGGTTGTATGCTTCGCTGTAAGTATTGTCATAATCCTGAGATGTGGAAAAAGGGACAAAATAATATGAGTGTTAATCAACTGGTTTCTAAGGTTGTTCGTAATAAGCCTTATTTTGAAAGAAATCAAGGTGGTGTTACTTTTTCTGGAGGGGAACCTTTATTACAAGCCCCTTTTGTAATAGAGGTTTCCAAATGTTTAAGAAAAGAGGGAATTCACATTGCACTCGATACTGCTGGAGTTGGTATTGGGCAGTATGAAGAGGTTTTAGAAAACATCGATTTGGTGCTTTTAGATATTAAGCATTTAACGAGAGAAGGTTATCAGGATTTAGTTGGAAAAGAGATGGATGAGTTTTTAAAATTTATAGAAGTTTGTCAGAAGTTTAGAAAGCCACTTTGGATTAGGCAAGTTGTCGTTCCTGGAGTTCACGATAATGATGAATATATGAAGATGCTCGTAGATTATTTGAAAACATTAAAAAATATTGAGAAAATTGAGTTTCTCCCTTACCATAAACTTGGTAGTGAAAAATATGAAACACTTGGAATTGATAATCCTTATTATGATAAGAAAGCAATGGATGAAGATGTGTGTAGAGAGTTATATCAAAAGTATATTGCAACTAATTTTTCTCTAAAATAGGAGAAGTGTATTTTGATAATTATAAATAGTGTAAAAATGGTCAATTTTATTATATTGACTGTTTTTCTTTATGCTTTCATAGTTAAGTTTTATAAAGTTATTTGATGGGGCTTTTCTATTTTTCTTATGATATTTTTGATTAGATGGGCGATATAGTTAAGAAGTAAGGAAAAATTCTATTGAAGGTTCTATTAAAGTCTTACTTTTTATTGCTGAAAAAGAAAATTTATTATATTATTATATATAATAGGGAATCGTTTTAATAGGATTTGTGTAGTATAAAGTGATAAAAGGAAAGGTAGAGCGTTATGAGAGAAAAGGTAAGAAAAATTGGTAAGTGTTGGAATAGCTTGGAGAGAAGAAAAAAGATAGGAGTAAGTATTGGTATTCTTTTAGTTTTCTTTTTAGCAGTTTTTATTCCAATGTCTCTTGCTGTATTAAAACCTGTAAAAAGTGTAGTGATCACTTCTAGGGAGTTGAGCTATGAAGGAAAAGAAGGAGGAGCATACCAGATTACCAAAAGTGGTAAGTGGGTGAAGAAAGGGATTGCCGAGATTA
>CAJTXY010000033.1 GCA_910583685.1 uncultured Bacilli bacterium
CTTTTACATCATTACTTTTTGTAGAATTACAAGTGATAATTTCATTATTTGTTCCTATCATAAAGATAGTTAATTCTTCTAAAACTCGCCTTAATTTAACTTCTATCTTCTCGGTATTATAATGAAGTCCATAGCCACTACAATTATGATTTTTACACCTTAAATGGTAATAAACTTTTTGCTTTCCATTTGGATATTTAAAAGATTCTGATGAAGCCATAATACTACCACATATCGGGCATTTTACTAATCCTGAAAATAAATGAATAAATTCTCCATAGTTTGAATGTTTATTTTTTACTAATACATTTCTTGTAGCATTCCAAGTAACTTCATCTATAATCGGTTCACAATAGTCTTTTACTCTTAAAACATCTTTTTGCTTTCGCTTATATTTTCCCTATTCAAATATACCAACATAAATAGAATTTGTAAGGATTTTATAAACTCTGTCTGCTCTCCATTTCCCACTTTTTAAATAAGCATTATTATCTTTCATAATCGTAGCAATACTTCTAGTCGAATGACCTTCTTGGCATATTTTAAATATTTCTTTAACCACTTGTGCTTCGATAGGATCTATTTCTAAATGTCCTGTATCTTTATTTCTAGTATAGCCATAAGGTGCTTTACTAGGGTGAATATGTTCTAGTGCCATTTCTTCCATTGCTCTTTTAGTTCTTGCTCCAATTTCTTTTCTTTCTCTTTGCCCAAATACTAAATTCATACCGAATATCATTTCACCATTAGCAGTAGATACATCATAAGGTTCTAGTATTAATTCAATTTTGACATCGTGTTCTTCACAATAATTTAAAAGCCAAAAACCATCATAGTTGTTTCTAGTTAGTCTATCTACCTTAATAGCAATTAACTTATCAACCTTTTTAGATTTAATATCTGCGAGTAATCGTTGCATTTCTGGTCGCATTAAATCTTTTCCAGAATGACCTGCATCATTATAAACATCAACAATACTATAATCGTTCTTCTCACAATATTCTTTGATCATACGAAGTTGTGAATCAATAGAATAGCCATTATCCCTTTGGTCATCTGTACTAACTCTTACGGAACACATATACCGTATTATTTTAAAACATTAGATATAATCAATTTTGATTACAAAATAAATACCAATATTACTATTGGTACACAACTAAAACAAAAAAAAGTCCATATTGACAAATTAGAAGTAACCTTATCATTAGGACTTTAAAATAGCATATTTTAAATTGAATAAATAATTGTTGAATATAAAACTACTAGTCATTTTTGCTAGTAGTTTTAAAATTCGGTTCTTATTTCAAAAATTACTATTTCCTCATTATAAATCCCAACTGGACAATCATAAATAGCAAATTCTACTATGACATCTAATAAATCGTGGTCAATAATGTATCCATAAATCAAATCAAAACTAGGAATTGAATTTAAACACTTATCAAATATATCTGTTGAATAGTTAAAATCAGGATACTTTTCGGCCATTTTTCCAGTCAAATTTGGATTCGTTGATCCAATAAACCAAACGTCATTATTTTTGCTAATCATAATGTCGCCAATTAATACAAAATTGGACACATAATTATAAGAGCTGACATTGATAGAAAATAAATTAAACTTTTCAATTTCCTTTAAAACATCATTTTTTAATACTTTGAAATTATTATCTTTACACCCGACTATTTCTTTACTTCTGACAGCATAAAATTTTGCGGGATACTTTTCTAAAAACTTTGATACTTCTTCTTGTTGACCTCTATAAAATATTTTTTCTGGAAAAGAATTTAATTTTTTTTGTTTTATAGTTTCAACACTTTCAATTTTATTTCTAATTTTCATATATTACCACTCAACAATATTCAAATTACTAAATCTTTCTTTCCAACTTGATACTTTCTTATCATATAATTCTTTAGAATTTCCATTATGTTTTATAGGTCTAATCGTTCTACTATAAATATCACTTAACCCATATGGTGCATAAATTTTAATATTACCATTTATCTTTGTAATTCCTATAGCATGTACAGTGGCTATCCATTTACTCATAGCATCTTCTGAATTTTTATACTGCTCAACATTTTCGCCCTGACCATGTTCCATTTTCCATAAATGCATTCTTGCTTCATTTGAAACATCAACTTCATAATTAAAACCATTTGATTTAACATATTCATTAATAATATTATAATATTCTAAATCTTTTTCTACACTTAAATCAGAATTATTATAATAAATAACATCTATATCTTTAATCCCAAAATTCAATTCTTTTCCATCATAATAATTCCAAATTGTTTGAAAAACTGAACCAGCTGCAATATAAAAATTTGGTAATTTCAATTCAGTTATATAGTCTAAAACCGCCATCAAATCTTTATTTTTTTCTAGTATCGAAATAAATGTTTCATATTGTTCACTTAAAGTTTTATAATTCATTATATTCCTCCAATTTTTTTATTTATTACTGGTACAATTATATCCTAAAATGTAATTTTTTCATATATCTTGGTTATAAAAAAATAAATATGTTAGTATCTATATTTGTTAAAGTATAATTATTTATTTTTAAATTACTTTTATTTATAGTTTTTTTCAAAGATTAAATACAACATTTTTCCCGAAAAATATCAGACATTTAATCCTTATTGACTATAGAAATTTGCGTGATACAATATAGTAGAATATGAAATAATTGTATCTAATGGTGCTATTTTTAATGTAAGTAGTGCTTCTTTCATGTTCAAATTTCTATATATTCATCAGTAATTTTTCTTCAAAACTATGGCCGTACTTATGACCATAAAATCTTCAAAATTCCCAAAATTTATGGTCCAAATTTTAGAAAATTTACATTAAAAAAGTGTGTACGATTGTTACACGCTTTTTAGAAAGTCTTTATTTATAAGGTTTTAAGAAAAGACATAAGTTAACGATTGTATAACAAATCTCTCAAATGTAAACACTTGTGTTTTCTAAAGTGCCTTATGAAATAAGGGAAAACTAGCCACTGGCTAGTTGTTTGTAAACAGGTTTATCCTGCTTTTCTTTTGTTTTGATTATTTTAGAAAAAATGATATTTCTATGGCCATAACTTCGGCCATAAATATGACTATTATTTTTCCTGTTTTTGTAATTTAGATAGCTATTGAGTTATCTTTTTTTGTTTGTAGGGCTGTATATGATGAACAAGTGCGTTATAATTTCTTTAAGATACTTTAAAGAAAGTTGGTGCGTAACTATGATATGAATTGTTTAAGAATTTAAAGGGGGTAATAATTTATGCAAGAAAGAAGTGATAAAAGATTAGACTATTTAAAAACTTATGTAGTAGAAATTGCTATGCTAGAATTTATCAAAGATAATAACTTAATTGATAATAACGAATATAAAAAAATCAAAAATAAAATTGAAAACGAATATGCAAAATACAATAAATTAAACAATTCAGAATATAGTTTTGCATGAATAAAATATTTGAAATATGCTATTATTCAACAATTAGGAAAGGAAGAAATGAATAATAAAAATGTTGAAGTAATAGCACCAACTTCCAAAACAATGTGCTTAAAGAAAACTTTAGAAACAAAACTAATCAAGGCTTGTGCTTATTGTCGTGTTAGTACAGATAACGAAGATCAGAAAACAAGTTATGACTCACAAAGAATCCATTATAAAAATATGATTGAAGAAAATCCTGAATATGAGTTTGTAGGAATATATGCTGATGAAGGTATAACTGGTACACAGACTAAAAAAAGAGAACAATTTAATCAAATGATGAATGATGCTTTAAATGGTAAGATTGATTTGATATTAGCCAAGTCTATTTCAAGATTTGCTCGTAATACTGTTGATACTTTAAACTGTGTAAGATTATTAAGGGAACATAATGTAGATGTTTATTTTGAAAAAGAAAATATCCATACTCTAGGATTATCCAATGAATTATTTTTAACTTTATATAGTGCTTTTGCTCAAGCAGAAAGTGAGTCTATATCAGAAAATGTGAAAGCTGGAGTAAGAATGAAAATGAAACGTGGAGAATTGGTAGGAAAGTATGCTCCATTTGGATATTTATACGACAAAGAAAAAGATGTCATTTATCCAGAGGAAAGTAAGAAAGATATTGTTACATATATTTTTGAAGAATATTCTAAAGGTGTAGGTTTTAGAACAATTGCTCTTAACTTGAATAATCTAGGAATACCTAGTCCATCTAATTTAAAATGGTGTCATGCATCAGTCAGAAGAATAATCATCAATGAAAAATATGTAGGAGATTTAAAAACAGGAAAATACTATACTGAAAATGTACTTACTCATAAAAAGAAAGTCAATTATGGAGAAAAAGAACAATACTTTACTTCTAATCATCACGAACCGATTATCTCTCGTGAACTATGGGATAAATGCCAAGAAATACTAACTATCAGAAGTAAGATAATTAAACCAGATGGTAATAAAGATAAGTTTAGTAGGAAATATCCATTTAGTAGTAAAATCTTTTGTGGAATATGCGGAGAAAGATTTATCAGACGTTCTTATAAAATTAGAAGTAATGGTAAAGAAGTTGCTTACTGGATATGTAGAAGTCATAGAAATAAGATTGAGTGTTCAAATTTGATACACTACAAACAAGAAGAATTAGAAGATATATTTGTAATTGCTTATAACAAATTATTTCAAGATAGTGATAAATACATCAACTCATTTATGAAAAAAATAAATGAAGTCATCAATGAAAATCAAGATTATAATAATCAAAAGAAGATAAAAGAAGAAATATCAAAACTTGAAAATAAGTTATCTAATTTGATTGATTTACAACTTGAGGGCTCTATTTCAAAAGAGATATTAAATCAAAAAAATCTTGAAATTTCCAACAAGATTAAAGAGTATGAACAACAACTAAAAGATACTGAAAATATAGAATTCACTAGAAAGCAAAAGTTAGAACAAATTGATAAAATATCCAATACTTTAAAGCAATACAAAGGTCTTACAAAATTCAATGAAGAAGTATTTAATAGTCTAGTTGATAAAATCATTATTGGTGAAAAGTTAGAAAATGGTGAAGAAGATTTTTACCAGATTAAATTTATTCTCAAAACTGGTGAACTAATCAATGAAAACCTACCAAATGGAAAATTAGATATAGGAACAAGTTTTGGTAAATATGGTTTTACTATAACTAAACAAGAACTAGAAGAAACAGAAGATAATGTGACTGCCTATGTATTACAACGGCACTCTTACATATACTGCACATCTCATAAAATAATCATCTCCTCACTTGTTTCCTCACTCAAAAGCCAAAAAGTAGACCTCAATTATGAAAAAAGTTAAAATTGTACGCATTTTTTTACACTTTTTCATTAGTTTCCTCATTAGAAAGTGATTTTACGAAGTCTAATTTGAAAAATTAGTCCTCTCATATGTTTCCTCACTAAAATGGAAAAAGTAAACCCTAAACTTTAATTTTCTTTAAAATTTGGATAATTTCTTTAAGAGAATATTTTTGGTTATATTCTTTAATGTAAAATGGCTTGTTAGATATTTCGTTAATTTTATACTCTAGTATCGTAAGAGTTGTAGGATATATAATTATGTATTCAGTTGGTTCTATAACTTGTAGATTAGTATGTAATAAGTGTTTAACTGTTCCTTTCTTAATTTTGTAAGTGTAATCTTTAATTACATCCAAGATTTCGTTATTGGGCTTTAATGTTTCGATAGTTTTAAATTCCAACATCAAAAAAGTCCTCCTTCCTAGAAAGAGAACTTTAAGTCTTTTATACAAAATAAAAACTCACGAACTTTAATTAGTCCGTAAGTTGTTTTCAAATGGAGCGAATGGCGTAGATATCTACAACTTTTTCACTTCTTAACGATTTAATATGTAAAATATCAATCGACAATATAATTATATCATTCTATGACAAAGAATAAAAGCCACTTTTATAAATTTGTGACTTTTTTATACAGTTCAATAAATTTATTGTAATCTTCTTCGTTAAGTAAATGATATTGTTCATTCTCTAATGTTACAACATTTTTTATGTCAAATTCAGAATACATTTCCTTTTTAAATTCAATAGTGGATACAATTATTTGGGAAGTTTTATCTACATTATTAAAAATATATTTAAAAATTCTTGTAATATTCTGATCATCTAACTCAGCATTATTTGGACTATCAAACACTAAAGGGAATTTTATTGCATTAGGGTTAAATTTAGATTTTATTTTTAATAGTGATAAGTACCATGCATAAGTAGCTGCAGGAGTTGTACTTCCTGAAACTTTAAATACATTGTCAATTTTTTTAATACTTTTAGGTTTTATTTCCTGTAAATCCAACTTTTCTATGCTTTCACTCATCAAATTAAAATATTCATTATCAACTTGATTTTTTAAATTATTGTATTCTTTTATTTTCTTTTGAATATTGCTTAATTCTTCTGTTAAAGAAATGTTTTTTTGCTTTATTTCATATATATCATTATTAAGCTTATTTCTCATTTCAATAAAGCCTTTATGTTTTAATACATCATCAATATTTGAATTAATTGCTTTTATTTTTTGATTATAATTATCTAAATCCTTAATAAAGTTTTGATATTTATTTTCTTCAATTTGTATGTTACGTTTCATTTCATTTAATTGTGCCATCATTGATTGTCTAATAAATAGGTAATCATCATTTTTATCAAAATATTTATAACTAAATTCAAATGGTGTAATATGAGATTTGCAGTATGGGCAGGTTTCGTTTTCATATTTTTTGAAATTATTCTCATTGTCTTTTATATCTTTAGTTAATTCCTCTAATAAATTCTCAACCTCTAATTTGCTATTTTCTAATTTTATAATCATATTTTTAGTAGTGTTTAAATTATTAACAATTTTTTTATACTCATCTTTTGTTAAATTAATTTCTTTTTGTAAGGAATCTATATTAATAGAATAATCACTGCCATTAAGTTCATTATCTAACTTTTCCATTAGTTTTTCCATTGTGCTTATTTCTTTTAAATTATTTGAAATTGCATCGTTAATCTCTTTTAATTTTTTATCTAATTCATAATATTCTTGATTAAAAATTCCAAAATGTGATAATAATGTATATTTTTTATAATTTGGATATTGTCCTAAATTATTAAAAGAGGAAAAGTTTGTGCAATCTAAACCATTTTGATCTACATAGTTAAGTAAATACATAAATGCTGGTGGAGTAATTTCTAATTCATTATTTCTATTTGGCAATTCAATGTGAAAATTAAATAATTCTTTTAGCTTGCCAGATAATTCTGTCCTGTGATTAGTAGAAAATATTTCTTTATATTGGTCATCAACAATTCTAAAGTATTTATCTGCTCTAAAGAAGTATAATTTTCTATTGTCTATATTTACATCAAGTATTGTCGTTTTATTCGAAAATTCCCAACTATCTTCAAAGGAACAGTCGGCACCAAGGGTACTATATATACTTTTCATAATTACGGATTTTCCTCTTTTATTACCATTCTTTTTACAAGATGTAATAAAGTTTATTCCATCCTCTAACTTAATATGGTATGCTTTTTTTTCTTTTAACGAAAATATATAAATATTATTAACTACTAATTTCATTCTTTTATTTCCTCCTTTAATTTTTCAAATGAATAAATTACAATGGTATAAATATCACTTTTTGATAAGTAAATAGGGAAAGATATATCTTTGTGGTTTTCTTTAAATGATTTTGCATAGTCATCTAAAGACATTTCTGTTCCTGATTCCATATCTTCGCTAATTTTAATACAGACTTCATCAATAATATTTATAACCTTTTGATCTTTGGCACTAATTAAACTTTTTAAAGATTTAGTACATCCTAATTGGAAAAGAGAACTATTTTTAGTATTTTCAATTATTTGCCTGTAACAATTTTCATAGATTTCACTATTTTTTTCATAATGATATTCTATCATTTTCTCTAAATCTTTTTTTGATATTCCTTTTTTTAAATATAAATTATCAAAATCACATTTTTCTTCGTATTTTGCTTTGGATAATGCTGTTGCTTTAATTGAGTTAAATAGCACAGTTGGCTTATTCATATAACAATTTTTTTCATGTTCATAAAATCTATTTAATTTTCCAACTAAAGTATTTTCATAATCATCTACTCCAACATTACGATATAGATAATAAACATTGGATAAATTAATATTTTCCTTTTTAGTTTCTTCTTTAAGATGCTTAATTATTTTATCTTTGGTAGTATCATCAATATCACTTAATAATATTGCTTCGTTTGGCTTAGTAACGAATTTATTATTTATAAGAGGAGCATTAGAAACGAGTAGAACTGAGATATTTGAAGATGTACTGTTATTTGAAATTTTATATATTTTTCCGATTATTGAATCTTTTGATTTGTTGTCTTTTTTTGTTAAGAAATTAATGTTATTAGGTTTCCCCGTATTAGTGGTTTTTACTTGATAAAATTTTAAAGATTCATCATCATTGCAATGTAATTCAATGTCACACACATAATCAAAAACGATAGTAAAATCATTTAATACATGATAATTATCTATTAATAATTCTATTCCATATAAAATTTCAAAATCAAACCGATTTTTAGTTCTTGCTCCTGATAAATCAAAAGGTAGTTTTTCATAACTTTCTTTTATACTCATACAATTCCCCCACATCACACCTCTTTTTATCACTAGTATTATATCATTTTTATTAATAATACGAAATACTAGAAGTTACAAAAATTTATTTTTAAATGGGTATAAAAAAATAGGAAATTATAGTATAATTAATAGTGTTAATGAATTACTTGGAGGAATACTATGGAAAAATTATTAATAATGGCTTACATGGGCACAGGGAAAACAGAGTTAGAAAACAAATATGACAATGTTATTGATTTTGATTTTCAGGACTATAAGTATATTTATGATGAATCAATAAGACATCTACCACTTGAACAAAGGAAAGGCTCAACGAATTTAAGAACAGAGAATCCTAGTTATCCTAAAAATTTTCTTACAGATGCAGTACAACTACTTAATGAAGGAAAAATTGTTGTATCTCCTTTTATAGACCATGTATTTAGAGCTTATGACAGTTCTGATATTAAATTCCAAATTGAAAATTTAAGAATTATATTAGTTTGTCCTACAAGAGATAATTTTGATGAATATGTAGAGCGATTTAAACAAAGAGGTAATAGTGATGAGTTCATTGCTAGAAGAGAAAAAGAATTTTCTAGTTTAGTTGATTTATTTGAACAAGCAGATAATTACGAGAAAATAATAATGAAACCTGGACAATATTTATCTGAAGCTTT
The DNA here is from genome assembly GCA_910583685.1 of uncultured Bacilli bacterium. Taxonomy (GTDB): domain Bacteria; phylum Bacillota_I; class Bacilli_A; order RF39; family UBA660; genus MGBC119817. The sequence goes on from CAJTXY010000033.1 coordinate 9,359, forward strand.
AGAAGAGTATGGAATAAATTTGAACTCAAAAAGTTCTATATTGAAAAATTAAAAAAGGAGGAAATGATAATGAAAAATATTATTATAACTGGTGGAGATGACGGTTTAGGAAAAGCAATAGCAAAGTTATTAAGTGAAAAAAATAATGTTATTACTATTTCTAAAACAGAAGAAAATGCTATGAGAATATCAAAAGAAATACCTAGAGCAGAATGTTATACTTGTGATGTTACTAAACCTGAAGAGGTTAATAATACCATTAAAACGATTATTGAAAATCAAGGAGATATTGATATCTTAATTAATAATGCTGGTGTTTGGCTAGCGGGAGATTTAACTGAAAATACTTATGAACAAATTAGTAATTGTATAGATGTAAACACTAAAGGACCTATTTATATGACAAAAGCAATATTACCAAATATGTATGAATTAGGTCATGGATTAATTATTAATGTTTGCTCACAAGCAAGTTTTGATAGTGATGATTTTTCAACTGTTTATAATGCTTCTAAATGGGCTATGAGAGGGTTTAACAGATCTATTCAAAAAGATGTTAGTAAAAAAGGAATTAAAGTTACTGGGTTCTATCCTGGATTTATGCAAACTAACATTTTCAAAAAAGCAGGAAATGATTATGATACTTCAACAGGTTTAGAGGTAGAAAAAGTTGCAAAAGCAATTGAATTTATTATTAATTGTGATGATGATGTTATAATACCTGAATTTGGGATAAAAGACATTGAAAATTATTAATCAATAGAGGAGAAAGAGAATATGAAAATAATTAAAAAATCTGATAATGAAGTGCTAAAAGAAGAAGCACATGGAGGAAGTGGTAGCAGAAAACTATACATTTCTGATAATGAATTTGGAAGCGTTCAAGGAATGACTTATGGGTGGTTACCAGTAGGAAATAAGTATGCTTGGCACAATCATGAGAATATAGATGAAATAATGTATGTATTAAAAGGAACTGGTATAGTAAAAGATGAAGATGGAGAATATCCTTATAATGTTGGTGATGTCTTTATGTATCCAGCAAATATATATCATGAAATTCACAATACAGGGAATATTGAATCTGAATATATTTTTATTAGAATTCACAAATAATCTATTTCAAGGATATTCAAAATTACTAATCAAAAAAGGAGAATTTAAAATATGCTAAACGAGATTGTTAATAAAAATCTTAATAGAATTGAATCTGATTTAAATGAAATAATTGGATTAAAATCTATTGATTTTTTTGATGTTTTTCCTATAAGCGAAGAGCATAAAATTAAATTAGATGAAGAACTAGCTCAGATTTCTACTTTGTTGCAAGAGACTGAAAGAGGAAATGTATATTGTTTAAATAATCCAATTAAAACTAAATATGGTGATTTAAAATACATAAAGATTAGGTTTTTTGATGAAAGCAGATTGAATTGGGAAGCTGCTGCTGATTTTGTTGTAGAAGATAGAAATATCTTATTAAATCGAGTTGGCAAAGATGAAAGGTATAAATATATCGAAAGACCAGATTGGGATGCCGTGGAATTTAAAACAAAAGATACATTAATATATTTTTTAAATCCCTTAGCTTCGGAAGTTTATACAAGAAATAAATAAAAGATGATAAAGAGCATTAATTCATCGCTCAATATCATCTTTTTCTATTACAGCTTTATTTTTATTATTTGAATTTCTATTGTCTTGAAGAAGATTGAAATCTTCATCATCTAAAGCCCCATGCTCATATAATTCTTTAGCAAATTCGATATATTTTTCCTTATCTTTATTTCTATAAATTTTATCCATAAGAAATTTAACAAGATTGTAAATTAAATTTTTAAGATGTTGTAAAGATGATTTTAATAGATTGTTTTCTTCTTTTAAATCATTAATTGTTTCATCTTTAGATGTAATTTTATCTTTTAAATTATCAACTTCAGAATTAAGTTCTTCATTGTTTTTCAATAATAATCTAATTCGATCACGATTGTTAAGAAGTTCACTTTCTACTTCTTTTAGAATAACAGATAATTCTTGAATTTTTTCATATTCCATAATAGTTTTATCAATTAAATCAATGAAAACAATAGCCTTATCTCTATCAATGACATCTAAGACTAATTGATTTTTAATTAGACCTTTTGACTTTAAATTTTCAAGCATTTCTCTAATTTCTTTTGTACTATTTTTTAAATTATCAGTTTTGTCTTTTACTTTATTTAATGTGTTTTGATGTATTTCAAGAGATTTTTTCATCTTTTGATAGTTTTCCATTTCTGATATATGATAATCACGATTTCGACCTTTTAATTTAGGTTTTAACTTATAATTAGTGTGATATTCTTTATTGAAAGATTCCATGCAACGAACTCTTATTTTATCTTGAATTTTTGTTAATGTTTCTTTAGTAAAGACATCAGATTTTCCAACTTGTTTAGACATACCATACTTATTTTTAAATTTGATTGGAACACCGATTATATGAAGATGTGGACTTGTTTCATCATAATGGATTATAGCACTTGCTATCTTAAAATCAGGAACTAATTTTTCTAAATCTTTAACCTGTTCTTCAAATACATTAGTCATTTTCTTTTTATAGTCCATGTCTTTTGTACTCCAAAATTCCATATCTCCAAGTTCAATAATTATCTCACAAGCCAAATCTTTTTTTGTGTTATTGCTAACATGAGTGAAATAATCTTTTATCTTTCTATCATCACGAATTTGTCTATTATTATATTCAATTCTTGCTTCTTCAAACTCATCTTTATATAATTTTTTAACATCATTGACGATTGAGTTAGAACCTCTAATAATTTCAATATCATACTCTCTGTCATCATACTTTCTACAATTATGATTGTCACATTTTGATAATCCTGCTGCATTTTGGATAGCATTATTACTATTAGATGTTGTACCACTTAAATTAGATTTTGCACTTGCTTTACTACTATTTTTCTTATTTTTATCATTACTTAAATGGAAAGAGTAACCTAAACTAGGTATATAAATCACAGCTCCTTTCTTTGTAGTTTTTTAGCTATATTTTGGCTTTGACAAAATATTTAACCCCCTAGGAATTTTGTCATACTAACAAAATACGGGGGCTAAGGCTCGCCTTAGAATCCAGAAGAAACTATGCTTCGGCAATAGTTTCTTCATTATCATATAATTCTTCGTAAGTAATGGGCTTTACATCAATAGTAATAGGTTCTTTTGAAAAAGTAACTCTGTCACATATATCAGGTATATATTTAAAAACTACATCTTCACTTGCTTTATAAAGTTCATTATTTTTATTAACATATAAAACACCATAATTATGAATATCTTTTTTATTTTGAGAATCTATCTTTTTATAATCTTTCATAGGAAATACTCTAACTATATCTGCTTTGTTTTCATCTAATTCAAATTTGAATACTTGATCTTGAACATAATATTCAGCTTCATAAAATCTCACATCATAAAATTGTCTTAATCTCATAATGTGTTCTCCAACTTTTTCGATAGGAAGATATTCACTAAATCTCATATAACCTGCAAAGTTTCCAAACATTTGAACTTTCTTATCTAAGTATCCTTGATTTTCTAATTCAGTCATAGGCTTACAAATAGATTCTCTAAATTTAACATACTTAACTTCATATTTATTCTTTTCTTTTGTAAGTTCTATTTCATCAACATATCTCATTATTAAATTTGCTTTTTCTTCTCGAGTATAATCTTTCCAATATTTATTGAAATCTTGATATTTTTCAGGATATTTAATTTTATTGATAAAATCAATATCTCTTTTAAGTAAAATATCTTCAGAAGTAAATCGTAGTTCATCACTTACTTCAGTATCAATGATTTTATTCTCTAAACTTTCAATTGTTTTATCAATTGTCTTTTTCTCTTTTTTATAATCATCTAAAAGAAATACGCCTTCAAGATATGCTTGTTTTAATCTTTCATCTTTTGCTTTTAATTCTTTGATTTCTTTTTCTAGTTGATTTACAGGATTTTCAACTTTTTGCTTAATCATAGGTAAGAAAAATTGATTAACAACAGAGTCATATTCTACAATATCATCAATGAAATTCTTTATATAATTTTCAATTGTTTCTTCTTTAATGTTGCACTTACAATCAGTACAATAATAGTAATAATATACATTACCATTTTTCTTCTTAGTTGCTTTACCACCCATAATTCTATTACAATGAGGACACTTCAATTTTTGTAAAAATAAGTAAGTTAAATTTCTTATATAACTACGAGAGTTTTTCTTCTTTTGTACCTGACATTCTTCCCATAGTTCACGAGATACAATTGGTTCAACAACATCTTTATAATAAATTGGATTCTTTGTTCTTTTACCATGCACAAAATCACCTTTATAAACTTCATTTTGTAAAATAGTAGTAATGGTAGAATCAC
>CAJTXY010000034.1 GCA_910583685.1 uncultured Bacilli bacterium
TTGATAAAGTAGGAAATATTTCAGGTGCCAAGAGTAGTTTAATTCGGATTGATAAAAAAGCTCCATCTTGTTCTACTAGTAAATCCAATACAGGAACGACACAAGGGGTTAATGTCGCAGTTAATTGTTGGGATGCAGCAGGTGGAAATGGCGCAACTTCTGGTATTGCATCTTGTCCTGGTGGATCAAGAGGATTAAAAAATAGTACTTCTTATACTGTAGTAGATAATGCGGGTAATAGAGGAAGTTGTTCTGTGAGTGTTTCTGCATATACGATGTATAGAAGAAACGATTGTGCTAGTTGTAGGCGGTGTTCAGCAGCAGGATGTGCAGGTTCAAATTGGCAATACGCTGGCCCTTCTTATCCAGGAAAAGCAGCAGCAGGAGAATCATGTCAGAGAAAATATGGCTATAATTATGGTAATACTAAACGAACTTGTTCTAGTGCAGGTAGTAATCAATCTGATCATACTTGTAGTTGTACTATTTATAATCTTGTTTGTGTATCTTATTATCAGTCTTGTCCTAATTGTGGATGTGCTAGTTGGGGAGGCTGGACAGGCTATAACTATAGTTCTTGTTCTGCATCTTCTTCAAGACAATGTCAATCTGCGGTTTTCTATAGGTAATTTTAAACTGTTATTATTTTGTGAATAGTGAGTTGGTATAATGAAATGTACAATAAAATATTTGCTTTCCATTTTTATTGGAGCTGGTGTAGGGATCATTACCGTTATTGGTCAAAAATATTTGCCTATCAATCTTAATTTTCTTGCTAATTCGGGTGCAGTATGGTTAATACCTGCTTATTTGTTGAGTTATTATTTAAACTTAGGTAGGCGGGACTCTATACTGATTAGTATTTGTTGTCTTGTATTTAGCGTTTTTGGTTACTATATATTTGAATCTGTTATCAATCATCATAATTTTCACTTTGGCGGACTGATGTATATATGGTTGATATATGCTCTCATTAGTGGTGTTATATTTGGACTTGGTGCTTATTTTGCCAATAATAAAAATGGCTGTTTTCAATATGTAGGACGTAATTTGTTACCTGCGACTTTCCTTTCAGAAGGATTCAATAAAATAATTCATATCAAGGAATATAGCCATATGGTACCTGCTGTTATTATGGTTACTAGTATTGGGGTTATTATGTATCTGATATTAAATAAAAAAGATGCATTCAAAAGAAATAATATATTTTTATTTATCGGACTTATGATAGTAGGATTATTATTTTATGAACTAGTATTTATATTAGTTTAATTATAGGAAGGCGGACTTTTCCTATTAGAATGTTTGGCAGTTAAAGCCGTTTCGATTAGGTTATAGTGGGTAGTTTGTTTTATAGCAATAAAATTGACAAATTTTTGTCAATTTTATGTTTTTAAGTTCATTTTGTGTTATATTAGTATCAACTTGTGAGAATGGCGGAATGGTAGACGCGCTACTTTGAGGGGGTAGTGAATTTTAGATTCGTGAGAGTTCAAATCTCTTTTCTCACACCAGATTGATATATTTTGCTATAAAAGAAGAAGGCAATTTTTAATAAAAAGGAGTAAAAATGGGCGAGAGTAGAAAAGTAAAATGGATTCTTGATTATATGGGAGAAGAAAAAGTAGCAGAGGTGGATCAATATGTTGATGATCTTATTAGAAGGGATTATGTTACTTTTACTTCGGATGAGCAAATAGCAGATTTTTTCTTGGAGTATATGAATGATTTTTATCAAAATACGAAAAAAGAAGAGAAGCAGGATATTAGAGCTTACTCTGGCATTTTATTCCGGGAGGTAAATTCTGTTCTACGCAATAGATGGAATTATGAAGAAAATGGAGAATTAACTGACATAAAAAAAGAAGAAGTAGATGCTGTTACCGCTACTATAGAAAAGGTTATAGAAAGACAGAATGCACTTTCTGATAATATTAAAGTATATCGAGGAGTGGATGCCTCGATATTTCAGGAATGTGGAATTACATCATTAGAGGAATTGTCTAGTCTAAAAGGCAAGTATTATTATGATAGTGGTTTTACTAGTGCCTCTTTCATACGGGAGAGAAGTTTTTTTGATAGACCTTTGGAATTTCATAATACTTGTAATGTTGAAATTGAATATTTAATCCCCAAAGAAGAAAGCGATATTCTTCCTTTAATTACTTCTGATTTGAGCTATTCTCCTGTACAAACAGAGTGCTTAATAGCAAGAGGGAATCTTTCTAAAATCGTAGAGGTATCTGTTGATTCGGAACAAAACAGGGCATATTTAAAAGCAGCACTTGTTCCTAAAAAAGTTTGGGATGAGACTTTAGAGAGAAATAGTATGGTTGAAAAACGTAGTAATGTTTTATAGAGAGAGGTAAGTAGTATTAAGTTTATAAGAAAATTTAGTAAAAGTATTGTAAGAGTGGTTACTTTATGATAATATAATAGTGTCTTTTAAATAGGACATTGTTTATTTGGTCCGTTGGTGAAGGGGCTTAACACGCTGCCCTCTCAAGGCAGTATTCACGGGTTCGAAACCCGTACGGACTACCATAGAAATTAAAGTATAGGTTGTTGTCTATACTTTTTATTTTGCAAATATTGACAAATGACAAGGTGTCATAATATAATACCAAGAGTATGGCAAAGAGTCATATAGAGGTGATAAAGATGCCAAGTAGGACATACTTGAACTTGAGTGATGAAAAGAAACAAAAGTTAATGAATGCTGCAAAAAAGGAATTTAGTAGAGTATTATTAAGTGATGCCTCTATTAACAAAATTATTAAAGAGGCAGATATTTCTCGAGGTAGTTTCTATATGTATTTTAAAGATAAAGAGGATCTTTATACTTATCTATTAAAAGAACATAGAATGAATGGTTTAAAAGTATTACTTGAGTCACTACATCGGAGTAAGGGGGATATCGTACTTGCTTATGAGGAGCTATACTCTTTCTTTATAGAGAGATGTTTTTATGAAAAAGAAAAGAACTTTTTTAGAAATATTTTTCAAAATGCTAATCTTTACTTAGAAAATAAAACAGGTTTTTGTGCCTTTTATGATGAGGAAGAAGAAAAATTATTTTTAGCAATAGAAGAGGCAGTAGATCTTAACAAGTTATCAGAAGTAGCAAGAGAGAATGTAAAGGATGTGCTTGTACTTTTATTTGATACTACAATTAAGAATATCATTCCTGTTATTTTAATGGGAATGGAAAGAGAAAAGGCTTTTCATCAATTTCAGAAATCACTAAAATTAATTAAAGGAGGAATATGTAAATGATTCATATATTAAAAAGTCTAAAAAAGCATATGGGTGCTGTATTTATTATCATTTTATTATTGATAGGGCAGGCTATATGTGACTTATCGCTTCCGGATTATACTTCTAAAATTATCAATGTTGGGGTACAACAGGGTGGAATTGAAGAGGTTGTTCCTAAAGTGATTACACAACAGCAAATGAAGGAAGTATTACTATTTACAGATAGTAAGACAGAACAAGAGATTTTAGATCATTATTTGTTGATAAAACATAATGATAAAAATAATTCATCTTATAAAGAGAATATCAAAAAATATGCTGCTTTAGAACAAGAGAATATTTATGTATTAGAGGGAGAAGAGACAAGAAAAATTGAAAAGAGCTTCGATCAAGCACTTCTTATTCATTCTGTGATGACTTCTTCTGCTAAAGAATATAAAAATATTCAAAAGGAAATAAAAGCTAAGTTGCCACAACAGATGAGAGATTATGATCTTATCACAGTATTTCAAATGATGCCTGAAGAGCAAAAGAAGAAAATGTTAGAGGAGATGAGTGAAAAGCTTGCAGATATGCCTGAGGCTATTGTAGAGCAAAGTGCAACTTCTAGTATAAAGGCTTTATATCAGGAAGCAGGAGTTAATACAGATAAGTTACAGACAAACTATATTATAGTCTCTGGAGCTAAGATGTTAGGAATTGCTCTTTTCAGTATGGCACTTACGATTATCGTAGGCTTCTTATCTAGTAAAATTGCTGCATCTACTTCTAGGAATCTAAGGAAACAGATGTTTGAAAAGGTTCTTAACTTTTCGAAAGCAGAGTATAAAGAGTATGGGGTATCTTCTCTAATTACTAGAAGTACGAATGATATTCAGCAGGTACAAATGTTGTTAGTTATGTTTTTAAAAATTGCAATTTATGCTCCAATCATTGGTGTTGGCGGGGTTATGAAAGCACTTCGGACGAATGTTTCGATGACTTGGATTATTGCTTTAGGTGTTATTGTAGTTTTAGGAATTGTTGTTACTTTATTTACACTTGTTATGCCTAGATTTAAGAGAGTACAAAAACTAATTGATCGAATGAATCAGGTAACAAGAGAAATTATTACAGGAATTCCTGTGATTCGTGCTTTCTCTAATCAAAAACATGAAATGGCGCGTTTTGCGAAAGCTAATCAGGATCTTAAAAAGAATACAGTATTTGTAGATCGTGTGATGTCGATGATGATGCCAACGATGATGTTTGTAATGAATGGGATCTGTATTTTAATTGTATGGCAAGCATCTCATAGTATTGATGAAGGTTTGATGCAGGTAGGAGATATGTTAGCATTTATTCAATACACGATGCAAATTGTAATGGCATTCTTAATGATCTCTATGTTTTCTATTATGCTTCCACGTGCGAATGTTTCAGCAAATCGTATTTATGAAGTATTGAATACCAAAGGTTCTGTTACGAATCCAACTTCACCAAGAAACTTTGGAAAGCGGGTACGAGGACTAGTAGAGTTTAAAAACGTATCGTTCCGTTATCCTGATAGTGATGAGGATGTTTTGATGGATATTAATTTTGTAGCACAGCCTGGCACAACAACGGCCTTTATTGGTTCAACTGGTTCTGGAAAGAGTACTTTAATTAATTTAATTCCGAGATTTTATGATGTAAGTGATGGAGAAATTTTGATTGACGGTATTAATATTAAAGATGTCAAGATTGAAGAGTTAAATAAAAAGATTGGTTATGTTCCGCAAAAAGGTGTATTATTCTCAGGAACAATTGCCACAAATATAAAATATGGAAATGAGAAAATGTCTGATGACCAAATGAGACGTGCAGCAAGAATCGCCCAGGCAACAGAGTTTATTGAAGGAAAGCCTAAAAAATATGAGGAGGAAATTGCTCAAGGGGGAACGAATGTATCTGGTGGTCAAAAACAGCGTTTGTCGATTGCTCGTGCAGTTGCCATTGATCCTGAGATTTATATCTTTGATGATAGTTTCTCAGCACTTGACTTTAAAACAGACAGTGAACTTCGACGTGCCCTTCATAAAGAGACTAAGGATGCTACTATCTTTATCGTAGCCCAACGTGTCAATACCATTATGAATGCAGATCAGATTGTAGTACTTGATGAAGGTCGTGTTGTCGGAATGGGAACACATAAAAAGTTATTAAAGACTTGTGAGGTTTATCGTGAGATTGCTTCCAGTCAACTTACAAAGGAGGAGTTAGAAAATGCCTAAACATGGTCCAGGAGGTCGAGGCGGTATGGAGAAGGCCAAAGACTTTAAAGGAACAATCAAAAGAATTTTTAAGTATATGGGAACTTATAAAATCAGTCTTTTCTTTGTGTTTATCTTCTCCATTGGAAGTGCTATTTTCTCTATTGTTGGTCCTAAGATTTTAGGACGGGCAACGACAGAAATTTTTAATGGTTTAGTCGGAAAAGTAATGGGAACAACTGCTGGAATTAACTTTGAAAAAATAGCAGGAATCTTGCTTACTTTACTAGGACTTTATTTAATCAGTATGATTTTCTCTTACATTCAGGGGTTTATTATGACTGGTGTTGGTCAAAAGATTACCTATACATTAAGAGAACAAATTTCGAATAAATTTCATAAATTGCCACTCAAGTATTATGAGTCACAGACAACAGGAGAAATCTTGTCTCGTGTCACCAATGATGTAGATACTGTTTCACAAACATTGGATCAAGTAACAACGCAGTTTTTATCTCAGGTGACGATGATGGTTGGAATTTTGTGTATGATGTTATCAATTAATGTCTTTATGACACTAGCATCGCTAGTTATTATTCCTATTGCCTTATTCTTTATTATGTTTGTGGTTGGACGAAGTCAAAAGTATTTTGCACGTCAACAAGAGTATTTAGGTGTGTTAAATGGTCAAATCGAAGAAAACTACGCAGGTCATGAAATTGTCAATGTTTTTAATGGAAAGAGTCGTGCCTTTGAAAAGTTTTCAAAGACGAATGATGAGCTGTATGATTCTGCTTGGAAGAGTCAATTCTTATCAGGAATGATGCATCCAATTATGACTTTTATCGGAAACCTAGGTTATGTATTAGTATCGATATTAGGTGGTTACTTAGTAATTAAAAACAGAATTGAAGTAGGAGATATTTTATCATTTACACAGTATGTTCGAAACTTTACAAGTCCTATTGCTCAAATAGCACAAGCGATGAATATGGTTCAAATGTTAGCAGCCTCAGCAGAACGTGTCTTTGAATTCCTAGATGCGGAAGAAGAAGTACCAGATAAAAAAGAGGCAGCAAAAACAGATGCGTTAATTGGAAATATTGATTTTGAAAATGTAGAATTTGGTTATGATAAGGAAAAAACAATTATTCATAACTTTAGTGCTAAGATTAAACAGGGGCAAAAGGTAGCGATTGTTGGTCCAACGGGTGCTGGAAAGACGACTATGGTGAAATTACTAATGCGTTTTTATGATGTGAACAAAGGTGCCATCACGATAGATGGAGTCAATATTAAGGACTTTAAGCGAAATGATTTACGAGATATGTTTGGAATGGTTCTACAAGACACTTGGTTATATTCGGATACGATTCGTGAAAACATTCGTTATGGAAAGCTGGATGCTACAGATGATGAAGTAGAAGATGTGGCTATTATGGCGAAGATTGATCACTTCATTAGAACGTTGCCACAGGGGTATGATATGGTAGTAAATGAAGAAAGTGATAATATCTCAGAAGGACAAAAGCAACTTTTGACGATTGCACGTGTTATCTTAAATGATCCTAAAATTTTAATACTAGATGAGGCAACTTCTTCGGTTGATACAAGAATGGAAATTTTAATTCAAAAAGCAATGGATAAGCTTATGGAAGGGCGTACTAGTTTTATTATTGCTCATCGTTTATCTACCATTCGCAATGCAGACCTTATTTTAGTGATGAAGGATGGAGATATTGTAGAACAGGGCAATCATAAAGAACTGTTAAAGAAAAATGGATTTTATGCTACACTTTATAATTCGCAATTTGAAACAGTGGACAGTTAGTCCTTTTTCTTTTGCAAAAGTAAAGAAAATATGGTAAATTTATACAAGGTGATAGTATGAAAGTAGAAATGATTGTAACAGGAACGTTGGATGAAAATTGCTATGTATTAAAAAAGGATGCTACCTGTCTAGTTGTAGATCCAGGAGATGATTATGATAAAATCAAAGAAGTAATTGGGGAAGACAGGGTGCTTGCTGTACTGATTACGCATTCTCATTTTGATCATATTGGGGCACTTCGGAATTTTTTAAAAAAGAAAAGTATTAAGATATTTAAAAAAAGTAATACACAAGATGGTGGTATTACAACAATAGGGAATTTCTCTTTCCAAACACTTTATACACCAGGACATTCTAGTGATTCTGTAACTTTTTATTTTACAGAAGAAAAAATGATGTTTGTTGGAGACTTTATTTTTAAAGATAGCATTGGAAGATGTGACCTGCCAACGGGAAGTGTACTTGAAATGGATAAAAGTATTGAAAAAATAAAAAAATATCCAGGTGACATTATGTTATATACTGGACATAGGGAGATTACTTCGCTTGAGCAGGAAACAAAAAGCAATCCTTATTTTATAAAGTAAGGATCGCTTTTTTATTTATCTTTTAATAGTATATACTTTTATATTTTCTGTACTGTTATTTAAAGTAGCATAATCTACCATTTTGCTAACCGCATCTTTATCTAGACTTTGAGAAATTAGTGTTGCACATATTGGAGTTCCATTTACAGTTCCTTGACTAATAGCGAAAGTAGCATCTTGTATTTCGATTGGCTGATGAAAAGAACGGGTTATAGGAACGCTTTGGTTTCTATTTTTAGGATAGGTTATATAATGTGCAAAATCAACAGGAACACTTTCAATCTCATTTTCTACTACTTTTTTTGCATCAGTGATTAAGTTCCAATGAATATGTGCATTATGATAATCGTCTTTTGCAAGAATATAATTGCGATTAGGATTTAGCACAGAAATATTTAGCGAAATAGGGCTCTTATAAGCAAGTCGCTTTCTAAAAAGATAGTCATTTGCCACTTCTTTTGTTAATTCAACTTTTTCTTGATCTAAAAGTGCCGTATGTTCTTCAGATGATAAAGTATCACTATGAATATATTTGACTTCTGGATGAACTCCAACCCAAGAAACGCCACCAATGATTTCTAAAACGGAAATAGCCTCAGACAATTGAACTTCTTCATAACGACAATCAAAATCTAAAAATAAAGGTTTATATTTTTCTAATTGTCGATAAGAATATAGTTCCTTTTCTAATTCGTTTTGATTAAATTTTGGAATATGATTTCTCTTTAATTCTTGCAAAAATAGAGCAGTAAAATCTAATGCACTAAATATTGGGGGAGTATTTTTTTTCATATAAAATCCTTCTTTCTTTTAACTATTATATAATATAATATAAAGTAAATTGGAAATTTATATATAGCAAAGAAATGATATATGATTATAGGAAATAAGAGAGTATAGATAATGAAAAAAATCGCTAGTTTTGGATGTACTTGCTGTCAAATAGAACTCTCAATTACTTGTATCAAGAAAAAATCATAGAAAAAATTTCGTAAATATGCTACAATATTTCTAGATAATAGAGGTGAAGTTATGTATATTGATTTAATTGTTTTTGCTGTATTATTAGCACTTGTATTTATTTTCTTTAAGAAGTTTGATTGTTATGTTTACTTTATTGCCATTTTTGATATGATACTTCGAATTTTAACATTTATAAAATACAATATTGGACTTCCAGACGTGGCAGCATTAATTGGAAAATATATTCCAGAAAATATTCCAGCTATCGTGGGAAAATATTTAAATGGCACTCTTTATACGATTGTCGTTTGGATTTATGTTATTTTTATGATAATTTTCCTATCGTATACCATTCGTATTTTTTGGAAGAAAAAAAGATAAATTGATAAAAAAGCTAAGAAATGACAAAAAGAGCATTTCTTTTTTTATATACTGTCTTTAGGTGATAGCATGAAGATATACCTCGATTTAGTACTATTTTTAAACTTTTTCTTTGATTTTTTGCTACTTTTTGCCGTTAGTAGATTGTTAAAGGAAAGGACCCGCCTCATACGACTTTTCTTAGGAAGTGCACTAGGTTCCCTCAGTATTTTCTTTTTGTTTTTACCGCTAAACTCATTAACTTTATTTTTGTTAAAAATGTTAGTGAGTTTCTTGATGATACGTCTTACTTTTCCTTTTAAAAATATTAGAAGTTATCTCAAACAAGTTCTATATTTATATCTTGTTAGTATTATTTTAGGAGGGGCACTTTACTTTTTAAATATTCAACTTAGTTACAAAAATAGTGGTGTGATCTTTTTTCATAACGGACTAAGCATTAATTTTATAGTTCTAATACTTGCATCACCTATTATTATCATCTGGTACGTTAAGGAGGCAAGAGAACACAAAAATATTTATCAAAATATTTATACAGTAAAAGTCGTGGTCGATAAATGTGAGTATTTGCTAAAAGGCTACTTAGATACGGGAAATCATTTGAAGGATCCCTATAAGAGGCGAAGTGTTCTCTTAGTAGAAAAAGGACTTATACCAATAGGGGAAGAAGAAATGATTTATGTGCCTTATGCATCTCTCAATCATCAAGGCGTGGTCAAGTGTAGAAAAGTAGAAAAAATAGAAATAGAGGGCAAAGTATTTACAGACATATTAATAGGGTACTCTAAAGAAAAGTTTAAAATCGAGGATATTGATTGTATAATCCCAGCAATTGTAAAGGAGGATATGAATGATTAGTTTATTGTTGTTAATTGGAAGTTTATTTGAAAAATATGAAAGTATTTTCTATGTGGGGGCAACAGATATTTTGCCAGAACCATTGTCGAAGGAAGAAGAAGAGTATTATTTAGAATTAAAAGAAGAGGGGGATGTTCACGCTAAAGATGAATTGATTGAACATAACTTGAGACTTGTAGTATTTCTTGCCAAAAAGTATGAAAATACAGGGGTTGATTTGGAGGATCTAGTAAGTATTGGAACTATTGGTCTTATCAAAGGTATTAATACTTTTAGTAGGGGAAAAAATATTAAACTTGCAACTTATGCATCTAGATGTATTGATAATGAGATTTTGATGTATCTAAGAAAAAATAAAAAAACAAAGACAGAAGTTTCTATTGATGCATCTCTTTCTTTTGATCCAGAAGGAAATGAACTTCATTTAGAGGATGTTTTAGGAACGGATGCTGATATTGTGACAAAGGGAATTGAGGAAGAATCTGAGCGAAAATTAATGATTAATGAAGTGATGAGATTAAATCCAAGAGATCGTGATATCATCATACTGCGTTATGGTCTAATGGGAAAAGAAGAGATGACACAAAAGGAAGTAGCAGATCTTCTTGGAATTAGTCAGTCTTATATTTCTAGAATAGAGAAAAAGGTAATTAAAAGATTAAAAACAATTGTCAATATGGGATAGATGAGAAGATCTATCTTTTTTGTAGAGCATAATTGATCAAAAGGAATTAAAAAAAGCCTAAAAATAAATTTGACGTGACAGTAAACTGTGTTATACTAATAATAGAGTAGGAGGAATAAAGATGGGAAAATTAGATGGAAAAGTTGCTGTTGTCACAGGTGGGGCAATGGGAAATGGTTTAGGAGTTGTAAAAGTATTCTTACGTTATGGGGCAAGTGTTGTGGTTTTTGATTATTCTGACCAATTATCTGCGTCTCTTACTGCACTAAAACAAGAATATCCAAAATCTAATATTATTGGTTATAAAGCGGATATACGTGATAAAAGAATGTTAGATGCTTGTTTTGCAGATTTAATTCAAAAGATGGGAAAAGTTGATATTTTAGTAAATAATGCTGGAGTTTGTGAGCTTTCATCGTTTGAAAATATGTCAGATGAAGTGCGTGATAAGCAATTTGATATTAATATTAAGGGAACGTGGAATATGACAAAAGCAGCACTTCCTCATTTGAAAGCATCTGGAAATGGTTCTATTGTTAATTTATCTAGTGTGACTGGTGTTATGGTTGCTGATCCAGGAGAAGTCGCTTATGCTACTACAAAAGCAGCACTTATGGGATTTACGAAAGGTCTTGCTGCAGAACTTGTGAAAGACAAAATTCGTGTTAATGCTATTTTACCAGGGTATATTCGTACACCAATGGTGGAAGCGATGGCTAAACTTTCTAATCCAACAGATCCCGAATCTGTTATTAATGGAATTATTGCAGGGATACCAATGGGAAGAATGGGAACTCCAGAAGAACTTGGAGAACTTGCTGCATTTTTAGCCTCAAATGAGGCAAGCTATATAACAGGACAAGGAATTGTCTTTGATGGAGCATCTACTTTACCAGAAACTACTACAATGGGTGTATAAAAATGTAGATTATTAGTCTATATTTTTTTTGGAATAAAATTTTCTAAAATATAAGTCATAAAGTTAAATACTTTATGACTATTGTAATACTTATCTATTCTAGTAATAAA
>CAJTXY010000035.1 GCA_910583685.1 uncultured Bacilli bacterium
CATCTATTGCTTAGGCTCACTTTTTTATTTAGTCCTTGACAAGGGGTTCATTTTAATATTAATTAGTCTCTTTTTTTGTTGACAAATAAGTCTCTTTCTTATATGTTGGTAATAGGTTATATATTAAAAATATGGAGGAATTTATGAAAAAGTTAGGTGGTTTTATTGGTATTGTTTTCTGTCTTTTATTGCTAGGAGGGTGTGGTCAGAGAGAGATTTTGTTTAAAGAAGATTTATTACATAATAATATGGACAATTATACTTATAAATTTATTGGGGAGTCAAAACACTTTTATTTTCAAACAGGAAAAGTTTACTATGAAAAATCTAGTCAAGCATTGTTAATTAGTAATTTTAAAGTGAGGCAAAATGTCTCAAAAAAAGCAAGTTTTTCTGTTCAACTTTACTTCGATAATAAGTTGTTATATGGTGCAGTAGATAGTAGAATGAAAAAGGATGAATTAGAAAGTATTGTTATTGCAGAAAGCGGTAATGTAGCAAAGATTGATACACAGGGAAATCAGATTGGTGAGTCAGATGCCTTTTTAGAAACAAAAAAGGAGACATTTAAAGATAGTATTAAATTAATTGCGAAGTACTGTATTGATGATAGTTGTGAAGAGGAACAATTTAAAATTAAATATTTAAAATAGAAGCAGAAAAGGATGAATGATGAAAACAGATTTAATTACAATACCAAATGTTGGAAAGAGAACAAAAGAGAGCTTTCTTAAAATGGGAATTACCTGTGTCGAAGATTTAAAAGGGTGTGATCCAGAGGAACTCTATCAGAGAGATTGTGAAATAAAAAAGGCTGAAGTGGATAAGTGCCAATTATACTTGTTTCGAATGGCGGTTTATTATGCAGAGCATACTATATATGAGGTAGAGAAGTTGAAGTGGTGGTACTGGAAAGATAGGGAATATCATAATGAGAAGTGATGGGATGGTATGGAAATAGAAAAAGAAATTTTTGCACGAATGCAGGCGAATTTTAAAAAGATAGAAGAGTATGGATTTCGAAAAGTGGGTGAGGTTTATCAGTATTCTTATATATTTTTAGATAATTTTAGGGCAGATATTACAATAGATGGCAGTGGGATGCTTATAGGGAAAGTTTATGATTTAACTATGGACTGTGAATATATTAACTTTCGAATTGAAAGTCAAATGGGGGAGTTTGTAAGTAGTGTTCGAGAATCTTATAAGAATTTATTAGAAGATATTAAGGTGAATTGTTTTGAAAAGTTATATTTTGTAAGTGATCAAGCAAATCGTGTGACTCAATCTATAATGGAATACTATTATGATGAACCTGTTTTTCTTTGGGAGTCTGCAAAAGATCATGGGGTATTTAAAAATGATAATAATGATAAATGGTATGCTTTGATTATGTATGTAGATGGTAAAAAAATTGATGAAAAACTAGAGGGAAAAGTAGAGGCTATTAATATAAAACTTTCACCTTTAAAAATTATAGATCTTTTAAAAAGAAAAGGTTTTTACCCTGCATATCATATGAATAAGAAAAACTGGATTACCATTGTTTTAGATGATACTTTACAGGATGAAGAGATTATGAATTATGTTAGAGAAAGCCATAGTTTTACTGAGACTACGTCTAATTGGTTGATACCAGCGAATCCTAAGTATTATGATGTCATTTCTCACTTTAATCAAAAAGATGTAATACTATGGAGACAACCTAATGGTATTAGAATGAATGACAAAGTTTATTTATATCTAGGATCTCCATATTCTGCTATACTTTTTCAGTGCCAAGTGATAGGTGTTGATATTCCTTCGCAGTATCAGGATGAAAACTCAACTACTTCAAAGACGATGAAGATTAAACTCTTGAAGCGTTATCGAAGAGATGAGTATACTTTTGCTAAATTAAAGGAGTATGGTATTCGGGCGATTAGAGGTCCAAGGCATATGCCAGAAAATTTAGAAAAAGAATTGTGTTAAATAAGTTGTATTTTATAGTGTGTAGTGAAATAAAATAGTTACTTTCTTTTCTATATGCTATAATATAGAATATAGGAGTATTGTAGTATGAGAGAGAAGTATAAAAATTATTTGGAAAAAGATCATTCATTTGATAGGACGATGATGCTTGGCATATTTTGTCTTATTATTGTAATTACAGGGATGTTTGGCTTTTTATATGAGTTTATTTTCTATTATTTTAATGGGGGAATGCAAGGATTTTATTGGAGGGGTGGAAACTTTCTTCCTTGGATTAATATTTATGCAACGGGTTCTATTATGATATATTTTCTAACTTATAAAAAGAGAAAAAGTGCTTTCAAGGTTTTTTTGATTAGTGCTCTTGCCTGTGGGGTTTTAGAATATATTTCAGGACTTGGGATGTATATTGTTGGAAATGGTATGAGATGTTGGGATTACAATAGTGAGATTTTGAGTTTTGGAAGTATTCATGGGTTTGTATGTTTGCGTAGTGTACTTGTATTTGGAACGTTTAGTCTACTTTTTATTTATGGTGTTGTACCTCTTATTTTCTATCTTGCTAAAAGAGTAGATAGAAAACTTTTCTTAACGGTTAGTTTTACTTTATGTTCTATTATTTTAATCGATGAGTTTTATAATTTGCTTATTGCAAGAATTTTTAGACTTCCTAGGGCTTCTAAAATTTATAAAAGTATTGGTGTGCGTTACGTTACTTTTAAATGATTGTTTTTTTTACTGAACACAGACTTGTTTGTCTGTTTCTTTTTTTATGTTATACTATTATTAGTTTTATAGAGGAAAAGGATGTGCTAATGTTGAAGTTTTATGTAGGTTCTGGAATGAAAAACTGTGAGTTAGTGAGTTATTATGCGGAAGTATTAAAGAAAAATGGCTGGGAGCATACTTATAACTGGGTAGAGAAAGTATGTGACGATGTATCGTTAGATGATATGGTAAAGTATGCACAACTAGAATCAAAGGGGATTGAAGATTCTGACGTGGTGATTATTTTGCTTCCTGCAGGAAGGGGAGCTCATATTGAACTTGGAATGGCTCTGGCATTAAAGAAAAAAGTCTTTTTATGCGGGGATGAGGAAGAATTTGATATTAAAAATACAGTTGCATTCTATGAACTACCTAGTGTTATTCAACTAACAGGAACGAGAGATGAAAATCTAAAAAGAATAATGGAATATAGAAATGATGAATAAAGAAGTATTACTAGTTAATATAGATAAAGTTCATACTACACCTATGGGTTTAGAACGACTTTCTAAAAATCTTAGATTAGATATGGATGATATCGTTTGCTACTTAAAAGATAAAGTTTTAGATGAGCGATGTCTTATTTATAAAAGGGGTAAGAATTGGTACTGTGAAGTGGATAATATAAGAATAACGATTAATTCTTATAGTTATACAATTATCACAGCACACATAATTGTTTAATATATGGAGTGATAAAAATGAGAAAAGTTCTAAAAATCAGAAAAGAAAGATGCCCACAAAATCATAAGTGTCCTGCTGTAAAGGTTTGTCCTGTTGGGGGCACTATCACAAAAAGAAAATGAGGCACCTCTTATTGACTATGAGAAGTGTATTCGTTGTGGCAAATGTGCATCTTTTTGTTCTATGAAGGCTCTTGTTTTAGAAGAAGAGGAGACTTGGGTTTGAGGACATTAATACTTTATGCAAGTAAAACAGGAACTACGGAAGAATGTGCTAAGAGGCTAAAGGCAGAAATTCCTGAATCTAGACTGATAAATATATATGATAGTGCTATCAATATAGAGGAGTATGATACCTTTATTATAGGGAGTCCCATTCGGATGGGAATGATCGATAAAAAAATAAAGAGGTTTCTGAGACAGTACCAAAAATATTTAAAAACAAAGAGGGTAGCTTATTTTATTTGTTGTGGTTTTCCCAAAAATATGAAAAGTACTATCAGGAAAATTTTCCTTTTGATTTATTAGAAAGTGCCATTATTTATGATACATTTGGTGGTGAAATGGAGATTGGAAAGCAAAAGGGACTAGATAGAATGATTGTTATGATGGTAACAAAGCGAGTAGAAGAGATAGGTAAGGTAAAAGTACTAGATGAAAATATAGAAAGATTTATTCAAAAAGTAAAATAAGTCGTGTTAATAAATTTAGCATAATTGCCATATTTAGTTGATAGAAAACAATGATGACCTATGCTATGCTGAATGGGAGGTGAAGGAAATGAGATTAGGTAGCCATCTATATCAGGCACGAAAAAAAACAGGATTATCTCAAGAGGTAATCGCTGAAAGGTTAGGGGTTAGTCGACAAACGATATCAAAGTGGGAAACAGATGAGAAAGAGGTTAAAATTGATTGGACCAATGCTTGGAGCAAGAAATACCCTGTACTAGCAAACTACCAACAGGTGGTGGAGATTGAAAGTTATGCACGTAGGATTAGAGAAATGTTAGATGATTTGACAAAAGTATATCATTATAATAAATTAGATAGTATGCTTGTTTTAAAAGATATTTTATATCACGAATGGAAAGAGAATTAATGGAGGTGGGAATATGAGAAGATTATGCGTATAAGTGTGGCATAAACTTTGATTATGCCAGAATAGGAGGCATAATATGTTGGAAATAAAAGATCTTAGTATAAAAGTAGGAAATAAATATTTAATAAAGGATTTATCATTATCACTAAATGTGAAAGATAAAATGGCGATTATTGGAGAGGAAGGAAATGGTAAGTCAACATTATTGAAGGCGATACTAGGAATATGTGACTATGCGGAAGTAGATGGTAGTGTAGTTACCAATGGACATAGAATTGGTTATTTAGAGCAATCAATGGGTAAAATGTATTTACATAAAACAGTATATGACTTTTTGTTTCGAGATGAAAATGATTATTATGAAAAGATAAATAGTCTCTATCAAAATTTAGACCAATTACATTTAAGTGATCAGATTTTAGGGCAGAATATGGAGATGTTATCAGGAGGAGAAAAAGTAAAGGTTCGTCTATTAAAACTTTTAATAGATGACTATGATATTTTATTTTTGGATGAGCCGACTAATGATTTAGATATTGAGACACTAGAATGGTTAGAGCATTTTATTAATCATATTAAAAAACCAATTATTTATATTTCTCACGATGAAACGTTACTTACAAATACAGCAAATATGATTTTACATATAGAACAGATAAAGAAAAAGACAGAGTGTAGACATACCTTATTGCGAATAGATTATGAAACATATGTCAATCGGCGTCTTCAGAAAATAGAAAAAGAGACGCAAGTAGCAAAAGGAGAACGACGAGAGCTTTTTCATCAGCAACAGAAGTTACAAAGAGTGATGCAAAAAGTAGAATATCAACAGAATACAATTTCTAGAAAAGATCCTCACGGGGCAAAGATGTTAAAGGTGAAAATGCGTTCTTTAAAATCACAAGAAAGACGGCTAGATCAATTGGAATTAACAGAAGTGCCTGATGTAGAAGAACATATTTCTTTCTTTTTTGAGGAAGTAAAAGTTCCTAGGACCAAACATATTATTAGTATCAATATGAAAGAGTTTAAAGTGGCAGATAGAATACTTGCTAGCGATGTTTCATTGGATGTTATTGGAAATGTTCATCTGTGTATTATTGGTAAAAATGGCGTAGGGAAATCTACTTTGATAAAGTATTTTTATGAAGAGTTAAAAAATAGAAGTGATATCAAACTTGGTTATATGCCCCAAAACTATGATGATGTTTTAGAACAATATGAAATGGTCTTAGATTTTGTGTCACCATCTGGTACGAAGGAGAGCTTAACGAAAGCTAGAATGTATCTTGGAAATATGAACTTTACAAGAGAGGAGATGCTCGGAAGGATCAAGGACTTAAGTAATGGAACAAAGGCAAAGCTTTTTCTAATTAAGTTAGTTTTAGATGAGTGTAGTGTTTTATTATTAGATGAACCTACCAGAAATGTAAGTCCTTTATCAAATCCTGTGATTCGAAAAGTACTAAAGGATTATAGTGGTACTATCATTAGTGTCTCTCACGACCGAAAATATATTGATGAAGTAATTGATAGTTTATATGTTTTAACAGAAGAGGGGTTAATTAAAAAGAGATAATTTAAAAGGTGTTGTAATTATTATGACAATAACGTGCTTATGAAATAAAAGTAGAAAGAAGGATAAGGAAATGGCAAGAGATTTAAAGACAAAAGAGTTAAAAAATACTAGATTGGCAACTAATTATGGAGGCTGGATGTACTGTGATTGTTGTAATGAAAATATTGGGTATTTATGTTATTCTACCTATGATAGGATAAATTTTGAGTATTTATGTAATTGTGGAAGTAGAGGGAGTATTTTTATAGATTTTCTAGATAGTCGAGATGGAAGTGTTAGTGAAAGAGAATTAGTTACTATTAAAAATAGGTTGTGTTGTCCTGAAACGGATGATCCACTTATTACCATCCTTGATAAAAAATTATCTAGTTATCAACTGCAAATTACTTGTAAATCTTGTGGTACTATTTATCATAAAGAAAAATAGGAAAACAGTTTTTGAGACTGTCAAGTAATAGTAAAGTGATATATTTTTTAATATTGGTATTGTAGTTTTATGATTTATTAAAAATCGTTTATTTATATAGGGTAAATAAAGGTTTTATGAGAAAAATAGGAGAGGAGAGTTTATTCTTTTCTATTTTTTTGTATTTTTTTGTCGAACGAATAATTTGTCGTTTTTTGTCGAAACGCAAGACAGAGAAAAAATAATCATTTATAGTGGAGAAGCGAGGTGGATGAAGAGTATGTTTTTGATTACAACGAAAGTGAATAAGGGAATTATCTTTTTGCGGTTATATGGGTCTTTAAATAAAAGAACGATTAAAGAGTTTTCAGAGGAGATCAATTATCTTTTGTATGAACAAGGAACAAAAAGACTTGTGATTAACTTTGATGAAGTAAATATTACCAATGATGCTATTTTTGGTGCTATTGGAAATAAACTTATTGAAATTTTCTTAAGTTGTGGAGAGGTGGCATTATGTGGGCTAAGCCAAGATAGAAAAGATTGTATTGGTTCAAGACGTGATCAGTTATTCTTTGTAGATAGTGAATTAGATGCATTTCGGTATTTGAGTTGCTAGGAGGAGAAAATGGACGACATACTAGAATATGAAAACTTAGTTTGGAGTATTGTAGCGAAGTATGGTGGTTATTTTGACAAAGATGATTTGTATCAAGTAGGAATGATAGGACTTATGAATGCTTATAGAAATTTTGATGCATCTCGTGGTGTTAAATTTTCTACTTATGCTTATCAACACATTTTTGGAGAGGTTTATAAATATGTAGAGGAAAGTAGGGTAATTAGGGTTAGTCGTGATATGCAAAAATTAAATCGTGCTATTGAGAGAGGGCGAGATGTTTTGAGACAAAATTTGATGCGAGAACCCAGCGATTTTGAACTTTCTGTATTTTTAGAAATTGATGAGGAAAAATTAATAGAAGCGAAAGCTTCAGGTGAGATGGTAAAAAGCTTGGATTCTATGACGAACGATGATATGAATTTATATTCTCACTTGGGTTGTGAAGAAAAACAATTGGCTCCAGAAGTACTAGATTTAAAATCAGAACTTGCCTCCCTCGATGGCGAAGAACAACAGTTGATTTATAGTAGATACTTTGTAGATTTAACTCAACAGGAAGTATCACATAATTTAGGTATTTCGCAAGTGCAAGTTTCTAGAAAGGAGAGTAAAGTATTAAATAAATTAAAGACAAGACTTTAGGGAAAAAGAAAAATTTTCCTTTTTTTTGTATAAAATTTAAAAATGTTCTAATACTAGTAATGGTGATTAATATGGTAAATAAAAAATATGAGAAAGTAGTGAATCGGCATAAGCCAAAAGAGGAACGTGGTATGCATGCTATTGTTGCCTTTATTGTAGGTGGTCTTGTTGGAGTTTTAGGAGAAGTGTTGATACAGGTTTTTTGTCAGAAATTTCATATTTCTCGGAGTGAAGCTTCTGTATTTATGATGATTACGCTAATTTTTATTGCTTCGCTTTGTACAGCTTTAGGTTTTTTTGATAATTTAGTTAATTTTGCACGATGTGGGTTACTGATTCCTATTACTGGTTTTGCTCATTCGATGACCTCTGCTGCGATTGATTATAGAAAAGAAGGACCAATTTTTGGACTTGGTAGTAATATCTTTAAACTTGCAGGTTCTGTTATTTTATATGGCGTTGTTTCGGCGTGGTTCTTTGGAATATTGCGAATATTAATTGGAGGTGGATTATGAGTTCTAAATATAAAAATGTTTATTTACAGGAGACTGCTACTGTTGTAGGGCCTTATGAGAAAGAGGGACCTCTTTCTAAATACTTTGATAAAAAGTATGATGATCTATACTGTGGCGCAGATTCTTGGGAAAAGGCAGAAGTAAAATTATTACAGGAAAGTCTTAATATGCTACTTAAGAAAAAGGGAGTCAAGAAGGAGAAAATCGATTTGGTGATTTCTGGAGATTTATTGAATCAAATTACTGCTTCTAGTTATGCTGGTAGTCCTCTTTCTGCTCCTTTTTTAGGAGTATATAGTGCTTGTGCTACTAGTATGGAAGCAATGATTCTAGCTTCTACTTTTATCGATTCTAGGCGTAAGAAGAATGTTGTGATTGCAACAAGTTCTCATAATATGTCGAGTGAGAAACAGTTTCGTAATCCAACTGAATATGGTGCTCCAAAACCAATGACAGCAACGTTTACAGCAACTGGTGGGGCAGCTGCGTTGCTTTCTGATGAGAAAAGTCAAATCAAGGTTGAATCTGGTACAATTGGGCGAATTATCGATTATAATCAAACGGATCCATTTAATATGGGAGCTGTGATGGCTGGTGCAGCAGCGGACACCATTTATCGTCATTTAACAGAAATGAAGAGAGATGCTAGTTATTATGATTTGATTTTGACGGGAGATCTTGGTAAATATGGAAAGGAAATATTGAAGGATTATATGATGGAGGAGTACAAGATTGATTTAAGTAAGAACTATAATGATTGTGGTGTTATGTTGTATGATACTGAGCGTCAACTGCAAGTACAAGCAGGTGGGTCTGGTCCTGTCTGTAGTGCTTTGGTTAATTTTACTACAGTTGTTGATAAACTAAAAAAGAAAGAGTTAAAACGAGTTTTATTGGTAGCAACAGGGGCTCTTTTCTCACCAACATTTGTTTATCAAAAAGAAAATATTTTAAGTATTGCACATGCAATTAGTTTGGAGGCGGTAGAATGATTTTTCTATATTCGTTTTTATTCGCAGGTTTTATCTGTATGATTTCACAGATTATTCTAGATAATACAAAATTAACACCAGGTCATATTACAAGTATTTTGGTAGTGGTTGGGGCTGCTTTAGATACATTTAGTATTTATGATAAAATTGTGGAAGTAGTAGGTGGTGGTGCAATGGTTCCTATTACTAGTTTTGGACATTTGCTTATTCATGGGGCACTTGCAAAAGTAGATGTTATGGGACCTATTGGAATTGTTATGGGAATGTTTGATCTTACGGCATCTGGCATTACAGCAGCGATTGTATTTTCTTTTATCTTTGCCTTGTTTTTTAAACCTAAAAATTAGAATGTAGATAATATCTTGTAAGGTATTATCTTTTTTATACTAATGTAAAATAAAAAATAGTTATCAGGTATTGCTTTTAATAAGTTTTATCTGAAACTATTATTATTTACTGTTAATTCTATGATTTTGTCCATATCATCATCTTTTGCTATGATATTTTTATGTTGTTGTCTGCATTTTTTACATTGATATAAAATTTTGTAGGTATCTTTAAATTTTTCAATCCCAATCGGTCTTAATAATCCCTTACAATTATTTTTTCTATCTCCTGGATTGATATCTACGTGTTTTGAGTAAAGGCAGTAGGGACAATGATCTCTTGCTGTATAGTTTAGGGCTTTTACTTCTTTGTTACAATTTTCGCAGATAAAGTCTTCATCTACCATATGGAATCTTTTCATTTGTATCACCTATAAAAATTATATCATAACTGCAATAATTATGATACAATACTATTAGAGTCTGGAAGTGATAATTATGAATTTAGATATTAGAATTTCGGAGTTTGAGGGACCTCTTGATTTGCTTTTGCATTTGATTAAAGAAAGTAAAATGGATATTTTAGAAATTGAAATTGAGAAGATTACAGAGCAGTATTTGACATATATTGAGTCTCAGGAAAAACTAAATTTAGAAGTTGCGAGTGAATATTTGGTTCTTGCTTCAGAGCTTATTGAGATGAAGTCTCGGATGCTTCTTCCAAAGAGTTCTAATGATTTAGAGATAGTAGAGGAAGAGGATCCAAGGGACGAACTTATTGGAAGGCTTTTAGAATATCAGGCTTATAAAGAAATTACGAAGGCATTAAAAGAAAAAGAGGAAGATCGTCAGCAGTTTTATACAAAAGCTCCTGAAAATTTCTCTCAATTTAGAGAAGAAGAGGCGTCATTGTCTTCGGATGTTAGCCTAGATGACCTAGTAGAGGCTTTTAAAAAATATTTGCAACGGAAGAGGGAGATGAAGCCACTAAAAACTAAGGTTACTGTAAATGAAATTTCAGTTTCTTCTAGACGATGTGATATTAAGAGAATTTTGGGGGAAAAGAGACGAGTTTCATTTTTTGAACTTTTTCCTGAGGTATCAAAGGAGTATATTGTTGCAACTTTTCTTGCTGTTTTAGAAATGGCTAAGAGTAAGGAACTTAAAATTGTACAAAAAGATACGTTTGATGACATAGTATGTGAGGTGGCATAATGAATTTAAAGGCAGTATTAGAGGGATTATTGTTTGTAGTTGGCGAAGAGGGACTTACTCTAGATCAGATTGGAAAAACTCTAGAAATTGGGGAAGATGAGGCTAAGAATTTGGTCCGTGATCTAAAGAGCGAGTATGAAGGGGATGATCGGGGAATCCGAATTGATTTTTTAGGAAATAAGTTTAAGATTACTACTAAGTTTGAACATCGTAAGTTTTATCAGAAGTTAATTGAGAATCCAGAGACAAATACATTAAGTCAAGCAGCATTAGAGACACTTGCTATTATCGCTTATAATGAACCTATTACAAGGTTGCAAGTTGATAAGCTACGTGGAGTTGCTAGTAATCAAATTATTCGTAAGCTAGTTGCTAAGGGACTTATTAAAGAAACGGGGCGTAGTAACTTGCCAGGAAGGCCTATTCTTTATGAAACTACAAATGAATTTTTAGATTACTTTGGACTTGCTACCATTGAAGATTTACCAGATATGAGAGAATTTTTGGAAGAGGAAGGTGAAGAGAGGGAAGATACAGATTTATATCAATCTAAGTATAAAGAAATGGAAGAGTAGATCAATTCATTTTTTTTAGTTTCGGCTGAAAAGATACAGCAACTAGATATTGATATACTGGTATTGTTTTTATGTATTGTTGACAATATAAAAATGACTTTTTCATAAGTCATTCCTAAATTGAAATTTCAACCGCACCACTAGGTGCGGCTTTTTGATACAATAAA
>CAJTXY010000036.1 GCA_910583685.1 uncultured Bacilli bacterium
TATTACTAGAATAGATAAGTATTACAATAGTCATAAAGTATTTAACTTTATGATTTCCATTTTACTGAAAATCATATAAAAACATTGTAGAAAATTCTGATAGTTTTCTATTTTCCATTATTAAAAAAATAGCGAGTTTTTAATGTCTCACTATTTTTTTCTTAAAGCTTTCAGCAGAATTTCTTGTTTAATCATTTTTATAAATTCTTCTACCAATACTGTAGTAGTATCTTTTTCCCCGTGAAGGCGATAACTTATCGTATTGTCTTCTTTTTCTTTATCTCCTAATATTAATGTATAAGGCACTTTACTTGTTTGTGCTTCTCTTAGGCGATACCCTAGTTTCTCGTTTCGATCATCTAATTCCACACGAATATTCTCACTTTGTAATTTTTCAACAATACTTTTAGCATATTCTCCTTGAAACTCTGGATTTACTGGAATTACTTTTACTTGAAGTGGCGCAAGCCAAGTTGGAAAGACTCCTTTCGTCTCCTCAATTACAAATGCAGTAAAACGATCGAATGTTCCAAAAATAGCACGGTGAAGTACTACTGGGGTTTGCTTTTCTCCATTGGCATCAATATAGCACAACTCAAAGTTACGTGGTAGAAGGAAATCAAGTTGGCATGTAGAAAGAGTAACATCTGGGCCTACTGCTGGTTTTACTTCTACATCTAGTTTGGGTCCATAAAATGCTGCTTCCCCTATTGCTTCAAAGTATTCTACATCTAGTTCATTTAATACTTCTCTTAATTTATTTTCTGCTTTGTCCCACATTTCATCATCATCAAAATATTTTTCTTTATCTTCTTTATCTCTCAATGAAAGTCTAAATTTATAATTTGTTATTCCAAAATCACGATAAACATCTAAAATTAAATTTACTACTTTCTTAAATTCCTCTCCTATTTGGTCAGGCGTTACAAATAAATGGGCATCATTTTGACACATACAACGGACACGTTCTAGTCCCTTTACAGCACCACTTGCTTCATACCTAAAGTCTGTCGCAAACTCTCCAATACGAATAGGAAGATCACGATAAGAATGCATCTTATTTTTATAAACTAACATATGATGAGGACAGTTCATAGGTCTAAGAACGAACTCCTCTTCATCTACCTTCATCATTGGAAACATATTTTCTTGATAGTGATCCCAATGTCCTGATGTTTTATACAAGTCTACTGTTCCAACACAAGGTGTATATACATGATTATAACCAAGGGATTGTTCTTTTTCATAAATATAGTTTTCTAATTGTTTACGAATCATCGCCCCATTTGGTAACCATAAAGGCATACCTGAGCCTACCAATTGATGAGTCATAAATAGTTCCTGCTCTCGTCCTATCTTACGATGATCCCGCTCCTTTGCTTCCTCTAGCATTTTCAAATGTGCTTCTAGGTCTTCTGCAGTTTCATAACATACACCATAAATTCTTTGAAGCATCTTATTTTTGGCATCTGCTTTCCAATAGGCACCACTTACTTTTAGCAGATGAAAATGCTTTAGTTCTTTTACACTTTCAACGTGGGGACCACGACAAAGATCTGTAAAATCTCCTTGTGTATAACAAGAAATAATTTCTTCTTCCTCCTTCATTCTCTCAATCAAGTCAATCTTATATGGATCGTTTTTGAATTTTTCTAAAGCCTCTTCTTTGCTAATTTCTTCGCGAACAATTCTTTTGCCATCTTTGGCAATTTTTTTCATTTCTTTCTCAATTTTTTCTAGATCTTCTTCCTTAATTACATCATCACCCAAGTCAATGTCATAGTAGAATCCCTCTTCAATTACTGGGCCTACCCAAAACATTGCATGAGGGTATAAATGTTTTACTGCTTGTGCTAGCAAATGTGCACACGAATGGTTTAATACACTTAATTTTTCATTTTCTGTAATTTTTATCATTCTATTTCCTCCTTGATTTAAAATCTTTTATTTTATAAACTTTTCCATTTTCCTTTCCTTCTTCTGTTGCTGGTTTTGAAGAATGGTTTGGAAAACTTATTATTTTATTTTTGAATCCTTCTGGTTTAGAGTCTTTTACTTTATTATCATTTGTAAACTCATCAAAATACTCTAAATATTCTTCCATTAGATTTATATACTTTTGCATTGCTCTTTGGTTAATTCCTTCGCATTTTGCATAAGTTAAAGTAACAATGGCATCTATTGACTCCACCCTGTTAAAATACTTCTCTGCTATTTTTTCTTCTACAAAGCCTCTTAGTATTCCTGGTTTTGTCACTTTCCATATTTGTAACAACTGATAGGTATTTTTATCATCCAAGCTTTTCAAAAGTTCTTGTTTTACTTTTTCAAGATTCGTTCGATAATTGCCTTTCATTAAAAGTTCCATCAAGTAATCATCATTTAGACCAGTTTCCCCTGTTTTAGAACTCCCCATTTTTTCACCTTCTTTGAGTAGAATAAAGAGTTCCAGTCTTTGAATATGGCATAGTCTTGGTTAAGGTTACCCCTATGTCTATAGAATTCGTATTATTTAACAACGAATTTATACTCTCACGCAGTGGATTTTGATAGACAAGTATTCTAGACTTTTTAAAGGAATCTTTAGCACTACTTCTTTTCTTTGTCTCTTCTCTTACCAGCAGATAAGTTCCTGTCATTATATTTTCTATTGTAACTCTAGAAAACGCAATTGTTTTTGGAATCGGATGGCCCTTTTCCTCTAAATAGTTGTACATTTTATAATGCGTTAACCTTTGATCTTCTAGATATGGTATTTGTAAATAGTAATTCATAAATTCTCTAATTCCTATTGTATATTTTGTTGTAATTTTCTTATCCATTATTTATCTCTCCTCTCAAATTAAAACAAAAAACTCCTACTATTATTATAGTAGGAGTGCGATAACACGGTACCATCCCTTGTTTTACTTAATTTTTAGCTAACGGTTTTAACCGGAATTACTTTTTATAATTCTACTCAAAAGGGAGTAACAACTTAAGTCTTTGTCCATTTCCACCAACTATGAACTCTCTAAAAAAGATGATTAAGTTATCATATCCTTTTTCAATGTATTTCATCACTGATAACTAAATATTATCATATTTTCTTGAATAGTCAATAATTTTTATAAAAATAACGTTTAATAATAGATAATTCTTTGAATTATTTTCTTCTGTTTTCACTAATTAAGCTCATCTCTTCACTTAAGTATTTAATTCTCTCAATAATCCTTCTTGCTTTTACCTTATCTACTCCACCTGTTGTCATACTTAAATTACTTTCTAGTTCTGAAAGTGTTAAATTTGAAGTAAAAAATGTAGGGAGTCCCGTTTCCATTCGGTACTGTAAAATTGGTCCTAATACTTCGTCTCTTCCCCAAGTGGTTACATTTTCAGCACCTATATCATCCAAAAGAAGTAAAGGCACTTTTTTTATATAAGAGAATCGTTCTTCATAATCACTTCCAAAAGAGGACTTTAGGCTGCGGAGAAGCTCAGGGTAATAGACTAATGCACTCTTTACCCCCTTTTTGGCAAGTTCGTTAAATAAAGCGGTTACTAAATAAGTCTTTCCAGAGCCAAATGATCCAGTAAGATATAATCCCTTCGCTTTTTTTTCTTTTTGATATGATTGCATAAACTCTTTAAAATATTTGATAATTGGAAGTCTTGCCTTATCATCTTTATATATTCTTTTGAAAGAAGCATCTTGTAATTCAGAAGGAAGACGAAAAAATTCTACGTTTTTGGTATATGAGGTTTTTTCTAAATATTCATTATATTTAGGGCAAGCGATATAGGAAAACAGAATTTGACGTCCTGCCTCTTCTGGTAAGTAAACATAGCCCTTTATTTGATTAGGACAAGTTGTGAGACTTTTGCAATCTTTACAGTTTTCTTTTTCTTTAAAACTATCTTCTAAATTAGATGTATATTTCATTAAAGTTTCTTCTGATATATTAATGGAATAGACAAAGTCTTTAAATTCTTTATTATTACAAGCTCTTATGAATGCTTCTTTTAAATTATTTTTATCTACTTTATCGATCACACTTCCAATACTCTTCATACATTAAGCCTCCATTTGTTTTATTATACTATAATTGTGCCAAGAAAAAAAGGATTAGTCATCCTCTTTCTTATGAATTTCCTCTAGTATATTTTCTATTTTTTCTCCATAGGCAATAGATTCATCATAAATAAACTTTAACTCTGGTGTATGACGAATTTCTACTCGTTCACTTAGCTTTCCACGAATAAATGAGGCAGCATTGTTGAGCTTTTCTATTGCTTCTTTCTTTTTTTCTTTATCAAGCACTGTAAAGTAGACCTTTGCAAAACTTAAATCACTTGTAATATCACAACCAGTAATGGTTACAAAACGAATAGCCTCATCTTTTATTTCTGTCATTAAAATCATACTAAGTTCTTCTTGAAAAGTAGACTCTAATCTTTCTATTCTAATATTTGCCATATCTTTCTCCTTATATCAGCATCATTTTTTACTTTGGTAATATTGTCTTTGTAAATGTGAAATTGGTTTTCGCTTTTTCTTTCTTTATTCTTGTTGCTTTGTTATTCCTGCAACTACTATCATAAATCCAGTGGCAAGTTGTAGCATCTTCTATGTTATAGTGTAGATTTAACTCATATAACTTTGTTACTTCCTGCTTATCTTTCTGGAAAATAATAACATAATCATCTGTATAATACACACTATATTTTTCTATGTTGTCTTCTGTTAATTCACAAATAATACTTTCATCCATACAGCCATTTTCGCTAGAGATAAATCGACATCGCAATAGTAGTTTTTCCTCTTTGGTTTTTACAATCTGCAAAAGACTATTGTCATTTATCAACTCTTCTTTTAATACTATTGTGCTTAGTTCTGTTTGCATATTGTTATACTTTATCTCTTCATTTAGCATAGTTTTCTAACGTTTCACCTCTACTAAGTCATATACTTCGATGCAATCATTTTCTTTATAATCTTGGCAGTTTTCAAGAGTTAGGCCACAGTCCATACCTTTACTAACTTCCTTCACTTGGTCTTTTTCTCTTTGTAGTGTTTTTATCTTTCCAGTATAGACCACTACATCATCACGAATAATTCTAGCATTGCTATTATTTTTTACAACTCCATTTGTAACGTGACATCCAGCGATTAGTCCTACTTTTGAGAATTTAAAGATTTGACGAATTTCTAAGGTTCCTGTTACTTTTTCTTCATATTCTGGATCAAGAAGTCCTTTCATTGCTGCTTCCATATCTTCAACTACTTTATAAATAATATCATAGTTTCGAACTTCAATTTCCTTCTCTTTAGCTAAATCCATAGTTTTAGCAGAACCTCGAACATTAAATCCAATAATAATGGCATTGGATGCTTGGGCAAGAACAACATCACTTTCTGTTATTGCTCCAACTCCACCACGAATTACTTGAATACGAACTCCTTCTACTTCAATTTTTTCCAAAGAAGAACGCACTGCTTCTAAGCTTCCATTTACATCTGCTTTTAAAACAATGTTAATTTCTTTCATTCCTGTTTTAATTTGTCCAAATAGATCATCTAATGTCATACCACTGCGGTTTGTGTCTTTTTCTTTTGCTCTAATTTTTCGTTCTTCGGCAATTGCTTTTGCTTGTTTTTCAGTCTCAAATGCCATAAATTTATCTCCTGCTGATGGAAGCGTTGATAGTCCTGTTACTTCAACTGGTGTAGATGGAAGTGCCTCTACAATATTTTGCCCTAAATCATTTTTTAGAGTTCTAACTTTTCCATTTGAAGTTCCTACAACAATTGGATCACCAAGGCGTAGGGTTCCATTTTGAATTAAAAGGCTAACTACAGAACCTAGATGCTTATCCATACGTGCTTCAATTACTGCACCAGTTGCATAGCGTGCAGGATTTGCTTTATACTCTTCCATTTCGGCAATCAATAAAATGTTTTCTAAAAGAGCATTGACTCCTTCTCCTGTTGCTGCAGAAATTTTATTGACAATTGTGTCTCCTCCCCATTCTTCTGGAGTTAAACCATTTTCTGCAAGACCTGCCATAACACGGTCAACGTCAGCATTTTCTTTATCAATTTTATTAATTGCTACAATAATTGGTACTTTTGCTGCTTTTGCGTGATCAATTGCCTCTTTTGTCTGTGGCATCACACCATCATCTGCTGCTACAATTATAATGACGATATCTGTAACGGAAGCCCCACGTGCTCTCATTTCTGTAAATGCCTCATGTCCTGGGGTATCAATAAATGTTATCTTTTTATCATTACAAGTGACAGAGTAAGCTCCAATTGCCTGGGTAATTCCTCCTGCTTCTCCACTTGCTACATTACTTTTACGGATTGCATCTAATAAAGTAGTTTTACCATGATCCACGTGTCCCATAATGGTAACTACTGGAGGTCGCATTGTTAGATTTTCTTCTGCATCTGCAATTTCATATTCTTCAAAGTTGGAAATATCTGCAGACTCTTCTTTTTTTAGAATTTTATTATAATCACTAATTACTACTTCAACGGTATCATAGTCTAATGCTTGGTTTTGGGTTGCCATTGTTCCAAGTTGCATTAATTTTTTAATAATTTCAGTGGCCGCCACTTCTAGTGCAGCCGCAACTTCTGATACTGTCATTCCTTCTTTGTAAAGAATAGTATTTTCATCCTGTTCTTGTTCATTACTTTGAAGTTTCTCACGATGCTTATATATTTTTTTCCTCTCTTTTAGGAAATCTTTCTTCGTATCATTTTTCTTTACTGCTTTTGATTTTACCTTTTCAAAACTTCTACTTGCATCTAAATTAATATTTGTTTTTTGAGCAAGATCTAATGCTTTATCATAAGTTAGTTCCTCTTCTAGTTTTTCTGCTACTTCTTCATCATCTAGATCTCCTTCTACATAATCAACTTGATCTTGTAGTTCATTGTCCAAAAGTGTAATATCATCATCACTTAATGTACTTTCTTCACTTTCATAGAAAATCCCAATTTTATCGCATAGAGCTTTAATCTCTTCTACTGTTTTACCTACATCTTCTGCATATTCAAATATTGTCATTATACTTCACCTCGCTTTTTCTTTATTATTTTCTCAATTTCCAAATAGGTAGCATCGTCAATACTACATTCTAGACGTCTTTCTAATATTTTACTTTTTTGGGCTTTTTCAAGCACTTCTAAGTCTAGTTTTATATAAGCACCTCGACCGTTTAATTTACTAGTCTCGTCTGCTACTACTTGTCCTTCAGGTGTACGAACAATGCGTAATAAGTCTTTTTTAGGAAGTTGTTCTTTGGTAACTACACAAGTTCTCATTGGTATTTTTCTTACTTTCATTCCTACTTCCTCCTTTTATTTTTAATTATTTCTACTATATATTTTACAATAATTGTCTTCCTTAAAAATGGGTCTTAAAGATTCCAAACTGCATTGATTGATTTTTACAAGTTTAATTAAGGTATCCTGTTCCTCTTTTGTGATTTTGTACCCATAAATTCTAGGATCAGGAACTTCAATAGCAGCATAAGAACCAAGGTGGGCTCCATAGATTGTAAAATTACATAATCCCAAAAAATCAATAGCTAAAGCTTTATAATCATAGTCTGAATAGTTAACATCATAATACTCAGGATGTTCCAATTGACTTCTCACATTTTCAAATAATATCCTAGGATCTGTTTTTAATATTTCCAGTGTCAGATATCGAAAATTTGCATTGTGGCAAGCTGTTATATTATTTATAGAATCAAAGCTATAAAAATCACCATTTCGAAGAACTGCACCTTTCATACCCTTCGGTAGATTGGTTATACTATATTTTTCCATTTCTAATCTTCCCGTCTTAAATTGATTCCTTCATTTCTTGCTTGTTCATAGTTTTTAATATCGATTTTATAATGTGTCAAACGACTAGCAAGACGGGCATTTTGACCACGTCTTCCAATAGCAAGAGAAAAATTATCATCATCTGCCACTACAATTGCCTCTTGTTTTTTA
Organism: uncultured Bacilli bacterium; assembly: GCA_910583685.1. GTDB lineage: Bacteria > Bacillota_I > Bacilli_A > RF39 > UBA660 > MGBC119817. The sequence goes on from CAJTXY010000036.1 coordinate 7,997, forward strand.
GGATCTGTAATTAAAACAGATAAATCTTTAGCAGGAGAAAGTGCGTTTTCAATAAACACAGCTGGGTCCTTATCATATCTTATGACATCAATCTTCTCTCCATGCAACTCTTCAATAATTCTAGCAATACGGCTTCCTTTTTCACCAATGCAGGCACCAATTGGGTCTACACTAGGATTTTCTGAATATACTGCTACTTTACTACGAGCACCAGCATCACGTGCTACACTATATAAGAGAATTGTACCATCAGATAACTCAGGAATTTCAAGCTCAAATAAACGTTTTACAAAACCATAATGATTACGTGATAGTAAAACTAATAAGTTCTTACCATTATTATCTACTTTCGTTACATAAACTTTAATTTGACTACCCATTTCGATTTTTTCACCTGGAATGATATCTTTCTTAGGCAAAATTCCATTCGTTCTTCCAAGATCAATAAAATAATTATCTGTATCTTCTAATGCAACGGTTCCAATTAATAATTCATCTTGCTTATCTCCAAACTCACCCATAATGCTGTTTCTTTCTGCTTCACGGATTTTTTGAACGACTACCTGTTTTGCCGTAGAGGTTGCAACACGCCCAAAATCTTTTGGTGTTACTTCTGTATCAATCGTATCTCCTACTTCGAGTGTTTTATTAATCTTCTTTGCTTCACTTACTTTGATTTCAACTTCTGGATTAAAGAAAGATATTTTCTTCTCTTCTTTTTCTTCCCCTTCATTATCTTCTGTAGTGTCTTCTTCCTCTTCCTCTGTGTAATTTTCAAATAAGTAGTCTTCATATTCTTCTTTTGTCATTTTCTCATCTTCTACTACTGTTAAATAAGAATACACTTTAATTTCTCCTGTATCACGATCAATTGAAACTTTTACATTTGTTTTTGATTTAAAATTCTTTTTGTATGCAGAAGTAAGTGCAAGTTCCATAGCATCATATACAACATCTGGATCAATATTTTTCTCTTTTACAATATTATCTACTGCATTTAAAAATTCTTTACTGTTCATCTTTTACTTCTCCCTTCTCTTTTGAACTAATGTCTAATACATACTCTCCTTCTACCAAATCAGCTTCATCCATTATAGGATTAATTATACGTGATGCTTCTGTAATTAGGTCTAAGTCAATTATCGCTTCACTATCTAAAATAATATTTAGCGATGTAATATTTTCTTCCTCACTTATATAAGCTTCACTCACAAATAACCCTAAATCATCAATTGCACAATCCACTAATTTCTTTACTTTTTCAGTCATAAATGCTCACCTCCTAAGAAATGAAAGAGCGGGACTTTTCTTGTTCCCACTCCTTTCTGTCTCTTATTATAACATAAATATAATAAAACACCAACTATTTTTTTATCATTGGTTTTATTTTCACTTTTTTGTCCTAATATGTTAAAAACGGAACAAAAATTTCATTAATACCTCATATATTTCAGGTCTTTCTACTATTTCTTTGTTCTCTATTTTCTTCTCTAATTCTGTTAGTTCCACAAATTTAACAGCCTGTACTTCACTTTCTTGAAAATATAGAGTTTTGTCATCCAATATTGAGGTTCTAAGAATGAAGAAATCGTAAAACTGGCGTTCTATAAAATCTTCTTTAAACTTTTGCTCTTTTCTAAAAGAATACATATATCTAAAATCCTTGATTTCTGTTCTATAGCCAAGTAGGACTGATACTTCTTCATTAATTTCACGGGCTGCTGCAGAAAGAGAGTCTTGTCCTGCTGAAATGTGACCTGCCACAGAGATATCCCACATACCAGCATTTTTTTCTTTATTGCTACTTCTTTGCTGTAATAAAACCTCATTTTTCTCATTTACTATCGCTACCACAATTGATCTATGCCAAAGGCCCTTTTTATGGATTTCACTCCGTGGTAAAATTTCGCTAGTAAAAACTCCATTTTCATCTAATACATCAATTAATTCTTCTTTCATCGTAGACCTCCTTTTTTCATTATAATATATTATCTTTATTTTTTCCATCTTTCTTTTCCTTTTAATTTTATAGGAGTTATGATATATTTAAATTAGGTGATAAGAATGATAGAAAAGATAAAAAATAAAAAATATATTAAGATAGTACTACAAAGCATTTTAGTTTTTTTACTATTTTATTATGGAAGCTATTTTCAATTAATTCCTATTTTAATATTCAATCTTGATTTAAAAAATCTTAATAGTGCTACAGAAATTTATTTAAGTTTATTTTCTAATATTATGATATTACTATCTCTTTTTTTCATTTATTATCAAGAACTTATTGGTGAATGGAAAAAATTTAGAAAAGGCCTACTTTCAAACCTTGATATTGGATTTCGTTATTGGTTTATAGGACTTGTTGTAATGGCTTTATCTAATATTGTTTTGAGTTTTATTTTAAATGCAGGTGGTGCTACTAATGAGAAGATGGTTCAAGATATGATTACAACACTTCCTATTTTAATGTTATTAAATGCTGGAATTATTGCTCCAATTATTGAAGAAGTAGTATTTCGCAAAGCATTTAAAAATATTTTTCAAAAAAAATGGTTATTTATTTTAGTATCAGGTATTATTTTTGGAGCCTTACATGTTATCACAACTTTCAAAACACCTTTAGAGCTTTTATATATTATTCCATATTCTTCACTAGGAATTGCTTTTGCCTCTATGTACTATAAGACAGATACTATTTATACTTCTATTAGTATGCATATGATGCATAATTTAGGATTAACTTTAATCTCGATTTTTATGAAATAAAAAAGGTTTACTTTATTTTATAGATAAAGTAGACCTTTTAATTTAGGCAACGTAATATTTGTATTTAATAGGAATAGCAAGAAAATTTGTTACCACATAACTATTAATCCATAACAATAGTAAATGGATTGGAGGGTGTTCCATCTCCATCTGCGACTGTTGCAGTGGATCCTAGTGATATGGTTGGACGAACACCTCCTGGTTCGTTTACAAAATTGTTAAGGAGGTTTCCGCTAGAGCGTAAAACGCATACTCGTGCATTATCATAATCATAGTAACGGGGTGACAAAGCCCAATTTGTTTGGTCAGTATGTAAATAACTTGAGTCACTGTAGCCATTCCATCCATGTCCTGCTAGTGTTAATTCATCTGCAGTTAATAAGGCTACTGGGTAAGTTAACTTTCCATTTCCTATTTTATCACTTACCGTAAATCTGTCATTTTTATTTGTACATTCTACACTTGGGCTTATTGTTCTAAGGTTTCTTCTATCTACACTAAAAAATGTATAATCTGCTCTATTGTTTCCTGTTATTATTGACGAGTCCTCATCTTTATTCTTTAATGGTCCGCGGTCAATACTTCTATCATTACACCAAATTGTGTCTTCCAACTTGTCAGTATACTCTACCATATTACTAG
>CAJTXY010000037.1 GCA_910583685.1 uncultured Bacilli bacterium
AGAATACATTATAAAATATCTAATTACAGATCAGGACGGAAATACAGCAAGTATTGTAAGAAGAGTGATGGTAGAGGGAGAAAAGAGCTATCAAGTAATTTATAATTATAGCAGTAATGGAGGAACTAGTAGTACCAAAGAGATAGAAAGGGTCACAAAAGGAAAAGAAGTTGACTTAAGTGTCGTTGCTACCAAAGAGGGTTGGACCTTTGTAGGTTGGAATACAGAAAAAGATGCCACAGTAGGATTAAGTAGCCTTCTAATAGAAGAAGATGTTACCTTATATGCTATTTATAAGAAAGAGAAGATTACAAGAGTAGTAAACTTCAATGCCAATGGGAATACAGTGGCTGCAACAAGTAAAAGTTGTGAGATAGCAGAAGCATACAATAATGAGGTCCAAGCGACAAGTTGTTCTGTTACAACACCAGTAATTACAGCCCCAACATCAACACCAACAATAGTAGGTTATAACCAAACAGCAAGTGCTACTTCCGCACAAGTAGGAAGCAATACGACATTAACAGTCGATGCTACGAACAATGGAAAAACCTATTATGCAATTACTAGAAAAGACGGAAAGACATATACCATTACTTTCAATAAAAATGGAGCAGCAAGTCAAACTGATACCAGTGGTAATGCCTCAACTGCTGCCACAGTAACAAGAAGTTGTACAATTGCCGCAGTCTATAATGGGGCAGCCCAAGCGACAACCTGTAGTATTACTACTCCCATAATTGTAGCTAGTGCAAATACACCAACAATAATAGGATATTCCTCATCAGCAGAAAGCCATAGTGGTGGCTTGAGCCAGGGTACTACCATATCAATAAATACAAATGCAACATTTTATGCTCAAACAATGAAGTCGGCAGTGACAAGGACAGTTAGCTATGTCCAAACAGCAGGAACAAGTGCAATAGGAAAAACTGCAGATTCCTGTGGTATAGCAGCAACCTATAATGGAGCAGCTCAAGGTACAACCTGCAATGTAGCTTTACCATCGTTATCAGCATCTGGTGGCTATATTGTTCGCGGATGGAGTACCTCTAGTACAGATGTTAATGGCCTATCAGCAGGAACGGTAATTTCTCTGAATCAAAATATGACATATTATTCTATTTGCAGGCCGGATGCCTACGTATTATACTCATCAAATGTGGAAGGTCTTGGCTGGCAATCTTATGTGGCAAATGGAGCAACATCAGGAACCGAAAATCAAGCTAAAATGATTTACTATGTAAGAATGTATTTATCTAATAATACAGGGATAGCTGGCGGTATTACATACTCCGTTCATAGCCAGACTGCAGGTTGGCAATCTTTTGCTAGTGATGGTGCACAAACAGGTACTGCCGGAAAAAGAATAGAGGCTATAAAAATTCAATTGACTGGAGATCTTGCACAGTACTATGATATCTATTATAGAGCACACGTACAATCATTTGGCTGGTTAGATTGGGCCCAAAATGGTTCCATCGCAGGTAGTTATGGTTTAGAAAAGCGTATGGAGGCATATCAAGTAGTAATGGTTCATAAAGGAGCAGCAGCACCAGGTCCTACAGCCAATCCCTATAAGACAAGTGATTATACCTTAAAAATCTCATCAAGTAAATCGGGCGGTAATTTTCAAACCTGTGTCGGACATTGGTTTGAAAACAAGTTTCAATTTAATATTACTGCAACTGGTTATGCAGTGACATCAGGAAGATTATGTTTTGCATCAGACGGGGCAACTGTTTCATCATATTGTTCTAGTTATGCTAATAATGCCAGTACTGGAGCAGGGGATGCTTGCTTTAACAGTGCTACCAGTTGGTCATTTTATCGTAGTGGGTATTGTGCATATGCTTATGTCTGCAATAAGGCCAGTAAATGTACAGCAAAATACCAATGCTAGAAAGGAGTAGTATGAAAAAATACATCACAATTATACTAGCTATAGTGATTGCTATAGTAATCTTCTTCTATAGTACGAATTTAGATGAAAAAAAAGCAAATATAGAGTTGAAAACAAAAAAAGAAATTACAACACTAATAGAAGATGTTTTTACAAAACAAAATATTACGCGAAAGGAACTAGAAGACCAGATAGAAATGCCAATTAGTAATCAACTGTTTACCCTAGGTAAAGAGGCATACATTGCAGAACACCCAGACTCTTCTAGTGAACAAAAATATAATCTAACTGCATATATAAAGAAACAGCAAAAATATCAGAAAAGAATTGAAAAGGAATTTTTGAAAACGTTTCATTATACAGTTGACAAAAAGGAGCGAAAAGAAGATACCATCATAAACCATATTCGTATTGTTACCTTTTACTATGGTCTATACTCGTCTGATTTAAATATGCTCTTATCATGGGCAATGAATGAAAAAAATATAAATAGTATGCATCTAGAACGTAGTGAAAAATTGCAAATAGAAGTTTACAAATTAAAAGTTTTAGCGATGGAAGTGTTAGATAATCATTTTGAAACCTATCAGAACAAAATAAATGAAGTAGTGGAAATGCAAATGATCTATAAAAATGGCCTTCCAAATAGTAGAGATGAGGTATTCTCTTTGTTTTGTAATGTAAATGGCCTAACCTATCCTAATGCAGATTTTAGTAATTCCGAAAGCAAGAAAAAGCAAGAGGAAAGATTAAAAAACTATCAGGCAGAATTAAAAGATAGAATATAAAAAGTGCCAGAATTATATTGAAAAAGCTTTTTATCTGTGTTAGTTTACTAATAAGGGGAGAGTGAGGTTATGTTAAAATACTATAAAAATACCGTTTTATATAATGAAAATATTGATTCCCATCTAGGAATTATAACAGGATGGAAAAAACCAAACTTAATTCGAGATCACATAACAAAAGAAAATAGGAATAAAGTGAAAACAATAGGGACACTATACACAAAAAATGGAATAAATTATATTATTGCAAACCTATTTTTGAATCCAGATATTTCGCATTTGATATTATTAGAGGACTCAGACATTGATAATACAATGAGTGAAAGTATTGCTGCTTTTTTATCATTTCTAGAAAATGAAGAAATTTGTTTTCAGGAAAAGTTTCATTATGACCAGAATTTAATTTATGAGTTTTGCAGTTATTTTAAGAATCATATTTCAGTTATTCCAAGTAGAGAGTTGAATGCAGAAATTAATAGAGTTTCCGCTATGCCAGAGAATTATTGGAGAAGACAACCATTAGAATTAGAACCTTTAAAAATAGAAAACACTACAAGTCTGGCAAGTGAAAAACAAGGTTTTATGGTACGAGCAAATACAGTAAAGGAAGCGTGGATGCGTAGTTTAAAACTAATCGGAACATACGGAAATTGCAAACATTCTGATTATGATGAAGAACAATTGGAACTTATTAACTTATCGATTATTGTAAAAAATGAAGATTTAGAAAATCCTTCAATGCTTGGAACTTTGGAAATTACAAAAGAAGAATTGGATTTTTATGAACAAAGTTTATTATCGAAGGAAAAGGCTGTTGATGTAAAATATACCTATGGCAACAGATTTCGAAACTTTGCTGGGGAGATAGACCAGTTAGAATATATGGAAAAAACACTAAAAGAAACACCATATTCACGTCGGGCTATTGCATTGCTTTGGGATCCGTTGTTAGAATGTAATAATAATGAGGGACCTTGCATCAATCTATACCAGGCAATTATTCAAGAAAATTCTCTTTATATGACCGCTTATTTCCGCTCAAACGATATATATAATGCATATCCTAGAAACATTTATGGCATTTTAAAAATCCAAGATGAACTATGCAAAAGACTAAATTTAGAAAAAGGATATGTCAATACAATTGCAGGATCTAGTCATATATATGAACGGAATTTTGGAGATTTAAAAGCATTTGTAGAAGGAAATATTCTATTTTGCGAAGAAGATGAGCGAGGATATTTCTTTATTGAAACAGATGAAAAGGGTATACAGGTATCATTCTATAATAAAGAAGGCATTCAACAAAAACAATTTTGTGGTTCCAGTGCTAATAGTCTTAGAGATGCTTGTTGTTTTTATACCAGTAATATAGAACACGCCTTCTATTTAGGATCAGAAATACAAAAAGCAGAAATTGCTTATAAAAATGGTATACCTTATACACAAGATAAAGATTTAGTATTAATAAAAAAATAATAAGAGGAAAATCGGAAGGAAAAGATTTTCTTTTTTTATGTGTAAATTTTTGTAAAACTGTCGAAAAAAACACTTGAAAAAATAGAAAACTTTCTTTACAAAATAAAAGGATTATAGTAATATGAAAATAAGCAGTGGTTGATTGTGGTGAAAAGTGGGGGATTTCTATGTTTATGGGAGAATATCATCACTCGATTGATGATAAAGGAAGATTAATTATTCCTGCTAAGTTTCGAGAAGGCTTAGGAGAAAAATTTATTATTACAAGAGGAATTGAAAATTGCCTTTTTGTATACTCAGAACAAGATTTTAAGAAGATAGTAAATAAACTAGAAACCCTTCCTTTCACAAAGAAAGATGCTCGACAATTTATGAGATTCTTTCTATCAGGCGCTAGTGAAGCAGAATTCGATAAACAAGGTCGTATTCATATTACCTCCCCATTAATCTCTTATGCCGAATTAGAAAAAGAATGTATCATAATCGGTAGTGGAGACCGGCTAGAAATATGGTCTAGCAAGGCTTGGAACGACTTCTTCGACTCTGCAAAAGACAACATGTCCGATATAGCCGAAAATCTGTTTGATGGAGTTGATCTATAATGAAACATATTAGTGTATTACTAAATGAATCAATAGATTCACTCGCATTAAAAGAAAATTCTGTTATTGTAGATGCCACATTAGGCTATGGAGGACACAGTTCAAACATCTTGGCTAGAATAAAAGAGGGGTTTTTATTCGCCTTTGACCAAGATGGTGAAGCAATTATCGCAAGTACCAATCGCCTAAAAAAGATTGGTACTAACTTCACCATTGTAAAAAGTAACTTTTGTTATATGAAAGAAAAACTAAATGAATTAGGCATACAACAAGTAGATGGAGTTTTATTTGATCTTGGAGTCTCTAGTCCACAATTAGATGAGGCACATAGAGGATTTAGTTTTCACGAAGATGCACCACTAGATATGAGAATGGACACTACAGTACCATTTTCTGCCTATCATATTGTTAATCAATATGACAAAAAAGATTTAGCCCGCATTTTTAAAGATTATGGAGAAAGTGAATTTGCAAATAATATCGCAAAACACATTGTAACTTATCGAAATACAAAAAAGATAGAAACAACATTGGAACTAGTAGAAATCATCAAAAATGCAGTACCAATGAAAAAAAGGCTTCATAAACATCCAGCGCGGCAAATCTTTCAAGCCTTAAGAATTGAAACAAATCACGAACTAGAAGTAATAAAACCTGCATTAGAACAAGCATTATCAATGTTAAAAGTAGGAGGAAGGGTAGCAGTTATTACTTTTCACTCACTAGAAGATAGAATTGTAAAGAATTATTTCAAGGAAATAACAAAAATAGATGACAAAGTAAAAGGACTACCTAATATACCAGAAGAATATCTACCAGATTTTAAACTAGTCTACAATAAAGCCCTAACAGCAAGTAAAGAAGAACTACTAGAAAATCCAAGGGCCAGAAGTGCTAAACTTCGAGTAATTGAAAGAGTAAAATAAGAAAGAGGGATTGCAATGAGAAAAGTAAAAAAACGACTTAAAATGTCCAAATTTGAAAAACTATTATATACACTAGCTATTTTTCTATTGCTAATTGCACCAATTTCTATTGTCTTTTCAAAAGCAACACTAGCTAAAATCAATTTTGATGTTGAAAAACAGAAAAAATTAATTGAACAGCAGTCCAAAAAAAATGAAAGCCTAGCAATGACAATTAATGAACTAGCATCCCTTACCAAAATACAAGAAGTTGCGAAAGATCAGGGATTAAGTTATAATAATAGTAATATAAAAACAATTGATAAATAACTGTAGGATGTGAGAATTTTGGCGAAGAAGAAAATAAAAAAGAAGAGAAATAATGTAAGATATAGTACTATGATTATCATTATAGCTCTTTTTTGTTTTCTTTTAATGATAGGAAGGCTTTTAGAATTAGGGCTCTCTTCAACAATTGATGGAACAAACCTAAAACAACTTGCGAGCAAAAGAACAACAAAGACAGAAATACTAACAGCCAAAAGAGGAACGATCTATTCTGCTAATAAAGACGTATTAGCACAAAATGTATCTTCATATAAACTAATTGCTTATCTTTCTGAAAAAAGAACAGAAAATAAGAAAAAGCCACAGCATGTAGTAGACAAGGAAAAAACAGCAAAAGAACTCGCTCCAATTTTAGAAATGGAAGAAGCAGAAATTTTAAAGTATTTGAGTAAAGAAAATGTTTATCAAACAGAATTTGGAAGCAGAGGCAAAGGCCTTACAGAACTCACCAAAAATAAAATAGAAGCCTTAAACTTACCAGGTTTAGATTTTATAGAAAGCTATCAGAGATATTACCCCAAAGGAGATTTTATGTCCTATACTTTAGGGTATGCCAAAAATAAAACCACTATCGAAAATAAAGAAGAAAAAGATACCATTATAGGAGAAATGGGCTTAGAATTATACTATGACAAAATCCTAAAGGGAGAAGATGGGTATGTAACTTATCAAAAGGATTTAAAGGGCTATAAGATTGCTGATACCAATGAAGTTCGAAAGGATGCTGTAGAAGGAAAAGATATCTATTTGACAATCGATAGTAATGTTCAATTTTTTGTAGAACAAGCACTGCACACAGCAAGTGAAGAATCAAGTTTTGATTGGTTTACAATGGTAGTAGCAGATGCTAAGACAGGAAAGATTTTAGCAATGTCGACATCCCCATCTTTTGATCCTAATAAACGTGATATGACAAGATATTTGGATCAAACGATCTCATCACCCTATGAGCCAGGTTCGACTATGAAAACGTTCACTTATATGGCGGCTATGGAAAATGGTGTCTATGATGGAAATGAAACCTTTTATTCTGGAGTATATAAAACAGAAGATGGGACAGAAATCGGAGACTGGAACCGTAATGGTTGGGGAACAATATCTCTAGATAGAGGTTATGCTCTTTCCAGTAATGTAGGTATTATTAATCTGATAAATAGGCATATGAATAGTGCAATGTTAAGACAGTATTTTAGAAAATTGGGATTTGGTTCTAAAACAGGAGTATCTCTCCCTAATGAAGAAGGAGGAAAACTAGGCTTTAAATACGAAACAGAGGTTTACAATGCAGGATTTGGTCAGGGAATTACTACCACGCCAATGCAAAATATTCAAGCCTTAACTCCACTTACTAATGATGGCATATTGCTAAAGCCATATCTGGTAGAAAAAATAGTAGATCCTTCTAATGATAAGGTTATTTTTGAAGGAAAGAGAAAAGAAATCGAAAGAGTAGCCTCTACTTCTACGGTAGAGAAGATAAAGTCCTTAATGGATGATACTGTAAATGGTCAAGGAAATACTGGTTCAGGTTATAGAATGGAAGGCTATGGCCTAATTGGAAAAACTGGAACAGCTCAAATTGCTAATGAAAATGGCGGTGGGTATTTAAAGGGAGAAAATGATATTATTTCCTCTTTCTCAGGAATTTACCCGAAAGAAGATCCCAAAGTAATTATTTATACCTCAGTAAAAAGACCTGCTGGTGGAAATCAAAGAGTAATTTGGAATGCAGTAAAGGGTTTAGTTGTAAATTTATCTAAATATTATGGATATGAGCCAATAGAAGAAAAAGGAGAGGAACTGATAGAGTATTATCTTTCATCTTATGCAAATAAAAAAGTAGATGAGGTAAAACAAGAACTTACAGCAAATGGTATTTCTAATCAAATAATTATTGGATCAGGAAATAAAGTAATTAAACAATTTCCAACTAAGGAAACAAAAGTAACAAACAAAGATAAAGTATTTTTAATAACAAATGATAATAATATTACAATACCAGATGTTACCAATCTATCAAGTAAAGAAGCAACATCATTATTAAAACTATTAGGCATAAAGGTCAAAACAGAGGGAAATGGCTACGTAACAACTCAAAGTATAGCAAGTGGTACCGCAATTACAGAAGGAATGGAAATAGTATTAACACTAAATCCAAAATTTAACATAGAATAATGAAAGTTGATAAAAACGCAGTAGCGTTTTTTTCGTTAATTGTGTTAAAAATATAGGGAAGTATAATAGAAATTTTAGATAAAAATGGAATAAAAATCTCTTAGTAAGAATAAGCTTTAACAGTAGTATATTCCATTGATTAGGACTAGTGCCAAGGCACAAAATTGACTTTTTCCATAAAATATGATAAAATTGAGTTGTTTTTAAGGAGTGTTAAAAATGAAAAAATCAATTGTAGTTAGTGGTGTACTCTCGATTATAGCCATTGTTATGATTGCGATTGCTATGACTCTACAAGTAAATAAAGATTATGGAAAGATTGATGCAAACAAAGTCGTTGCATTGAATAAAGTAGATATAAAAAATATGGCCTCTTCCAATCGTGTTATTGAAACACCAAGAGAGGAAGTAGTAGCGGAAAAAGTAGAAGAAGTTCCAATGGAAGTTGCATCGCAAGCCATAGAACCAGAACCACCAGCTCCTGCTAGGGTTGAAGTTTATGATAATTTAACAATAGAAGAGTTAAGCGATAAATTAAATCGAAATTTAAATTCTTCTATTGCAGGCTATGGAAATATGATTGCAACATATGCCTTACAATTAGGGGTAGACCCTTATATTGCTACAGCGATTATGTTACATGAAACTGGTTGTAATTGGAAATGTAGCAACTTGGTAGTTAGTTGTAATAATGTAGGTGGACAAAAAGGTTCTCCTGGTTGTGGTGGCGGAAGTTATAAAAGTTATCCAACACTAGAAGATGGTATTATTGGATTTTTAAATAATTTGTATAATAACTATTATGCAAAAGGATTAAATACAGTAGAAACAATAGGACCTAAATATGCACAAAGTAATACTTGGATATCAAAAATTTATTCATATATAGAAAAGATTAGAGCTAACTAGTAGTTAGGCTCTTTTCTTTTATACATAAGACCGACTAATATGAATAAAAATGTCGATGAAGCATATAATACAATGAACTAAATTTGCTAAAATAAAAAGAAATTGATGTAAATAGGAACGTAATATAATGAATGAAAGTGGACCAAGACTTGACAAAACCGTATATTTATGATAAAATGTAGTACGTAATTGATGGCACACTATTCTAGTCAGTTACTTTATTATGAAGACGGGAATAAACCACCGTTAAAGAGCACATCTGTGAAACCTTTGGTGTTTGCTTCTTACGCCCAGTTTGGGGTGGATGCTGGAGGGTTAGGATATTGGGCGTCCGTAATGGCATACGATAAACGACCCACTATCTGTGGAGACCTACTTTTGTGGTAAGCCTATACGCCAACCAAAAACGTTATATTTTAGGCTGACGGACTTATTACGATTTAGGATTAAACCTACTATGTGGCGAAAGCTATGAGTAGCGTAGCTTGTCTTGAGTGAAGATGTTGGGATAATTGAACGGCTCTAGGGTTTTTGGCCAAAGACCTTAAAGCTGCAATTTGAAATCACCTTTGCAAAAAAGAATTAATAATAAAGTCTGGTGAGGAAATCTCCTAGAGTGATGTCACTTGGGATTGCAGTGGGCACTAAGTGGCGATCAAGCCATACCCATATGGGTATTAACTTCTAGAAATGGGGAACCGCATAGTTGGTAACGACTATGTAGAAGTTAGGGAAATCCTGCTTGACCTAAGGCTCAAAGTTTACCAAGTAGATAGCCATTTATTTTATTGAAATTAGAGCAAAAGAAATTTTGCTTTTTTTGTTGCTATTCTATATAATAGTAATAGGTGATGAAAATGAATCGAGCAGAAAAAAGTAAAATAAAGGGAGAACTTAGAAATCTAGAAGTACAAACTAGAAGACGCGAAAAAAAGAAAAAAGAGCTCATTAATTGGAAGTGGATTCTGACCATCTTCTTTATCTCTTTCTTCTTATCATTTGGTCTTTCGTTCTTATCAGAGGTAACGATTAAACATTCAACATTATTAGTTAGTATTCTAATTACCTTTGTTTTTATCTTTTTGGGTATTTTGTTTGATATTATTGGAGTTGCAGTTACATCAAGTGACGATGCTATTTTTCATTCAATGAGTGCTAGAAAAGTGCGTGGTGCTAAAATTGCTGTGAAGTTTCATAAGAATGCTGAAAAGGTTTCCAGCTTTTGTTGTGATGTCGTAGGAGATATTTGTGGTGTTATCTCTGGTGCTTCTGGTATTACAATAACGGCACTTTTAGTAGAGGCCTTTCATTGGGATTTACTTTTTACAACTCTTATTGTAACAGGTATTATTTCTGCACTTACCATTGGTGGAAAAGCAATTGGAAAAAGTTTTGCAGTCAATAAAAGTAATATTATTCTCTACCAGTTTGCCAAAGTAATTTCTTATGTCTATCCTTGCAAATAGGATAGACTTATTTTGTTATATTTGGTTTTATTGTCTTAAAATATCGATTTAATAAGTCTATTGGTTTTTCATCCATTGTTTGAAATATATTTTGACTTTCTGGGTAGTTTTTTACTAAGGTGAAATCATATAAAATAGAGAAATTATAATCGGTTCGTTCATTCATTAAAGTTTCTAATTCTTCTAGTTGTTTTTCTGAGGGATTTTCTGGCATAAAAATCATTGCTTCTTTACCATACTTTTCAATCGTACTGGAATGGGTGATGTTGGCAATTGGAATATTACCATCTTCTTGTAAATAATAGGCATATAGTTCAGCAGGTGCATTTTTTGTCATACCCTTTTTTATTAAAATTTCAGGATAATACTTTTTGCAAAATTCTCTAAATGCATAATCGTGTCGAAAGTAAAAAGTAAACTCTCCAAAGTATTTTAATTTTCCTTCTTCTAATTCTAGATGCCCATCAATCAGCAGGGATAACTGCCATCTTATAATTGTCAATAGAGTCTTGATTCATATTATTTTCTCCTTTACTATATCATTCTAATGATATCTTATCATAATTTATTTAGGATTA
>CAJTXY010000038.1 GCA_910583685.1 uncultured Bacilli bacterium
AATGGAGCGGATGAGGAGAATCGAACTCCCGTAGTTAGCTTGGAAGGCTAAGGTTCTACCATTAAACTACATCCGCAATCAGTAGACATTTTTAATTATAGCAAAACTACTAAATATGTCAATACTTTTTTATTATTTTATGCTATTTCTTTGAAAATATTACCCTTATAAAGGTAATTTTGACATTTTTATATAAAATATTATATATTTGGATTTCCTTTTTGGTAAAATATGGAAATTATGATTTTGGTTTCCTCTTAAAAATTTAATATATTTTATTTTCAATTCCGTATGAAAGTTTTTATCATTATATTATTATTTCTATTTGATAAAAATACTAACAAAAATTTAAAAGCATATACTTTTGTAGGTGATAGTATGGGCTCATTTGTACTTGATTTGATTTCTAGCTATGGATATCTTGGGATGTTTTTAGGAATGGTTTTAGAAGCGGTAATTATTGCGATTCCAAGTGAACTTATTTTGGCAACTGGGGGGATTTTAGCAGGAAATGGTATTTTTTCTTTTTGGGGTGCCTTTTTAACAGGACTATTTGGAAGTGTATTTTGTGCTATTGCTATTTACTTTATGGGATATTTTGGTGGAAAACCTTTTATTAAAAAATATGGCAAATACTTTTTTATGAAAGAAGAAGATTTAGAAAAATCTGATAGTTGGTTTAATCGTTATGGGATGACAGCAGCATTAATCGGACGTAATTTTCCGATTATTCGTACACTGATTTCTTTACCAATTGGTATTATGCGCCTTTCTTTCTGGAAATTTTTGCTTTTTACTACCATTGGTTCTATTCCCTGGACATTTGTTTTTGTATATCTCGGTTATACACTTGGCAATAATTGGGTGATAATTAATGAATATGTTGGCAAGATGAAAAAACCCATTCAAATATTATTGATTGTGTTTGTGATTGTATATTTTTATAAAAAAATTCAAGATAAAAAGGAGAGAGGCTGATGGAGGAGAAAATTATTAATAAACTTTCACTTAATATATTCGTTATTTCAGGTACCATTTTAGGAGGGTATGTTTTATCTAATAATCCGATTGTTTCTAATGAAATGGTGGCTCTTACTACAGCTTGTGTCGTATCTGGACTTACTTATGTGAAAACAAGTAAGAAATAGTATATTCTTTTGATATGATGTAAATTTTTTAAAATATAAGGTAAATACTTAGAAATCTCTAGTATTTTACTTTTTTTTGTGTTATAATCAAGGGCGTTATAAGAAGAGGTGTATAATATGGAAAAAAGAAATGTAGCAATTATTGCCCATGTTGACCATGGAAAAACAACTTTAGTAGATGGAATATTGAAACATTCTGGTATGTTTCGTGACAATGAAGATGTTACTAATATTTCAATGGATTCCAATACGTTAGAAAAGGAACGTGGTATTACAATACTTGCTAAAACAACAGCGCTAGATTATAAAAACGTTCGAATTAATATTCTAGATACGCCAGGACATGCTGACTTTGGTGGAGAGGTTGAACGTATTATGAATATGGTTGATGGTGTTATTTTAGTAGTAGACGCTTATGAAGGTGCTATGCCACAAACTAGATTCGTATTAAAAAAGGCTTTTGAAGCAAAAGTAAAGCCTATTGTGGTTATCAATAAAGTTGATAAACCAAGTGCTAGATGTAGTCAAGTGGTGGATGAAGTTCTAGATTTATTTATAGAACTAGGTGCAGATGATGCTCAACTTGATTTTAAAGTTATCTATGCTTCTGCCCTTAATGGAACTTGTTCTTTGAGTGATGATCTTAGTACTCAGACAGAAGGGTTTGATGAACTTTTAGATACTGTTTTAGAAGAAATTCCTGCACCAACAGGGGATGTTAATATGCCACTACAATTTCAACCAGCTTTGCTTGATTATAATGAGTTTGTTGGAAGAATTGGAATTGGGCGTATTCACAATGGTAAGATTAAGACTGGAGAAATGGTTACTTGCTGTAGATTAGACGGAAGTACAAAACAATTTAGAATTCAAAAACTGTTTGGTTTTTATGGTTATAAGAGAGTAGAGATTGAGGAAGCAGAAGCGGGAGATGTAATTGCTATTGCCGGACTTGCTGATATTTCAGTAGGGGAGACTGTTTGTAATGCTACAGACGTTTTACCACTTCCAAAACTACATATTGATGAGCCAACTTTACAGATGACTTTTGGTACTAATTCTTCTCCATTTGTAGGTAGAGATGGAAAGATTGTTACAGCAAGAAAAATTGAGGAACGTTTAGTGAAAGAGACACAAAAAGATGTTAGTTTAAAAGTAGAACCACATACAAACGAATCATTTTTGGTCTCTGGTCGTGGAGAACTTCATCTTGGTATTTTAATTGAAAATATGCGTCGCGAAGGATATGAGTTAGAAGTATCTAAACCTGTTGTTATTATTAAAGAAATCGATGGGGTAAAATGTGAACCTTGGGAAGAGTTGCAAATTGATACTCCTGAAGATACCGTTGGTTCTGTTATTGAACAATTAGGCGTTCGTGGTGGAAAGATGGAAAATATGACTAATTTTGAAAATCAAGTACGTCTTCTTTATACAATTCCTTCTCGTGGACTTATTGGATTTGCAACAGACTTTATGACTTTAACAAAAGGTTATGGTATTATGAGTCATACCTTTAAAGAGTATCGTCCTTATGAAAATGTAGATATTGGTGAACGTAAACTTGGGGTGCTTGTCTCTATGGAAAATGGTGCATCGACTGCATATTCTATTGGAAACTTAGAAGACCGTGGAATTATGTTTATTGAGCCAGGTGCAGAAGTATACGAGGGAATGATTGTTGGAGAATGTAATCGTGATAATGATTTAGCAGTTAATGTTGTGAAAGGAAAAAATCTAACAAATGTTAGAGCAAGTGGAAGTGATCATACCGTGGTTTTAAAACGTCCTCGTCCAATTTCTCTTGAATATGCGTTAGACTATATTAATTCTGATGAACTAGTAGAAGTGACTCCAAATTTTATTCGTTTACGTAAGAAAATTTTAAATACAGAAGAACGTAAAAAATTTGACGCTAGAAATAAAAAAGCAGCATAACTTAAAAAAATAATTCTTGGCGAATTATTTTTTTATGGTATAATTATAGTTAAGATAATAAAGGGGAAGTGTATATGCTAGGGAAAAAGAAGCGATTAGAAGAAAAAATGGATACACAAGTAATCAATCTTCAAGCAATGAAACAAGTAGCATCTACTGAAAAAAGAGCGAAAAAGAAAAAAAGTCTTGCATTATTACTTTTATTTTTGGGCTTATTTATGATTATAATGGGAATACTATATCCTATTATATTAGATACTGTTAATGAAGAGACTAATAATTCTAATCATACACAGAATTCTAAAGATGATAAATTATCTCAGGATGATGATAGTGCTACTTCGAATAACGAAAAGAAGGTTTTGCTTTCTTGTACTACAACTACCTCAACTGGTAAAGTAAATAAAATTACTCAATTGGAGTTTGAATTTAAGAATAATAGTTTAGTTAAATATACAATTACAACTAATGAAAATGCGATTACTGCAGATGGAAATACTCAGGTGGTGGCTAGCAATACCTTATTTAATTCCACTTATGGATTAATTAAAGCAGATGGTATTGAAAAAAGAGCAAATTTATCGCCTGATAATAAAAATTTAACTACTGTATTGTCTGTTGATTATGAAGTCTTTAATGCAGGAGAGTATAACTCAGCACATCCTGATGCTATGTTTTTTGATTCTTACAATGCCTCTTCTTCTAAAGAAGAAATTGGACAAATGATGATACAGCAGGGAGCTAGCTGTAAATAATATTTAAAATAAAAAAAGTTGCCAATTAGGCAGCTTTTTCTGCTTTTCTTAATGTTCTTCTTTCTCTTGCTGTTAATCTAACTTTTGTACCATCTGCAAGACGCTCTATTTGAAGATTTAACTTTTGTTGTTTTTTTGTAGCGTTTAATGCATGAGATCTTTTATTTGCTGAATTTGGTTTTTTCTTTGATATATTAACTGCCATAACTTTCCCTCCTAACCCAATTTCTCTTCGTTTTATAACTTTACCATAAAATTACTTTTAAGTCAAATAAAACCTATATATTTTATGCTTTATGTGGTAAAATAAGACATAGAAGGAGGTAGGGTTATGTTTACACCAATCTATATTAAAAGTAATTATTCACTTTTGTCTAGTATGTTGACTATAGATGATATTATTTCCTATAGTATAGAAAATAATCTTACTTCTTGTTTTTTGACTGATACTAATATGTATGGAGCGATGGAGTTTTATCAAAAATGTAGGAAGAAAAACTTAAATCCTATTTTAGGGTTAGAACTTACAATAGATGATGTTATTCTTTTAGTATATGCTAAAAATTATCAAGGTTATCAAAGCTTAATTAAGTTATCAACTCTTCAAAATGAAGGCAAACTTACTTTGGAAGGCATATGTAAGTTCTATCATCAATTAATATTAGTATTGCCAGTATATAATGAGTTTATCTATTCAGAATTGGTAAATATATTTGATGATGTTTATTTAGGATATCAAAATAAAGAAGAGGAGCAGCAAGTACTTAAAATTACAGATCGTATTATTTTTTGTAGAGAGTGTTTGGCTTTTACTAGAAGTG
Source organism: uncultured Bacilli bacterium (assembly GCA_910583685.1). Classification (GTDB taxonomy): domain Bacteria; phylum Bacillota_I; class Bacilli_A; order RF39; family UBA660; genus MGBC119817. The sequence goes on from CAJTXY010000038.1 coordinate 4,663, forward strand.
ATATAGATATTTTAACTTATCTTTATCGAATTCGTGATAATAAGACAATTAGTGATGATGTGGTTTATGATATTGAGCATAAATTTTTAAAATCTTTTTCTTTATTAGAATTTACTTCTGATCGGGGACTTATGAATATTGAAAAAATCATTACGAAGTGTCACTTAGAGTTTCCGAAGGCAACTTTGTTATTGCCGATTTATGATACTAAAAATGGTCTTGATGCTGGTACTTATTTATTTGAACTTTCTAAAGCAGGTCTAAAAAGGCGACTTGGTGGGCAGATTTCTTCTCTTTACCAAACTCGATTGCAATACGAACTTCATATTATTGAGCAGATGGGATTTAGTAATTATTTTTTGGTTGTTTACGATTTCATTAAATATGCAAAGCAAAATGATATTTTGGTAGGACCAGGTAGAGGAAGTGCAGCAGGATCACTGGTTTCCTATTCTTTAGGAATTACAGATATTGATCCTTTAGAATACGATCTTTTATTTGAACGTTTTTTAAATCCTGAACGTATTACGATGCCCGATATTGATACTGATTTTCCTGATCAAAGAAGAGCAGAGGTCATTCAATATGTAACTGAGAAATATGGAGAGAAGAAAGTTGCGGGGATTGTGACTTTTGGTACAATGGGGGCGAAACAGGCACTTCGTGATATAGCACGGGTTTTAAATATTCCTTCTTATAAAGTGGATGCTTTATCTAAGTTTATTCCTGCTTTTACTAAGGAAAGACTTGCTGACTTTTATCGGAATAGTTCTGGTTTTAAAGCGAAAATTGATAGTGATTATCAACTAAAGAAGCTTTTTGATATTGCGTGTCGTATTGAGGGGTATCCTCGTCATACCTCTTCTCATGCTGCTGGTATTGTTATGTGTCAGAAAGATTTAGATGAAGTACTTCCTTTAACGGTCAGTGAGGGAATATATTTGACTAGTTATTCTATGGAATATTTAGAAGACCTTGGGCTTTTAAAAATGGATTTTTTGGGTCTTAAAAATTTAACGCTTATTACTAATGTTATGGATGATGTTTTTCGGCATACAGGTCAGAGGATTGATTTTCAAAAAATTCCGTTACAGGATGAGAAAGTTTTTCAGCTTTTTCAAGTGGCAGATACTACTGGGATTTTTCAATTTGAGTCTACAGGTATGCGTAATTTTTTAAAACGATTATGTCCTAATTCATTTGAAGACATTTTTGCAGCGATTGCTCTTTTTAGACCAGGACCTGCAGAAAATATTGATACTTATATTAGAAGAAAACATGGACAAGAAAAAATTACATATATGGATCCGTGTTTGGAAGATATTTTGAAAAATACATATGGTATTATTGTTTATCAGGAACAGATTATGCAAGTTGCCAGTCGTTTTGCTGGTTATTCTTTGGGGGAGGCTGATATTTTAAGACGAGCAATGAGCAAGAAAAAAGTTGATTTGTTAAAAGCAGAGGAAGAGCGATTTATAAAAAAGAGTATGAAGTTGGGCCATAGTTTAGAAAAGTCCAAAGAGATTTTTGCTTTAATTTTAAAGTTTGCAGGCTATGGCTTTAATCGAAGTCATTCGGTGGCTTATTCTATTATTGCTTGTAAAATGGCTTATTTAAAGGTATATTATCCTAGTTTCTTTTTTAGTAATTTGCTTACTAACGTTATTGGAAGTGAATCTAAAACCAAAGAGTATATTATAGAGGCAAGATGTCAGAATCTTTGTGTAGAAAAGCCAAATATTAATTTAAGTAGTGATCGATATGTAGTTGTTGATCAAAAAATTATTTATCCTTTTTCTAATATTAAACAAGTTGGGGTTGTAGCTACTAAGAGTATTTTAAAGGCCCGTCAGGAGGGAGCCTTTAAAGATATTTATGATGCTTTTAGTCGGCTTGTTTTGCAAGGGGTTACTAGGAAGACTTTTGAATCTTTAATTTTATCTGATGCTTTTTCTTGTTTTCATTATAATAAAGCTACTTTGATTTATAATTTAGATAGTTTAATGAATTATGCAGAATTAACGAAAGATTTGGATCCTTCCCTTGTGATGACTCCAGAAATAGAACTTAGGGATGAGTATTTGTTGGGAGAGGAATTAGAAGGAGAACTTTCTGTTTTTGGATTTTATTTTACACATCATCCTACTACAATTTATAAAAGCAAGTATCCTCATTGTATTGATTTAAAAGATGTCGCCAAGTTTTTTGCTAAAAAAGTGGAAACCCTTGTTTTGGTCGATCGTGTTAAAGTAATTAACACAAAAAAGGGTGATAAAATGGCCTTTTTGACAGCTAGTGATGAAATCCAAAGTATGAATTATACTTTGTTTCCCAAGACTTATCAAATGTATGCTGATATTTCACGGGGAGAAGTTGTAAAGATTATTGGTAGTGTAGAAAAAAGATTAAATGAAATTCAGATTATTGTAGATAAAATAGAAAGGGTGGATCTTAATGAAAGTAAAGAAAGATAGTATTTATGTAATTACTTTGATTGTACTTATTGTTGACCAATTTATTAAATTTATAATTAGGAGCAATATGAGACTTTTAGAGTCTATTTCCTTGATTCCTAACTTTTTTTCTCTTACTTATATTGAGAATAAAGGAGCAGCTTTTGGTGTTTTTTCATCTACCACTTGGTTTTTGGTTATAGTTAGCTTTATTGCTTTTTATTTCTTATTACGATATATTAGGGAGGAAAAAGAGTGGAATATGTTTAAAATCGTTTCCTTTGGTTTTATATTAGGGGGGCTTGTTGGAAATTTAATTGATCGTCTGTTATATCATAGTGTTACTGATTATTTAGATTTTAATTTATTTGGTTATGCAGCACCTATTTTTAATTTTGCAGATATTATGATTGTAGTTGGTGCTATAATGGTTGTAATTGAGGTTGTGAGGAGTGAAATAGATGAACGTAGAAAAAGAAGCTAAAGATATGCGAATTGATCAATATTTAAGCGAAAGGTTAGAGCTTTCTAGGAGTAGAATTCAAAAACTTATTAAAGAGGGAAAAGTTTTTGTTAATGAAAAGGCTATAAAAGCAAATTATCTTTTAAAAGAGGATGACTTCATTTCTGTAGATGATTTTTTTGATTCTGAGATTTCTGTGGAACCAGAAAATCTTCCGATTGATATTGTTTATGAAGATGAAGATTTACTTTTAATTAATAAAGCTTCTGGTATGGTTGTCCATCCTGCACCAGGACATTATAATGGTACACTTGTAAATGCACTTTTATATTATTTGAAAAAGAGTGCTACCAATTATCTGCGTCCTGGGATTGTTCATCGGCTTGATAAAGATACTTCTGGTGTGATGATTGTTGCTAAAAATGAAAAGATACATGAGATTTTGAGTGAGATGATTAAGAATAAGCAAGTAGAGAGAAAGTATTTAGCACTTGTTGATGGGGTCATTCCAAATGATAGTGGAACAATTGATGTTCCTATTGGACGTGACGTTAATAATCGTCAAAAGATGGCTGCCACAGATATTAATAGTAAAAACGCAATTACTCATTTTAAGGTTTTAAAACGATATCAAAAAAATACTTTGATTGAATGTACTTTGGATACAGGACGCACACATCAGATTCGGGTACATATGGCCTATATTGGTTATCCCGTTCATAATGATCCACTTTATAATAAAAAAAAGGCAACAGATTTTGGACAAATGTTGCATTCTAAAAGTATACGTTTTATTCATCCAATTACACAGCAAGAAATCTATTTTGAAGTAGAAGCTCCTGAAGAGTTTTTATGTGAGTTGGAAGAATTAGGGTAGTGTATTGATAATATAAATTGTAAGCGATAGAATAGTGGCAAAAAGACTTAAAAGTACATAGGGGTTTAGATATTTTGTGCTTTTTTCACTTAAATTGGCGGTTTCCTCATATAAGAAAAGACAGGTAATAAAAGTTCCAATACAAGTAACAAAACCTAGAAAAGTACTATGGAGATAGAAAAATACAACTGTAAATAATTGATTTAATAAATAGTTTAATAACAGTGTTTTTTTGTAACTTTTTGGTAGGCTGGTCCAAGTACATTCACTTATTAAAATATAGATAGAAATAGCAATTCCTATATAAGTTATTGTCCAAGCGATAGAATAAAAAATTGGTGGCGGTGTAAAAAAAGGAAGTTTTAGAGAGTTATAAAAGTTTAAGTCAATTGGTATCAGACTAGATAAAAACCAAGGTATTAGACATATTATAAATAATAATATTTTTTTCAAGCTTGAATCACCTCTTTCCATATTCTATGATTTGGTATATAATAATAGTAGTCTTTTTTTATTTATTCTATTTATGATTGAAGATGATTTCTATAATATAGGAGATGTTTTTAGAAGAATTCTAGTATAGTATTAGTATATTATTTATAAAATGATAAAGGAGCGATATTATGGAACAAAGTGTTGAGCTTATGATTGATGATAAAAATATGATTGTAATGAAATTGCTTCATTATTTTATTACAGAAAAAAATTATAATCCTATAATTTTACAAGGTGTAGAAAATGAGATTTGGTTAGAAAACTTAGATGAAGATTATAAGATTATTCGGATTGTATCTAGTTATATTCATAATGATGAACAATTTCGGTTTGATATGTTTAAAACAAAACGTATTATGAGAAAGATAAAGAAGAAAACTTTATCTTTAAAAATGAATACACTGAGTATTTTTTTAGATTTAGGTGAAAATGTTAATCTTGGGGATAATATTACGAAGGATGTAGATTGTTTGAAAATACTTGAAGAGCAAGATTTCAAGAATAGCCAAATTGTTACTAATACTTTCCCTGATCTTACAAAGAAACTTAAGTATTCAGAGGAAGGGTTACAATTATTTGCTAAAATTACAAATGATATCAATGTTCATAATAAGACAGATGCTGAAAAGATGGATGAAGTCTTTAAACAAAGGGTTCCTTATGTTACTTATTTTTTGATAGGCTTTTGTATGCTTCTTTATTTCTTTCCTATTCTTTTTGGTAGTTATGATTATGTTATTGCTAACTTTTCTATTTTTCCAAGGGCTATTCGAGCTGGAGAATACTATAGGCTTTTAACGGGGGCTTTTTTACACGGTAGTCTTGTTCATTTGCTTTTTAACTGCTATGCCTTATTTGTTATTGGTAGTCAGCTTGAGAACTTTTTAGGAAGGACAAAGTATTTGTTTGTTTATTTGTTTAGTGCAGTTACAGCTTCTTTGACATCAATGTTATTTTTAGGTAATGGTGTTAGTATTGGAGCCAGTGGTGCTATTTTTGGACTTATGGGGTCCTTGGTTTATTTCGGTTATCATTATCGAGTATATTTAGGTAATATTATGAAAAGTCAAATTATTCCTCTTATCTTGTTTAATTTATTATTAGGATTTGTGTTACCAGGAATTGATAATTTTGCTCATATTGGAGGACTTATTGGTGGGAGCTTAATTACAATTTCTTTAGGAATTAAGTATAAAAGTTCTGCTTTTGAAAAGATTAATGGATGGATTATTACATTTATTTATCTTAGTTTCCTTATATATCTAGGTTTTGTTTATAGTGTACAATAAAGAAATATAATTCAAGTGTATGAATATTCATACATTTTTTCTTTGTTTTTGATATAATTATATTATAGTGATCGGAAATATAATGCTTGGAAAATTAAAGTGTTAATTACAAAAAGCTGGAATAAAGTAATCAGGTATTTTGTATTATTTTAGCTTTTAATTAATTTTCCTATATTTTTTCTTTGTTACTATAAAACTACAATTTTTTCATATAAAATTAGATAAAATGTCTATCATAAAGTTAGTTACTTTATGA
>CAJTXY010000039.1 GCA_910583685.1 uncultured Bacilli bacterium
GTAGGATTAAGTAGCCTTCTAATAGAAGAAGATGTTACCTTATATGCTATTTATAGGAAAGAGTCGATTACTAGAACTGTCACTTATGAAAAGGCAGATGGTGTGAGTAGTATAGGAAAGATAAGTGACTCTTGTGTGATAGAGGCGGTATATAATAACGAGGTTCAGGAGACCAGTTGTAACGTAATATTACCTAGTGTCACTTCTTTAGAGGGATATGATGAAGGATTTTTTACAACATCTAGTACAGGAGATAGCGGAAGTAGATCAGGAAGTAGTATTACATTAAGTAGCAATATGACTTATTATGTTAGAGCACTTGATACGACAAGTCCAGTATGGTCTTTAGTTAGTGTTACACCATCTAGCGGGGAGGTTACTAATAGTGAGACAGTTGAAATTGTCTTTAAAGGAACTGATACATCTGGAATAGTAAATTCTACTCTTAGTGATACTGATATTATGGTGAAGATAGATACTACTACAGTGACTCCACCTACAAAGACACTTTCTGAAGTAGAAGAAGTGGCAGGCGGAAAACAATATACATTAGCACTTTCAGGGATTACAGAAGAGGGAAGTTTGTCTATAGTGATAGGTGAGGGTACATTAAGTGATATATCTAATAATCAAAATGTAGAGACTACATTCAATACTAATCTTACTACCAAAAGGAATGAATATATAATTACTTATGATTTAAAGGGTGGAACTGTTTCGGGAAATCCTGCTGTTTATTATGATGATACTGCTAACTTTATTTTAAAAAGGCCTAGTAGAAGTGGATATACTTTTGCGGGATGGTCCAGTTCAGAATTTAGTGAACCAATTTATAGTGCAACAGTAGATACTTCTAAGAAAAAAAATTACAAGTTTACTGCGAAATGGCTTAAGAATACAGTTTTGAATGGTAATCATTTTCCTGTGTCAATGAATGGCTGTAGCCTTAATGATGTCTATATTGATAACGAGGCAGGTGTTACTGTATTTTTAAATATTAGTGGTTCTGTAACTAAGATAGAAATACCCACTTGGTCAAATAGTGATCAATCTGATATTGAGTGGTTACCACCTGATCATGGTAATTGGTCAAAAGATGGAAGATCGTTTAATTATGCTAAGAACTTCGCTAATAAAACAGCGATAAAAAAATATTATACTCATATTTATCTAACCTGTAGTGGGGTTAGAGAAATGTATAGTGGTTTTGAGTATACTTTAGGATCTACTCGATTTAGATTGGATCATAATAATGGATCAGGAAAAATAGAAACATCTGGAAAGTATAATGTTGGTTCAGAAGTATCTTTTTCTACTGTTACAAAGCCAACGAAATCAGGTTATTCTTTTATTGGATGGGGAACAAAAGCTACAAAGCCAACAGAACGTATTACAGGAGTTAGACTTGTTGGAATTGATCAGACTTTTTATGCTATTTATGTAAAAACGCATAATATTTAATTTCTCATTTTTGATTCTCATTGCTAAAGTTTAGGTTGTAATACTGATAATTTAGTGCTAGAATAGTACTATATTGTAGTGAGGTGAGATTATGGAATTTGAAAAGACTGTTTTATTTCAACTTGATGACATTGAGAAAGCTTCTGTTTTGAAAGTGATAAGGGAGGTTTACTATTCGTTAGAGGAAAAGGGATATAATCCAATCAATCAGCTTGTTGGTTATTTAATTAGTGGTGATCCTGGTTATATTTCCAGTTATCAGGATGCCAGAAGAAAGATTATTGAACTCGATCGATCTAAGATTGTTGAAGTATTACTTAAGGATTTTGCTAAAGATTTATGAGATATTTAGGACTTGATTTGGGCAGTAGGACATTAGGTGTTGCTATTTCTGATAAAACTGGAATGATTGCTAGTAGCCATTCTATTATTAGACATAATGAAGAATATGAGATGTTACTGGAGAAAGTTTCCAAGCTTGTAGAAGAGTATGAGGTGGATGAAATTGTTTTAGGTTATCCTAAAAATATGAATAATACAATTGGAGAAAAAGCACAGTTAAGTGAAAAATTCAAAATTATGTTAGAGGGACAGTTGCATAAGAGGGTTCATTTAGTAGATGAGAGACTTACGACGAAACAAGCTCAAGATATGTTGATTTCTAATGACACTTCTAGAAAGAAACGCAAAAAGGTTATTGACAGTCTGGCTGCTACAATTATATTGCAAAGTTATTTAGATAAGAAGGAGAAATTTTAATATGGATAAAAACAGTTTTACATTAGTAGATGAAAATGGAAATGAAACAGTATATGACGTTTTATTTACATTTGAAAGTGAGGAGACTCAAAAAAATTATATTGTCTATACTGATAATAGTAAAGATGCTACAGGGAATGTTCAGGTTTATGCATCAATTTATGATCCAAATGATCCTAATTCAAAATTAGAAGCCATTGAGACAGAAAAAGAGTGGAAAGTTATTGAAACTATTCTTGAGACTTTACAAGAAGAGGTTAAAAAGAAACAAGAGGAAATAATGAATGGAGATAACGAGCAATAAGGCTCGTTATTTGTTCTGGAGGTATGATATGAGAAAAAGGAATATAGTCATTGCCCTTTTAGTAAGTGTAGGGGTATTATTGATCGGCCTTTTTTGCGTTTATGAGGTTTTATCAGCTCCTATTGATAAGAGTTCTAATGCTGAGGTAGAGGTGATAATACCTAGTGGAATGACTACTAAAAATATTTCTAAATTACTGGAGAATAAAAATTTAATTCGAAATGGTACCTTCTTTCGTGTTTATTTGAAACTGAACCGAATTTCTTCTTTAAAGGCTTCTACTTATTCTTTGAAAAAAAATATGAGTATGAAAGAAATTTGTGACATTTTAGAAAAGGGAAATCATTATAATCCCGATGTTGTTACTATTACCTTTAAAGAAGGGGAAGCTTTTACTAAGTATGCGGAGGAGATTGCTAGTCATACTAATCATTCTTATCAAGATGTAATTCAGTTAGGAAAGGATCCTAACTATCTACAGAGTTTAATTGCTAAGTATTGGTTTTTAACTGATGAAATTATGAATCCAAATATTTACTATCCACTAGAAGGGTATTTAGCTCCAAATACTTATCAATTCAAGAATAAGGATGTGAAAATAGAAGAGATTTTTACAGTGATGCTTGATCAGATGGAAAAAGAATTAGCAGAGTATCAAAGTAAGAATTTAAATTATACACTTCATCAGTACTTGACAGTTGCTTCAATGTTGGAACAAGAGGGAACTAATGCTAAGAATCGTAAAATGATTGCTGGGGTTTTTTATAACCGATTGGCAAGAGGGATGAACTTAGGAAGTGATGTAACTACTTATTATGCTTTACAGTCACCAATGACTAGTGATTTGACGACAGCACAGTTTAATACGAATAATCCTTATAATACTCGGGGACCTGGAATGGCGGGAAGGCTTCCTGTAGGTCCAATTTGTAATCCATCAAAGTCTAGTATTGATGCTAGTATTCATCCAACTGATAATCATTATCTGTTCTTTGTTGCCGATAAAAAAGGCAAAATATATTATACGAAGACCAATGAGGAGCATTTGCAGAAAGTTCAGGAAATTAAAGATAAGGGAGACTGGATATGGTGATACTTGAACATAAAGAGATTAGAGCAATTAAAGATTATGCTAAGGAACATAATGTTCCTATTATGCAAGATGAAGGAATTGATTTTTTAACTACTTTTATTGTGAAACACCAAATAAAGTCTATTTTGGAAGTTGGGACTGCTATTGGTTATTCTGCTATTATGATGGCTATGGTCAATCAAGATATTCATATTACTACTATTGAACGTGATGAAGAAAGATATTTGGAGGCTTTAAAAAATGTGAAGAAGTTTGGTCTAGAACATAGAATTACTTTGATTTTTCAAGATGCTTTCAATGTTAAATTGGATGGGAAATATGATCTTATTTTTTTAGATGCTGCGAAGGGACAAAATATTAGATTTTTTGAAAACTTTGAGCATAATTTGAAGCCAGAGGGTTATTTTATTACTGATAATATGAATTTTCACGGTTATATTTTTAAAGATCCTGATACTATCAAAAGTAAGAATTTAAGAAGCTTGGTGCGTAAAATTAAAGAATATCATACTTTTTTAGAGGAAAATGAAAATTACACAGTAGAGTTTTTGAATGTTGGAGATGGAATTGCTGTTGCCAATAAAAAGAATAGGTGATTATTATGTATAAAGAGGAAAAAATTAGTAATAAAAAAATCATTTTACTTTTGGCTTTTCTTTTTTTCTTAATTGTTATTGCCATTTTTTTCTATGTTTTTTTTGATAAGAATTATGAGAATGCTAAGGTGGATCCCAATAAGAATTACGTTTATAGAAAATCAAGTGAGTATAGCGATAGGTATAAGAGTATTCCTTATATTAATGTAGAAGGGGACTATGCCAAGAAGATTAATACAGAAATTGAGATGTTAGAAGAAAATTATGCCTCGTTACCAGATAATAAAATTGGGTTTGTATTTAACAAGTCAGGTCCTATTTTGTCTATTTGTATTAAAATAGTTGATTGTTATACGAACTCTAATCATTCTTCTACCTTCTTTAAAACTTATATTTTAAATTTAGAGACTAAAAATGAGTATACCAAAGAGGAAATTTATAGAGATTATGAAGTAGATAATGATTTTATTGCTAATAGTCTAGATAAGCAATTTCAAAAAATGTATCAAGAGGTTGTTGAAGAGGGGTATTTAGATTCCGATTATTGTGATTATACGTGCTTTTTACAATGGCGTGGAGTAGATCACTATTTAGACGGGGCACAACTTTATATTGAAAACCGAACATTAACTGTTTTTAGAGGCTTTTTAACAGAATCTATTTTTGGGGAAGAAGAATACTTTGAAGATAGACACTTTAAATTTGTAGTTTCAAAATAATATGGTATAATGATCATAGAAATGGGTGAAGAAAATGCTATATCTTTTGGATTTAATGGGTAGTTGTAGTGATTACAATTTCATTTCTATTTTAGTTGTGCTGAAGAGGATTTTAGCGATTTTTCAACTTGTGGTTCCTATTATCTTAGTTGTCTCCTGTATATGGGGGCTGATTCGACTTATGATTAATCCTGATGATAAAAAGGGATTTATTGGCTTGAAGAACAAAGTGATGGCTGCACTTGTCTGTATTTTTGTTCCTTTTGTTGTTAATCTTGTTTTGATGTGGACAGAGGAATCTTTTAATGTTAGTTTTTGTTGGTCTATGGCTGAGGAGTATAAAGCACAGTTAGATGCAACAGATCAATATGATGTTGCTACCTCTACTGGAGAAAAAAAGTTTGTCCAGAAAGATTTGTCTGATTATCATTTTAGTGATAAAAAGGCAAAGGGATCTACTTTAGGAAAAGATATTGTACAGTATGCATTAACTTTTGTTGGAAAAAAATATGCTTGGGGTGGTGGCCATAATGCCAATGAATCACTAGAAGATATTTTTGCACGTGGTGGTGGTGTTGATTGTTCTGGATTTACTTCTGGAGTTTATCGGCATTTTGGTTATGATATTACAGGTACTGATTTAACGCAGGCGAATATGGGGCGGGAGGTAGCCTATAACGAGGCTCAAGCAGGAGACCTTATCGTCTATCATGGTCATGTTGCTATTTTTATGGGAGATGGAAATAAGATTGTTCATGCTTCCAGTCCTAGAAGTGGTATTAAAATTACTGATAATGCCACTTATAGAACTATTAAGACCGTTCGGAGAATTATATAATAAAGGGATGATGATATGTATATTTTAGAATCTAGTGAATTGATTAAAGTTTGTGGAGATTATGGACTTGCCTCTATGCTCAGTGTAGTGCAGCGAGTAATGGGGATGATTCAAATTGTTGTTCCTATTTGTTTGCTGGTTGGTGCTACTTTAATGTTTGTTAAGATGATGCTAAATCCTGAAGAAAAGAAACATACAAAAGCAATTATTAATTGTGTTTTGGCATCTTTAATTGTTATATTTTTACCAATGATTGTTAATATTACGATGGGATGGTTAGATGATTCTTTTAATGTTACTGCTTGCTGGAATGTCGCTAGCCAAACAGAAGAGATGATAGAATGGCAAACTGGTGATAGTGCTGGAACCTCTGAGAAGGAAAAGGATATTCCAGGAAACCGTGTGGATGATTATCAATTTTCGAAATAAGGAAGTCTTATTTCTTTTTTGTTGTGCTTATGATACAATAGGCCCAAGAAGTTGTTTGAAGAAGGTGTTTGTAATATGAAAAGTATAGTTGCGGCTACAACTGATTTATTAAATGAATATTTAGAATGTGGACAAACTAGTTTTTTATTGCCTCTTGAAAATTATTCTGTGTCGTATGAAAAAACTTATTCTTTAGAGGACATAAAAAAATTGAAAATAAAGTATAGTCAGGTAGAGTTTTTTGTTGTTATGAATAAGACTGTTTTTAATGATGAAATAGAGGAAATTGAAAGTATTTTAGAAGAACTTGAGGGACTGTCTATTCAAGGAATTTTCTTTTATGATTTAGCTTTTTTAGAACTTCAATATAAAAGAAAGTTTCAAATGTCCTTTGTTTGGAATCAAACTCATATGGTTACTAATTCAAGAACGTGTGACTTTTATTTACAAAATGGGGTGGACTATGCAGTTATTGCTGGTGAACTTTCAAAAGAAGAGATAGTGGAATTGGTTGGGAAGACAAAGATGAAGTTTTTTTATACTTTGGTTTCTAAACCCATTGTTGCTCATTCTAGAAGAAGTTTGCTTACCAATTATGAAAAGATAAATGGTTGTAAACATAATAATCAATTAAATATTTATGAAAAAGTAGGAGATCAAAACTATTTGGTAACTGAGGATAAGGCTGGTACTAGTTTCTTTTCTCAGATGATTCCAAATCATTATAGTATTTTGGAGAATTTGAAAGTTGATTATGTAATTTTGAATGAAAGTTATATGGATCATACATTATTTATGAGACTTTTAAAACCAACTAATTTATATTTACAGGAAAGTATTTCTATTGATGAACTTTTAGCAGTTGTCAATAAAATATTAGGAGTGGATTCCATCTTTTTAAATAATAAGACTATTTATCGAGTTAAAAAGGAGGGGAAATAGTGAAAAAAGTTGAACTTTTAGCCCCAGCGGGGGATTTAGAACGGTTAAAGCTTAATTTACTTTATGGTGCAGATGCTATTTATATTGGAGGAGAGAAATATGGTTTAAGGGCTAATGCTACTAATTTTTCTATTGATGAAGTTCGAGAAGGATGTGAATTTGCCCATCGTCTTTCTAAAAAGGTTTATCTTACTTTAAATATTGTTTTTCATAATGAAGATATGGAAGGAGTAGAGGGGTATATTAAAGAGATCGTGGATGCTGGGATTGATGCTTTTATTGTAAGTGACCCTTTTTTGATTTCCTATATTCATAATCATTATCCTCAAGTGGAAGTCCATCTTTCTACGCAAAATTCTACAACTAATTCCGCTGCAGTTATGTTTTTTAAAAGACAGGGAGTGGCTCGAGTTGTTTTGGCGAGGGAGCTTTCCAAAAATGAAATTTCAGAGATTATAAAGAATACAAATATGGATATTGAGGTTTTTATTCATGGGGCGATGTGTACTTGTTATAGTGGAAGATGTACATTATCTAATTATGTAACTGGAAGAGATGCGAATCGTGGAGGTTGTGCCCAAGTGTGTAGATTTTCATTTTTAGAAAATGATCAACATTCTTTTACAATGGCTACCAAGGATTTAAATCTAGCCAGATATATTCCTGATTTAATTGATATTGGGGTTTGTTCTTTTAAAGTGGAAGGTAGAATGCGGTCTTTGTATTATTTAGCGACAGTAATTGGAACTTATCGTAAAATAATAGATGATTATTATAATGGGACGTTAACAGATAGTAAGATGGAAGGGTATGCTAAGACTTTAGATAGAGTTGCTAATCGTGAAACTTCTACTCATTACCTTATAGATAAAGCAGATGAAAGGGATCAGTATTATACGGGAAGACAGGAGCTTTCTAATCAAGATTATTTAGGACTTATTACTGGTTATGATAAAGAGAGGCAATGTCTTATTATGGTAGAGAGAAATTATTTTACGGTAGGAGATAGAGTGGAAATTTTTACTCCAAATGGAGAGGTTTTTGAAAAGGTAATCGATGTAATTTATGATGATGAGATGAATGAAATGGAAGTGGCTAGGCATCCTGAACAAGTGCTTAAAATTAAATTTGCTCAAGAGGTTCCTAAATATTCTATGATGCGTTTGCTTGAGAAAGGAAAGACATTTAATTAGATACTTTTGTTATCATTTCAAATATATAAAGAGGTAGGTGTTTTTGTGAATGCTTTAGAGGATGTAAAAAAGAATTTTTTGTTAAAAGAGCAAGTCCTTTCTGTTTATGCTACTAAGAACAGTGAGGCTATTCGTTTGAAAGAGCAGGAAGAAGATATAAGACCATCTTTTTTTCGTGATACAGATCGTATTATTCATAGTCTTTCTTACACGAGATATAGTGATAAGACTCAGGTTTATTCTTTTATGGAAAATGATCATATTTCAAAACGAATGACGCATGTGCAATTGGTTAGTAAAATAGCAAGAACGATTGGAAGGGCTCTTGCTTTAAATGAAGATTTAATTGAGGCAATTGCTTTAGGACACGATATTGGTCATACACCCCTTGGTCATTTAGGAGAATCTTTATTAAATGAAATTACAAAACGGGAATTAGATGAAGAGTTTGGACATAATATTCAAAGTGTTAGAGAATTAATGGTTTTAGAAAATAATGGTATTGGTCTTAATTTATGTGTTCAGGTTCTAGATGGAATTATGTGTCATAATGGAGAAATTTTGGAAAATCGTTATTGTCCAATGAAAAAAGATGTTAAAGAATTCTTACGGGAATATGAAGAAGGTTATCATAGTTTAGATTGCGTTAGTAAATATTCTGCAATGACGTTGGAGGGGTGTGTAGTTCGAATTTCTGATGTTATTGCATACATTGGGCGTGATATTGAGGATGCTATTCATTTGGGACTTTTTAGACGTGAAGATATCCCAAAAGAGATCAGTGAGGTACTGGGAAGTTGTAATCGCGAAATTGTTAATACAATCGTCTTAGATGTGATTGAAAATAGTATAAATAAACCGTATATTGAATTAAGTGAAAAAGTTTTTCAGGCCTTGTTTCATTTAAAGAAATTTAATTATGAAAATATTTATAAAGTTTCTACTACCAAAGAGCAGAGAGATTATTATAGAAAAGGAATGAATATGATTTATCAAGTCTATTTAACAGATATTTTAGAGGAAAATCATAATAGTATTGTTTATCAAATTTTTTTGGATTATCAAGATCAGGCATATTTAGAGCATACTTCTTGTAAGAGAATGGTTATTGATTTTATTAGTGGGATGACGGATGCTATGTTTTTATGTGAAATCTCTAAATACCTTGAAAATTAATGAATAAATGATTGACTTTGTGAGTAAGATGTAGTATTATTTATTACGTCACGATTTACGAGGTGAAGAAAATGAAAAATAAAAATGTAGTTTATTTAACGCAAGAGGGGTTAGATGAATTAAAAAAGGAATTAGATAACTTAATTAATGTAAGACGTCCTGCGAATATACAATCTATTAAAGAGGCTAGGAGCTTGGGAGATTTATCGGAGAATGCAGAATATGATGCGGCAAGAAATGAGCAGGCTCAAATTGAGGCTAGAATTAAAACAATTGAGAAAATGTTAGAAAATGTTTCTATTATTACTGATGTTCCAAAAGATGTAGTGGGACTTGGAAGTACTGTTTCTATTCAATATGTGGATGATCCAGATGAAGAAGATGAATATAAAATTGTTGGTAGTCAGGAAGCTGATCCATTTGAAAGTAGAATTTCTAATGAGTCTCCAATTGCACAAGCATTAATTGATCATAAGGTTGGAGATGTTGTTACTGTAGAAAGTCCAAATGGAAGTTATCAAATTGAAATTAAAGCTATTAGCTAAATTTAAAAGACGTAAAAACTTGCGTTTTTTTTGTATGTTAGTTAAAAAATATAAAAACTAGAAAATTTGAAAATTGCTAAGAGGTGGCATAATGAATACTAAAAAATGGTGGAGGGAAAATACCTTTTTAGTATTTTTTT
>CAJTXY010000040.1 GCA_910583685.1 uncultured Bacilli bacterium
TTCAGGAATTGATTGCGTAACAATTTTTCGCATCAATTTTTTAGTCTCTTCTTTTTTCTTATATACGTTTTTAACATTATTAATTATATTTTCTTGTTGTTTTTTATCTTTAGGGATCGGAAGAATTAATTCATTAATTCTTCCACCGAGAGTATCAATTATATCTTGAGTAAACTGCTTTGAACGAATTTGTCGTTTAACAATTGGCGATGATAATAAGCCAAGTAACAAATATGGATCTAATTTATCAAAATCATTACTTCGTATTTTATAAATATGACTTTGATATACAATTTTTACATCATCAGGTAACAACATTGCACATGTTCCTATTAAATAGGTTCCATCACGGACCATTAGAATATCGTATGGCTTAATATTCTGTTTCTCTTTAAGGCCCTCATATATATCCTCGCTTATCCCCTGTTTAGGATCAATTTTTATATCCCAATTTGCTATATCAGATGTCCGTATAAATGGAATATTTCCTGTACCATATGCCAATTTTCCAACTTCATTTCCAGTTGAGATACTAATGAGACCCTTATCTTTTAAATCACCAATAGTTACCAGATCATAACCATTCATTAAAGAAGATATTTGGTTTTTAATTTCAGGATTATAATATTTTGGCAAATATATATGATTAACAATATCTTTTTGTCGTACTGTAAAGCCTAAACTATTATAGGTATTTAATTTGTTAGCTTTAAACAGTTCGTATTGTTTTTGGATCTTAGGAATATCATCTTTAGGTATTTCTAGCCCACGAGAATCGTGACCACACCAGTTAGCTATACCCATAAAAATTTCGTCATCTGGATTTATTGATTCAACAACTTCTTTATTTCCAACTTTATTCACATTTAATTTACGCATTATAACTACACATGTCTTAGCATGAGTATGTGGTTGAAATAGATCTTCTGGCATAGAGATAATAGCTTCAATTTCAGCATGTTTTTCTATGTATTCCATTATGTACTGATGTGATGGATTACAAAACATACTCTCAGGTGCAACTATTCCCAATATTCCATTTGGCTTCAGTAGCTCAAGACTACGTTCAATAAACAAAACTTGAGGAGTTTGAGACTTTAATAGCTTATCTGTTCTCTTCTTCTCATAACCTAGAGCATATTGCCTTAAGATGTCTCTGGCATTTATTTTTAATTTAGAGCCATATGGAGGATTCGTAAGTACTAGATCAAATGTTCCTAACTGGATATTAGCTTGTGCATTATTAGACCAGTTTTTCAGTCTATCTAAACTATTCTCACAATAAATACCGCCACGTCCATCTCCAAGTAATGCCATATACGCTTTGGTGGTCTTGGCGAGAAATTGTTCCTTATCAATACCTCTAAAATTAGAAATTGCAATTTTTTGTTCATTAGCAGAAATTTCAGCTTCTGGCCAATTTAATTCTTGGTCACGGACTCTTTCTTTATGCCACACATATCGTAAACTCTCTATTAAGAAACCGCCAGAACCACAAGCAGGATCTATAATCTTGCTAGATATACCTGGATCAGTCATATGTACTAACAGGTTTATTACATTTCTTGGTGTAAAGAATTGTCCTTGTCCGCCTCTTAATGAGGGTTATATAAATGTTTCAAAAGCATCTCCTACAGCATCACGCTTAGCATTTATTAGGCAATATTGCTGTAATTGTCCTACAATGTAGGCTATTGATTCTTCAGATAGTGTGATCTTATCATCGACAGTAAACACATCTGAATATTGTTGCTTTACCTCTTGGAATATCGTCTTTATTCTATCTGCAACACTCTTTGCATCTTCATTTAATCCAGCTCTAAAGCGAACTATACTGTCCATCTTTGTAAATCGTTCATCATAGATTTTACAAAAGATAATATTAATTAGTTGAATCATTAATTCTGAATCCAACGTACTTCCAATATTATTTGCAGCCAAATAATTTCTGATAGTATTAAATACTGGTTTTAAATTATTCGTTTTAATTAAATCTTTTCTCTTAAATAGACCTAGATCTTCAATGCGTTGACCGCACAATGGAATATTACTAATATTTTGAAACTCTATTTCATTGTTTTTAACGATTTTATGAACAAATGCATATTCTTTTCCGTTAAACCATATTCCTAATTTAGCGTTACTTAAACTTAAATATATCTTCAGTTGAGCTAAGCCATCTTTTCTTGTCTTTCTCTTACATTCAGCTATTGCATATAAATTGTCATCTGTATGTTTACTACCAGTAAATATAGCAATATCTACTGGATATTGCTTTGTCCTATCAGAAGGTCGTGACTTAACTTTCCATTGTGGATGAGCAACAATATGATTCTTAGGATAGTTATAATCATTAACTAGCTGCTTTAATAGTGGCTGAACAGCTTCAATTTCTTCTGGTCCAGCTGTGATTTCTTTCCCTGAAATATAGTCTGTTACTTTTGATCTCTTATTTACCATAAATCCCCCGGTCTAATGTTAGAAAATATTGGATAAATACATTCACTTTATCTCATTTGAATATATTTCCCTATCTTATCTTCGTTTATTAATATCTGCTTTCAACCTTTTTAAAACACCGCTAAACTTCTTTAGCTTCAGAAAAAGGGTACCAATCATTTTAAATTAAAGCCTTTTTATTATGTGGTCTACCATGTATTCCTTATGATTCCTTCCATGAGAATGTTATTACAATCATTTCTAGCCAAAGGCATTTAGAAATCATTCCTATAAATGGTGTTGTTATGACTTTCCCATTTATATTTTTCATTCATCTTTTGACATTGCTTTTACTTCGGGTGGTCGATGATCTTCTACTCGCACAAAACTACCAAATTCTTTTCTTATTATTATTTTTATTTCCATATCAATCTTATTCTGCTCGAATTTATCAATATCTATTTTTGAAATTAATCTTGAAGCAATAGTATGGATTTTCTCGCTGGGCTTATATGGATCCTTAGCATTCGATGTTTCAATCATAAGACTTACTTGTTTACAAAAAAGACTTTTTTCAATATTATACAGATCCTCGAAATCCCACTCTTTTAATTTACCTTTTTTAAGTAATTCTTCGTAAGCAATAGCTATGGTTTGTAGAGATGTAATACTTAAAGTATTTAATGTTGCTATTGTATATTTCCTGTCCTCTTTATTAGTAGGATCCAAAAAGATAGTTTGCGGATGATGCTTACTATAATACTTTTTGGTAGATCCTAGTCTAACATTTCTATATCTATCGACTGCCCTAAATTTATGTTCCTGAGATAAATATCGATTATCTACTATAGAATAGATAGCAAACCAATCTTCAATTTTTTTAGATAATCCTACATCTTTCTTTTCTTTTGGCTCTGGCCTAAAACTAAAAACATATCCTGATAATTTTCGTCCCCTTTTTGCCTTTGCATACGTTTTTTCTAATTTTAATTGATAAAAATATGGAGCTAAGTCTTCTAATGCTGGCAGAATAATTTTTTGGTCGATCGATCCTGGCTTGTAACTTTTGGGTACATCAAGATTATTTCTAAACTCTTCTAAAGTAAACGATACTTTTCCTACTGTACGCCACTGCTTTAAGTAAATAAATAACCGTTTCGAATAAGCAGTATGTAAACTAGCCATGGTACTCACAGGAAATCTTGTCCAACTTTTAAATTGATTAAAAACAGGTCGAGATGTTTGATTTATTTTTAGCATAGTTTTATAGTCCGTATCTATATAACTAGCATCAAATATATGAGCGGTTATCATCGCTAATTTATCTTTATCTTCTTGTTCAAAATCAATTTTTATATCAAGAAACTTACTCAACGATTTATTTGAACGTCTAACAAAATCCTTAAGAGATTCATGGGTATGTTTATTTTTTAAAAAAATAGATTTAACTTTTTCTGTAGGAATAGCAATATATTGATCATCGTGTCCCACAGGCTGACTCATAGCTATGGTCCACCAATCCAAATCAAAAGCTCCCCACCCTTTTGAGAATTTTGCAAAATTCTCAGTAACTACTCGATTGTCTATTTTAGCTATATTATTGATATTCGATATTTCAAAAATATCTAATTGCTGATTTTTCTTTTCTTTTTCAGACCCCATAATTATTTTTCCTTTATTAGCTCTATTATATCAACACCATATTACTCCAGATGGTGTTGATATGCAATGAATAGTTAAATAGAGATTTATGGCTTTCTAGAACAGTGTCTCTATAAATAAGTTTTTCCACTCCTATAAATGGTGTTTCTTTGCAAATTGTTTACCTTAAAATAGTTATCCACTCCTATAAATGGTGTTTTTAACTCCCATAAATGGTGTTTCTTTAACTCCTATAAATGGTGTTTCTTATTCCTATAGATAGTGTTTCTTTTCCTATAGATAGTGCTCCTTTTCCTATAGATAGTGTTTCTTTTCCTATAAATGGTGTTTCTTATATTGTTAAAAGCTTGATATAGTAGGCATTTCAGAATGTCTAAAAGTATATAAAAGTATATAAAAGTATATAAAGGATATTAAAGGTAATATATATTAAAGGTATTAAAGGTATAGCATACAACCAAGTAATAAAAAATTATTATCATCAGAGTTATTCCCATAAATGGTGTTCCTTTAAAATTTACAAAAAAACAACCAATCTTGAAGATTGATTGTCTAAAAACATCTAATTTAAATTATCAATTATGTCTCTTAACAATTCACTTGCTGATCGATATCCATGCTTTTCAGCAATCCGTTGAAATTTGTCTCGCCTCTCACTATCAATGTAATAAGTAGGAAGTTTACTGTTACTTTTCTGCTAATTCTATTAATTTCTTAAAATAGTCATTGATATATGCAGATACAGAGGCATATCCGTTCAATTCTGCTAATTTTTGAATACCCTTTTTGACATCTGAATCAAGAGTAATTGACATAGCTACTTTACTTGTCTTCTTTTTAGATACAAAATTAATCATTTCAGAATAATCAATTTTAGATATATTTTTTTTATTTTCAGAAGAATTATTTTTAATATCATTAGATTGTTTTAAAGCCTTAGCAATATTTTTGTCTGGTTTAAATGCCATCTTGAGTTTCCTTTCTTTACATACATTTACAAAGATTTACAAAGTCTTTTCGATATTTTCAAAAGTTCGAAATATTTCCGTAAAAAACTTCCTTTGTTGGAGAGCCAATTTATGATCTTTATTCATTTCGCTTAATGAAATTTTATTCAACTCCGATTTGTTAAACAATTCTTTATACGGCACATAGGCAATACAACTATCGTCACCAGCTTGTTTTTCTTCTCTCAAACTTTCTAATAATTCTCGTGAAGATGTTGTATTATGCTTCAACATATTGGCTATGTAGTAAAGATTAGCTGTTACATAGGATTTATGTGAAGTAAAGTCAATTGCTTCTTCTTTTAATTCTTTAATTCGTTCTTGTAGATTGTACTTAGCTTTATATCCATATTCACTAGGAGTTATTGGACTAAGAATATCGTCACTAACAATTATTGCATTTTTAGTAGCCGTACTAAAATCAGGGTGACAATCTATTATGATGTAATCATAAGATGAAATATTAGATTTTTCGTAGTTATCATATAGCCACAGATATAACATCATATTTTTATTTGTTTTATTTTCGATCGTAGTCTCTATATCATCTAAATGCATATCACCAGCAATTAAATCAATATTATCAGCCACATGTTGAATAATGACTTCATTTTCAGGACGTAAGATGTTACCTACGCTTCCTTTTTGATCATAAATATTATAAGTTTGACTTAAATTACATTGATGATCAAAATCAATAAATAGAATCCTTTTGTTTTTATCTGCAAGCCAAGATCCAAAATTGTAAGCAAGAGTTGTTTTACCCACGCCGCCTTTAATGGCTGCAAATGTGATTATTTTTGTCATATTTAAGAACTCCTAAGTTTAGTAACTTCAATATTATTATTAATCATATTTCTATATTATCAATAATATCATACCTATAGCATTAATAATAATATAAAGATAATATTTTTATATTATTATTAATAATATTTCTGTATTATTAATAATAGTATGTCTTTAATGGCAATGATAATATAAAAATGCTGTTTTTTACATTATGCTTATATTATTATTGCAATAAAAAAGAAACGAGTTGATAAATCTCGTTCCTTTTTGAAATAAATTTATGCAACAGCTAATTAACTATTTCTTTTGTCTTAGCTATCACTCTATCTTTATATTTAACTACATTTTTTATTGTAAGCTTCTGAACAGGTTTAATATAGATTTCCATGTATTGGAAATCTATATCACCTTTCTTATCTATGGGGAGTGAGATAATGTCTTTCTTTATTTTACTTTTAGAAATCGAATCACCCCAACTATACTTTTGAGACAAAGCTTTTCTAATTGCACCAACAAAATATTGTTGAATTAATGGTTTCCTACAATATATTGATAGACTATCTATTTTGTCAATGGTAAATTGAATATTCTATGTGTTTAAAATATTTTAAAGCACAGTATAAATATATTATATTAATAATATTTATATATTACATTTATACGATAATAATATTATTTACAAAATATGATTTTTGTTAATAATGCCCAATTGTGCTACCCTCTTTTTATTATCAAAAGTTACAATTTGTAAACAAAGTACAGAAATTTGCATATAGAAAAAGCCTAAAAAGCTTGATAATACGCAGCTTTTTAGGCTTTATTCTGCTATAATTTTAATAGTGCAGGTCAGAAATTTCGCAAACCTAATTTATAACGAAGAGGTGTCCTTTACGGAAACTTTTTGTTAAGGTGCTGGTTGGCAACACACTTGGACCTGTGTTGGGATAGTAGCACTAAGCTAATTTACCAACCTGACTATTGAATGTAATTACATCAATCTTCAGAAGTAATTATAGCATGAATTAGATATCTAAGGAAGGCGTTGAGATTATCTCAACGTCTTTTTCAATGTTTTTATATTATATAAATATTATTTAAAAACGATAATCATAATATAAAAATATTATTTTTATATTATTTAATAAAGCATGTAAATATGATAATCATAATATTTGCTACAGTGTAAACTGTATATTGTCCGCCACAGGCATATGTTTCTTCAATCCATTGTTGAACTTCTTGATTATCAGTATTAGCGTGTCTCAAATCAATAAATTCAAACTTAAGAGCTGGTTCATTTAAAATTTTTCCTTCATTCATTTGAACTCTTTTTAAGAAAATTAGAATTGCATTCAATTCTATTCCTGATAAGTTTCATTAATAAAAAACGAACAGTAAAATTATTTTACTGTTCGTTTTTCAATCTAGTCGTTTGACTAGATACATTTATTGATATCCTATTAAACTCCAAAAAGGAGATACTTGCATTTTAACACGAAAACAGTGATCGTTGAAATAAAAAATAATTATATATAAGATATTGCAAAAATAAATAAAAAATATTTAAATAATAACGCAAAAATAATTACTTTTACAATAAAAATGTAAAATTAGTTATATTTAAATTACTAAATAACGTAAAAATATTTATTATATAATTACTTGATAATTAAAGATTATTGTATTAAGATATATTTAGTTAATAAATAATTATATTTCATCGCAAAAATAATTATTTATTACTTATAAAGTATTGATATCTAAATTAGACTTAAGGAGAGGTTTTTATAATGAAACAAAAAAATATTGTTGTCGCAAATGATTTAGGCTATGGAAATCTAAAAATGACTGTAGACGATGAGAGAATATTACAACCAACTGTAATTTCTCCTATAGAACAGGATATTGAAGATGCAATTGATCATACAGACCAAAATGCTGTTAGAAATACAATCCATAATTTACTAAATGAGATGAATGTAGAAATAGATGGTAAACATTATTTAGTAGGGAAGGCTGCTCAAAACTCAACAATTGATAGAATTTCTACTGACTTAAATTCTAGAAGTAGAAAAGCACATATGCCTGCTGCTAAAATGGTTCCATTAAGTACCATTGCAGCCAAAGTGGTGCAGCATGCTTATGAAGAAGGCGAAGACATTTTTTCACCTTTGACAGCTAATGTTGTGATGGCAACCAGCTTACCAATAGAAGATATTGAAAATAATCCTGCGGACAGAGAATTTTACCGAGGATTATTTATAAATAACAACCATATCATTGTATTTAAAAATTTTGATTATAAGATCTCTGTAACTATCAACTTCAAAGATGTTCAGGTTTACAAAGAGGGAGAAGTTGCAGCAGCTATTGCTATTAAATATGCTGATGAAAATTTAAAGAAATATATTAAAGGATATTTGAATAAAAAATATCCAACTATTGATAAAACAAAATTACTTAATGACTCTAACAAAGATAGTCTAGCAATTGATGTTGGATTTGAAACTACAGAGTTTTCGTTAATTATTAATGGTAAATCTGACGCATTTAATTCATTAAGTATCAGTAATGGATATGGAGACGTTCTATCAAGTGCCTGGAGATATTTACCTAAAGTGTCACAAGGATATACTGTTAAAGATGTTATAGCATTTGAAAAACTACTAAACAGCCAACCATCATCTGAAATTGAAGAAGAAAATAAAGAATTTGCTTTAAAAGCTGAATCAACAGCTACACCATCTTTAATTAGAAATATTATTAGTAGTTTCAATCGTATTCTAAGCACAACTGATCATCTAGATGTTATATATGTATTTGGTGGTGGTTCAATACCATTGATGGAAAAAACCGACTTTGAAAAGCAACTCAAAAATAGTTTAAAGACTTATCGTTCTTCAGCTACAATTGTTTGGCTTGGAGAAGATTACTCTTCAATTGCAAATGAGTTAGGATTAGAAATTTTAGCAAAAGCACTGGACAAATCATTAAATAAAAAATAAGAGAGAATGGTAAAAAATGACAGACGAAAGAAATTTAGTTATAAAAATAGTAAAAGGTAGTCCGGAGGATCAATGGTTACGAACACAAGGTAATCAGAGTGAATCCATTCGTGCACTAATAAAAACAGCTATTGGTCAAATAGGGAATGTAGATTTTAAAGAGTTTTTAGTAAATAGTGCTATTGACAATGGGAATGTTAGATTGTTTGGAAATAGGAATTCTCAAACCTCTGCCTCTAATGAGGAATCAGTAGCTAATAGTTCAAAAAAAATTAAGCATTCTAAAAATTCTTCTGAGAGTAAAAAGGTAACGGCCAATAGAGTTAAAAATGATACTAAAAAAAATCCTAGTGAATTAGACTATAAAAAAATCCTAAATGATCCTGCATTATCTTAAAAATAAGATACAAAAAGCCTAGAAAATAAGAATTCTAGGCTTTTTATTTTTAGATAAAGTTTTCAATCTGTTAATGTTAACATACAAAAAAAGCCACTCAGTAACTTTTTGGAAAGTTGATAGCGACTTTTAATTTGTAATTATTAATTTGTTCACCGCAATTTAGCCGCTTATGCTTTAAGCGAGCTATTGGAAGTATATTTTCAAACTAATATTGTTGTAGAACAAAGATATACTTGTTTGTTAAAATAATATCTAGCACAAAAAGTTAAATATGCGGTGGTACTTTCGTTTGAGGAGATGATGCCAATGG
>CAJTXY010000041.1 GCA_910583685.1 uncultured Bacilli bacterium
CCTTATATGCTATTTATAAGAAAGAGAAGATTACAAGAGTAGTAAACTTCAATGCTAACGGAAATACAGTAGCTGCAACAAGTAAAAGCTGTCAAATAGCAGCAGTATATAATAATGCAACACAAGCGACAAGTTGTTCTGTTACAACTCCAGTCATTACTGCTCCAACTGCAACACCAACAGTAGTAGGTTATAACCAAACAGCAAGTGCTACTTCCTCACAAGTAGGAAGCAATACGACATTAACAGTTGATGCTACGAACAATGGAAAAACCTATTATGCAATTACTAGAAAAGAAGCAGTGACAAGAAAAGCAACCTATACCAAAAATGGAGGAGTCAGTGCCATAGGAAAGACGAGTGACTCTTGTACCATTGCGGCAACCTATAATGGAACAGCCCAGGCAACAAGTTGTAATGTGACATTACCGACTGTTACTCAACTTACAGGTTATAATACAGGATTTTGGTCGACAAGTACTACTGCCACTAGTGGAACGGCAGCAGGAAAAGCAGTAGCATTAAGTGGTGATACTACTTATTATGCGAGGGCACTTGATACTACAAAACCGGTGTGGACTTTAGTTAGTGTAAGCCCTTCTAGTGGAAATGTAGGATCAGGAAGTACAGTAAAAATAACCTTTAAAGGAACCGATACCTCAGGGGCAGTAACATCCACCCTAACAGCAGCAAATATTACAGTCAAAGCGGGAAGTACAACAGTAACGCCAAGTACTAAAACTTTAAGTGCTGCAACTGCGGTTACAAATGGAAAGCAGTATACGCTAACGCTTTCTGGAATATCAGTGGATGGGGCGATATCGATTACCATTGCGGCAAATACCTTAAAAGATGGAAGTGGTAATGCAAATGTGGCTTCCGCCCTTACAACATCAGTAGTTGTAAAATCAGTTAGTATTAGAGTGGCTACGGTTAGAGGGGGTAGTGCTGCATCTGCTAAAACATTGGCTTCTGTTGGAGAGAGCGTTTCCTTTTCTGTAACACCAGGTAGTTCTAATTGGACTTATCAAGGGGCAACCTTAGTATGTAGTAGTGGAACAAAGACCACTTTAAATAGTAGTACAAAATCATTTACTACGAATGCTAACTGTAAAAGTGTAACAATTTATCCTAGTTGGAAGAGAAATGATATGGTTGTTCATCAATATCCTAACACTAATATTACGGCAGGAATGGGGAACCAAAAAGAACTTATGGGGCAGGCTGGCTCTGGGATTACTATTAAATTTGCTAACGGAACTACCACTTTTCAAAAAAGAGCATCAATAATAAATTCTGATACGCAAATATCTACAACTAATATGTATGAAATTAAGGATTTTGATTTCTTATATGCTAGTATTTGGTGTGATGGTGATCAAGGTGGTTTTATTCCCAATTTTAGAGTGGGAATTACAGAAAACAGAAATACCTTTATTTCAACACTGAGCGGCCAGAATGCACTGGTTAAAATATCGGCCACTAATACATGGTATACTGCCGCATTAAATATCTCTTCGTTTAATACTAAAAAGTATTATATTGCGGAAGAAATGGCTATTACAAATGGGGGAAGTTATTTTGCTAGTTGTGATTGTGATAAGGTTTGGTTTGTAGGTCATACCTATAGTTATAATGATACAGGTGCAGGGCTTTGATAAATAATTGTTTAGGATTGAAGAGGAACTTCCTCTTTTCTTTTATAATTTTGTCGAAAGTTGTAGCACAACATAAAAAAATATGTTATGCTAAAAAAGTAGAAATTATAGAATAAGAGGGAGTGTAGAGATGGAAGTAACATTTAGAAAAGCAAGAGAAGAAGATTTGGAGGGAATGATTCGTTTAACTAATGAATGTTTTGAAGAAAATACTTCACTTGCTTATGCTCAAAAAATATTTGCTGCGACTAAGAATGATCCTAATAATATTTATTTAGTTGGAATTGAAAATAATAAAATTATTGCCCTTACGAAGATTACAATTATTAGAACTATTTTTGAAGGTATGAATAATTTTGCGATTTTGAATCACGTATGTGTAAAGCCAGAGTATCGTCGCCATCATCTTGGGACTAGGATGTTAGAAATTATAGAAAAAATTTGTATTGAACAAGGATGCAAAACAATTAAACTATGGTCTAAAAATTTTAGGGTTCCTGCCCATAAGTGTTATAAAAGATTTGGTTTTATCTTGGATGAAGCGGGATTTTTTGAAAAAGAAATTAACAAGTAGGAGTGGTTTTTATGAATATTGAAAAGATTTATATCGGTGGGTGGTATCAAAGAACTACATTGCAACTTAGTGAAATTTATGACTTTGTTCGTGAAGGCACATCAGAACTTGCCTTAGATAAGAAAAGGCTAGTGAAATTGCATAATGATTTAAATATGAAAGAAATAGAATATGGGGTTGATGGTCTTGAATACTTGATGATTACAACACAAGATGGGATTCAGGTAAAAATATTTGAAGATGGTCTCATTGTACTAAGTGATACTGATGTAAATGAGTTTTCCTTATTTAAAGATATAGATACTTTGGCTGATTATTATGAGAATAGACTTTCTCCTGCTATTAGTTATCTGTTTAGTCTAGGTGCACCAGTGCCAAAAGAACTTGCCAATATTGAAACTATTTACCCATACTTTATTGTTTTAAATAAGGCAACAAAAGCAAATATTCAGGCATTGCTTAGTAGAACAGATAAAGAGAAATATTTTGAATTTTCAAATAAAGATTATGATGTTGTAAGAGGGGATAAATACTATTTTATTAATCACAAGACAACAGACTTTCAAAGAATTGAGAGATATGTAGAAGAACAAATTTTTATACGTGAGTTTAAAGGACAACTTCATCGTTATTTAAATTTACATCGTATTATTTGGGAGAAAATTGATGCCGTAAAGGAAAATGCAAAAGTTAAAGGAAAAGATATTGTTGCCTTTACTAGTAAGATTGATGGCTATAAAAAGACTGTTAATTTGATTGATTCTCGTATTAATCAGATGAATACTTATATTAAAACTCGCGAGAAAATTGCAAAAAATGATGAAAAATTGGCAGAGTCTCTTGATCTTATTGGTTATCGTTATGAAACTTTGATTAATACTGTTTCTTATATGCAACAGATTTGGGCAATGACAAAAAGTTATTTAAATTCTGCTGATCAACTATTTCGTAATTTAGAGTCACAAGTAACTGAAAAATCTGTTAAGAGCTTAACTATTGTTACTTCGATGGGTGTTGGTGCTTCTTTAATTGATTTATTTACAGAATCAGCTCCTACTTTTTCGAAATTTGGGATTTTATATTTCTTTATTTTAGCTTTTGTTGGTTATGGTGCCAATAAATTAATGAAGGCTATTTCTGAGAATCGAAGATATGAAATTTCTGATATTGAGTATGATAAAAATATAAAATAAATAAAAAAACAGCAGTTTAGTTTGACTCTTGACTGTTGTTTTTAGTTTTTTCTTCTACGGTTTTTTTAATAATATCTAGCATTTTATTTTTCATCTCTTGATCGGCACCTTCCCAGATTAATTCTAGAAAAACACCCATACCAGGTAGTGTTACCTCATCGCCTTCTGCAATAGACTCTTCAATCGCACTGCGAAGTTGATCATAGTTATCTCCCTTAAAATTATTAATAATATGGTCTCTTATGTTAATGTCCATTGTATCATCCTCCTAATCATAGTGTAGAACAAATTAATAAAAATATACATTGATAATACAATTTGTAATTATTTTGAATTAGAGTTTGTCATAAATAGTAAAATACTTCTCTTTTTTTACTAATTTCTATATTTTTACTTTTCAAAATAGAATAGAAAGCGTATACTTAGTATAAGGAGGAGAAAAATATGCCAGTATGGTTAATTGTAATTATTGTTATTATTGTACTTATTTTACTTTGGTTTTTTGCAACGTATAACAGTTTGATTGTTTTAAGGAATAGAGTGAAGGATCAATGGTCTCAGATTGATGTACACTTAAAAAGAAGGGCAGATTTAATTCCTAATTTAGTAGAGACAATTAAAGGTTATGCAAAGCATGAGAAGGAAACACTTGAAGATGTGGTAAAAGCACGTAATACTTTTACTAGCGCTAAAACTCCAGAAGAAGAGATGAAAGCAAGTGGAGAACTTACACAAGCGTTGTCTAGATTAATGGTTTTAAGCGAGTCTTATCCAGAATTAAAAGCAAATGAGAACTTTTTAGGATTACAGAATGACTTAAAAGATTGTGAAGATAAAATTAGTACAATGAGACAGTTTTATAATGATACAGTCTTGAAATATAATAATAAAGTAGAAGTGATTCCATCTAATATCGTTGCAAATATGTGTCATTTTAAACAAGCATCATTTTTTGAGATTGCAAGTGAAGAGAGGAATGTACCAAAAGTATCATTTGAATAAAACTTGCATTTTGCAAGTTTTTTTCGGTAGAGAAGAGGAATGCTTATGAAGAAAAAATTAGTTTTTATTTTGTTATTATCTAGCTTTTTTATATTACCATTCCCGGTTTTTGCTAAAGATAATACAAAAAGAATGTATATTAGTATGGATGTTTTAGAGGATGGTTCTATCAAGGTAGTTGAAGTGGCGGAGCTTTCTGGTGAGTATAATGGGCGACTTCGAAATCTTGAATATCAAAATACTTCTGTTAAACAATTTACTGGGGATTATGAGGACTTTAAAGGTAGTAGTATTTATAACGGAAGTGCTATTGTCGACTTGAAGGTATGTGAAACTTCACTTACTTTTAATGAAGATAACTTGGGTAGTTGTGAAAGAGAATATAGGGAAGTGTCTTATGGTTCTTCTGGTATGAGTGGTGTTTATGAGAAGATAGATACTGTGAATGGAGTAAATTTAAAAATTTATAATCCGGCAAGTAGAAAAAAGGCTTTTTATCTTTCCTATACTCTTAAAGATGTAGTAGTTGTTCATAATGATGTTGCAGAAATTGCTTGGAATATTTTAGGGGATTCTTATGAGGAGAATATTGATGATTTAAAAGTATGGGTGAATTTACCAAAGAAGGATTCTGATTTACGAGTTTTTCTAAAGGGTAGCAAAAATATACTCAATGGTGAAATTACGCGTGAGAATGATCAAACGGCTTATATTTATTATGACTTTCTAGGTGCTTATAATCCTGTTACTGTTCGAATGATGTTTGATAAAAGTATGGTATCGACTGCTACTAAATTTAGTGGTGTAGATGGACGAAGTTCTATTTTGAAAGTGGAGAAGGAATCAGCAGAAGAAGCAAATAAAATTAGAGATCAGATTAAAAGGCAAAATGCTATTGTTATTGGTATTACTATTCTTTGGTTTCTATTGGCGTTTTTAGCATTTTTCTATTTTCTTATTTCTAAGAAAAAGAACAATAAGGTGGATTTTCATCAGGATTATTATCGTGATTTTCCAGGTGATTATGGTCCCGAGATACTAGAATATTTATTAAAAAAACAAGTAACTGATAAAGGGATGTCTGCTGCCCTTTTAAATCTTGTTCATAAAAAGGCTTTAAAGGTAGAAGATAACCCCAAACTTAAGAAAGATTATTTTTTAGTTTTAACTGATCCTGATATGGCAGGTTTTACGCCGAATGAGGAAGTGTTGTGTAAGAATTTTATTTCTGTTATTGGAGATGGTAAGCAGGTTTCTCTTGCAAAAATAAAAAGTTATGGGAAAGATATTAACAAGGCTCAGTTATTTATTAATCAGTATCATATTTGGAAGAGAAATGCTATTTCAGAGGGAAAGCAAAAAGGCTTTTTTGATCAGGTGCATAGGAGCCAGGTGATTGCTGCTATTGTAGGGGTTATGTCTTCTTTGATTGTCTATCTTAATGTGGCGTTTCAGACTGGATTTATTTTAGGCTATTTAGCGATTGTCTTTGGTATTTTTGAGCTCCTTTTTGCAATGAGTTACTCTTTCAAAACAGAGAAGGGGGCTTTAGAATATGCTAAATGGCAAGCATTTAAGAGATTTTTGGAAGACTTTGGAATGATGGATGAAAAGGAACTTCCTGAAGTAAAATTATGGGGAAAATATTTGGTTTATGCTACTATTTTGGGATGTGCAGAGACATTAGAGAAAACAATGAAGATTCGAATGGATGCTATGAATATTGATGAGAGTAGTAATCTTTATTTAGATTATTATTATACCAATCGTCTAATGCGGGCTGGCTTTTACTCTACAATTTCTTCTTCTGTTAGTACAGCATTATCTTCTTCTAGGTCTTCTATTGCGTCAAGTTCTTCTTCCTCTTCTTCTGGTTTTGGAGGCGGTTCCTCTTTTGGAGGCGGTTCCTTTGGAGGAGGTGGAGGTGGTGGACGTTTCTGAAAATAGATAAGGTATTATAAACTTGGGAACTTTTTATTAAATTTTATAGTTTACAGATACGTAAAGCAAAACTTTACGTATTTTTATATTTATTGTAAAATATAGTTGGTGATGTAGATGTATTTGGTGATCAATGATATTTCGTACCCTGTAGAAATCGAAAAAAAGAAAACAACTAAAAATACCTATATTCGAGTCAAAAAGGATTTAACGATTTATGTAACGACTAATACCTTTAGTAGCGATAAAAGTATTAAAAAATTACTTGAAGAAAGAAAAACTGCTATTTTGAAGATGATAGAGTCTCAGCAAGTTAAAAATATTAATAATAGTGATTTTCATTATCTGGGTAAGCGATATGAGATCGTTTATACCAATCAAAATAAGATTATTTTTGGGGAGCATAAAGTTTTTTTTAATAGGGAAGTTGATATTGATAAGTTCTATAAAAAGGAAGCGAAAAGAATATTTTTAGATCATTTAAACCAATTATATAATGATTTTACTTATGAGATTCCTTATCCTAGTCTGCGAGTGCGAAAAATGACATCTAGATGGGGTGTTTGTAATACGAAGTTAAAAGTGATCACTTTAAATTTGGAGCTTATGAAACGGGATCCTAAATACTTGGATTATGTGATTGTTCATGAACTTTCTCATCTTATACATCCTAATCATTCTAGTGAGTTTTGGCATTTAGTAGAAGAAAATTGTCCTGATTATAAAAGAATAAGAAAAGAAATGAAAGCGTTTTAGAGGTGGTCTATGTTAATTACGAGTATTGATAATCCAAAGGTAAAGGAATATATTAAATTGCAACAGAAGAAGTATCGTGATCGATCTTCTAAGTTTATTGTAGAAGGAATGCATTTGGTGTTAGAAGCATATAAAAAGGGAATCGTAGAAGAAATTATTTTGGAACAAGACGAGGTAGTGCCATTAGATGTCCCAATCGTTTATACAACTGAGGAAGTGATTCATAAAATTTCTACACTGGATCATCCAGTTTCTATTTTAGCACTTTGTAAAAAAATTCCAGAGAAAGATGAGTTGGGTAGTCGAGTATTGCTTTTAGATGACATACAAGATCCTGGTAATTTAGGAACTATTATTCGCAGTGCCGTTGCTTTTGATATTGATACGATAGTGCTATCGTCCAAAACTGTCGATTTATATAACCCTAAAGTAGTAAGAGCAACGCAGGGAATGCTATTTCATATTAATATTGTCAGAAGAGATTTAGAGGATGTGATTCTGCAATTAAAAGAAGCAGAGATTCCTATTTATGGAACAAAGGTGGAATATGGGGCAGATGTTAGAGAAATTAGGGATAATGATACTTATGCTTTGATAGTTGGAAATGAAGGCTCTGGGGTGCGAGATGAAATTAGTAATTTATGTGATCAAAATTTATTGATTGAAATGAACCATAATGTTGAAAGTTTAAATGTAGGGGTTGCTACTAGCATTTTGCTTTATGAATTGAGGGGGAGACGTTAATGGACAATGTTTATATTGGAAAGATAGTTTCTACTCATGGTATTAAAGGAGAAATTAGAATTATTTCTGAATTTCCTTTTAAAGAAAAAGCCTTTCAGGTTGGAAGTTTTATTATCATAGAAAATGAGCAGTATAAAATTACTAGTTACCGAAAACATAAAAATTATGATATGATAACATTAGATCATTATACTAATATTAACGATGTTTTGTTTTTGATGAAAAAAGAGGTTTATAAGGAGAAAGAGACATTAAATTTAGCAGAAGATGAGGTCCTTGATAGTGAATTATTAGAGTATAAGGTCATTGATTCAGCTGGCGAGGAAGGTAGTGTTAAAGAGGTGTTTCTTGCTAGCCCTACTAATAAGATACTTCGAGTAGAGATCTATGAAAAAGAGTATTTAATTCCTTTTTCTTCGCCTTTTTTGAAAAAGATAGATTATCGAAAGAAGGAGATTATTGTTACTATAATAAAAGGAATGTGATTGTTATATGAAGATAGATATTTTAACACTTTTCCCGGAAATGTTTGAACAAGTTTTTGAGCATTCTATTATAAAGAGAGCAAGAGAAGAGCATAAAGTAGAAATTAATCTAGTTGATTTTCGAAAATATTCTTTGGATCCGCATCATAAAGTAGACGATACACCTTATGGTGGAGGGTGTGGAATGGTTCTTTCTTGTCAACCTATTTTTGATTGTATCGATGCTATTAAAACAGAAGAGAGTAAGGTGATTTTGTTAACGCCAGATGGTGTTTGCTATAAGCAAAGTATTGCCTATGATTTAAGTTATGAGAGGCATTTGATTTTTATCTGTGGTCATTATGAAGGCTTTGATGAACGAATCCGTAGTCTTGCTGATCTGGAACTTAGTATTGGGGATTATGTATTAACTGGTGGGGAGTATGCTAGTATGGTACTTGTTGATTCCATTGTTCGGTTAATTCCAGGAGTAATTAAGGAAGAATCACATAGAAATGAGTCTTTTAATGAAAATTTACTGGATTATCCTAATTATACAAAACCAAGAAATTTTCGAGGTATGGAAGTTCCAGAGGTTTTGGTAAGTGGTGATCATAAAAAGATAGAGGCTTATCGTAGAGAGGAAAGCTTAAGAAAAACTCAAAATAGACGTCCAGATTTATGGAATAAGGAGTGAGGAAAATGGGGTATAAGATTAAATGTAAAAAGAAAGTGGGAAGTGGTCATCTTTCAAATTTTGATGGGTATCCTATGGCCTCGGGAAAGCATAAGTTTGTAATAGAGGGTATGGCAATAAAAAATATTTTAGTGATAGATAAAGCATTTGTTTCTAGTCTTGTTTCCAAAAAAGTAATGGCGAAATATGAAAAATTGATTAAGACATTGACTGAACTGCTAGTTTCTGATGATGAGACTGGGGTGTGTTTTCATGAGGCTTTGAATTTAATTGAAAAATTTCGGTTAGAAATCAAAAATAAATATCGACATTATTTAAAGGAAAAAGAATTGAAAAAGATGGCCAATAAGCTTAAGACAATGCAACAGATTGCTGTACAAAAACAACTAGAGGTTACCTCTTTTGTTGCAGAGAGCTCTATGGGTAAATCAAGATAAGATACTAGTTTTATAATAAAAAAATGTAGAGTTTTGATGACAAATCTTTACATTTTTTTCTTTATTGTAATTTCAACCGCACCATTTTATTTATATTTTAATTCTATA
>CAJTXY010000042.1 GCA_910583685.1 uncultured Bacilli bacterium
CAATCTAACTAACTAGATCTACTTCTTACACTTTTATAGTACCAAATTACTATTTTTCCCATTTATCTCATCTCTTTTCTTTTATATCTTATAATTTACTTATGTTTTTGTAAAGGTATTTTGTAGCTTGCTGTATAATCATAGCGGGTATTGCTTAGAGCATTATAATAATCCTTTTTCTCATTTGATAGAAAATTTAACGAGGACTCTAATTTATTTATAGGATATAAGGCACTATATTTTTCTTTCATATTAGTACTTTCATACTTTTCTTCTAGATAAGCAAACATCGTATCTTTACAACTTGAAAGTATCGTATCGTTTAAACGACACATATTACCTTCCTGTAATTCATATTCTACTTTTGCCTCTTCTATCAAAGAGATGCTAGATCTCAATAGATACTCTGAAAATAGTTGTATTAAGCTAAGGTTCTCTTCTAAACTTATCTTGTCTTTATATTCTTCATTTGCGACAATTAAGGTGTTAAAAAAATTTCTTGTCATTTGGTTTAATGCCAGTTGTTGTAATTCAAAGACTCCTTCTTCACTAAAGCCTTCTTTTAGTCCTGCCTCTTCTAAATTTTCTAGATACCAACTGTTTTGATCAAGCAGGATGTCACAAGCTTTTAACATCTGGCAGTTACGTATGAAATAGGAATCTTTGTCCTTTCCATATACTTTGAAGTTTTTAATGAAAGAAATAGGATCTTTATATACTAAATTTTCTAATATGGCATCTATTTGATAATCATTATCTAGCCCTAACGCTAATTGAAGTGTTGATAGTATTTCGTCATAGTACATATAACTATTTTGATTTATTCCCGCTAGTTCACAAGAATATAATTCCGTATAGATTTCTTCTAAAAAGGTATAATCAAAACTATCATAGCAATTATTGTTAAAGGAATTATAGTCTAGAGCAATACAAATTCCTGAGATTCCTCTCGAAAAAGATATTTGACTTCTTATATCACCACATTCTGATATTATAAAATGAATATCCTCATGAATATCCGTTTGTCTTTTTTCTCCTTTATTTTTCTTATTATAAGTTTCCTCGGTATATAAAATTTTGGTGTTTTCAACTCTTGCAATCACACCTTCTAATTTCTCCTTATCATAATTTATACTACACTCTTCTAGATTACAAGCTAATGTGGCAATATCATAGTCAGGAAAGTCCTCTTGTACTTTTTCTAATGTTTCTTTTAAGGTATTTACCTTTTCTTCTAATTCATTTTTTGTTAGTACTTCATAAATTGGAGTATGAAAAGCTTCCCTTTTACTATTTTTATAGCATTCTTCTATAAAAGCATTCCAATTGATCGTATTTTGGGAAGCATCATAAAGTTTAGAATTTTGATGTTGTATTACTTTCATATTTGCATAATCTGCATATGCTGCAGTGGTACTATCAAAAGTTATTTCTAATTGATCAATATAATCTCCAGTTGTGTTTTCCTCACTACATATCATATTAATTGCCTGTTGGGCTTCCTTGCTTAATTCTAATTGGCTGTTATCTATATAAACATCACTTAAAGTTATACCCTCATCTATTTCTATTTCTAATCCTGTTGTGTCTTTTGCTTTATGCTCTAACTTTTCCAGCATTATTTGAGTAGTAATTGCCGATAGGCTGAAGGCAAAACTTCCTGCTAACAAAAATGATTTTAGTCCTTTTTTGGTTATTACTATTTTACCCATATTTGTCCCCCTATTTGATGTGTTTCTTATTATAACATATATTTTTAGAATAACAATTGATTCTAAGGTGTTAATTTACACAAAAGAGTATCTGTGTTAGAATATTAAAAGGAAGTGATATTATGAAAAAGACAATATTAACTGGACTTAGACCTACGGGGAACTTACACTTAGGTCATTTATTTGGGGCAGGAGAAAATTGGAAAAGGTTACAGGATGATTATGAATTTTTTTTAGAGATTGCCGATGTACAAGCTTTAACTGATAATTTTAATGATCCAGAAAAAGTGCGTAAAAATGTATATGAAATTACAATGGATTTGCTTTCTATTGGAGTAGATCCAGAAAAGGTACATTTCTTTATTCAATCCCAAATTCCAGAGATTGCAGAACTTACTGTTTTCTATTCTAATTTAGTAACGGTATCAAGACTTGAGCGAAATCCGACAGTAAAGGCTGAGATTGCTCAAAAAAAAGAGTTGTTTGGCACAAATGGAGAAAGTATTACTTATGGCTTTTTAGGTTACCCTGTTTCACAGGCAGCTGATATTACCGCCTTTAATGGTGAGGTTGTTCCAGTTGGGGATGATCAACTTCCTCTTTTAGAACAATGTCGTGAAATTGTTAGAAAATTCAACTCTATTTATGGAGAAATCTTAAAAGAACCAGAACAAATTTTAAGTAATACATCCCGTGTTAAGGGATTGGATGGAAATGAGAAAATGGGAAAGTCTCTTGGCAATGCTATCTTCCTTGTTGATTCAGAGGAGACTATTACTGAAAAAATAATGAATGCGGTTACGGATCCACAAAAGATTAAAAAGGATGATCCAGCAAATCCAGATGTTTGTATGGTTTATTATTATCATAATCTCGTTAATAAAAAGAATCTAAATACCGTTTGTTCAGAATGTAAAAATGGAAGTCGTGGTTGTGTTTTTTGTAAGAGAGAATTGATTGCTGCTATGAATGAGTTTTTAAATCCAATTCGAGAAAAAAGAAAGTATTACGAAGAACATCCAGATACTGTAAAACAAATTTTAAAAGATGGTACTGCCTTTGCTCAAAAAAGGGCTACTGAACAAATGGAAAAGGTTAGAGAAGCGATGAAAATTAATTACGACATTGATTAAAATTCCTTCATTTTTCAAGACTATTTTAGCGGAACAGTTAGAATAGCCTTTTTTATTGATATTTTTGATATCATCTTCAACAAAAAAAGGCTATTTTTAGCCTTACTATTTTATTTACAAAGTACTTTAGCATTTTCCTTTTTAATGTCATTTATATTATACCAACCTTCTGCACTTTGATTAATTTCTTCTGACGATAATTTTTTACTACCATCATAATCTGATAAAACATAATTTTTATTTGCAGTTAGAATACTAACAACTTCCCCACCGTTATCTAACATATCTTGAATTACTGAATTTGCATTTTCCTCATTGGCACAGATACGCATCATACTATCCCCATTAGAAATCAATGCGCCAATAATTACTCTTTCATCTTGACTTGAATAATAACTAGATAAGGCATTTTCTTCAAAATAAGCATCATATTCTGTCATATAAACTTTCTTGTTTTCGTTTAATGTAATTGATTTTCCTAATAAAAGTTTAGTATCATCTTCTAAATCTTCATATTGGTTTGAATCTTCTTTTTCAAAACTTTCTATATCTTTTACCAAATCTGGTTCTTCTATTGTTACCTGTAATAAGGATTCTATATTAGATTCTTTTTGATAGTCTACCATTTGATTCATAGCAATGGATGCAGAATCAGTCTCTTTTTCTGTACTATTAGAAGAGTGAATACCAACACCAGTGATAAATATAAATATTGCTGCTGCAGCTGCCTTTAGTCTAGTAGATAATCTTTTTCTTTTGTTTATTTTCTCTTTTATTTGAGATGTTGTTTCTAATATTTTTTCGCAAGTTGAATGAAAAAATGTATGAGTTTTCTCCTTCATTCTTAAAAAGAATGAACTTTTTTTATCTGCATATGATTCTTGCATTTTTCTTTCGAAAATTTCTTTAAAGCTTTCTTCTTCACTTTTTGGTAATGAAGCTGGCTCGTTAAGCCTTGTTTCTAATACTTCGTGTAATTCCTTCATTCTCTTTTCTTTCATCATACCAATTGTTACTATCTCATCTGCTTCACTAGACTCTTCTAAGTTTTTTTCTGAAGAAGGTTCCTGTTCTTTTTCGGCAATTATTTTAGTTAACTTATCTTCTAAGCTTTCTCTATTATTCTTTGCTTTTTCTTCTTCTTCTTTTTTGTCTTCTTTTTTCTCATCCTCTGTTTTCTCTGAGGAAATTGTTTCCCACTGAACAGGTTTAAACTCTATTACATTTTCCTCTTTGCTATCTTCTTTTGATTTCTTACCTTTTACCATACTTAATGCGGATAGTTCTTCTATCTCCTCATCCTCTACTTGATTTTCCCTTATTCTTTTAGAAACTTGGGAATATCTTTTTCTTAGCTGATTATAATATAATCTTTGTTTTTCCATTGTATCCATATAAATTTCCCCCTCACTGATGTGTTATAATATCATAGTTTTTGATTTTTTTCAATCTTATTTTTATAAATATTAAAAAGACTGCTTCTTTTTCTAAGAAACAGACTTGTAATATTTCTCTATTTTACTTTCCTTTTAGAAGAAAGTTTTAGGATCTGAAATAAGTTTAGATATTTATTTGTAAAGTTTGTATTAATATCATTTACTAGTTCTTGGTACTTTTCCTCTATGTTTTTGTCATTATAAGAAAAACATTCTTCATACATATAGTTAATTTTATGATAGTTTTTATTTGTATAGCTTGCCTTTAAATCTTTTAACAAATAATTTTTAATAAACTCTTCTTTTCTAGTTAAGAATTTAGTATTTGCCATACTTTTTTTTATTTTATAATTAGGAGTAATTACTGTTAAAGTTGTTGCAATATCTAATAGTTCTTCTTCTTCATCTAATAATAGAAAGCTTTTATATAAATTAATTCCCTTTTCTGAAAATTCCACTGCAATTACTCTAGATAGATCGGTAAAAAGGCAGGCATATTCAATTAATTCCTCTGTGGTTTTTGAAAATATTTCTGTTTTATCTTGAATTTCCTTTAGAAATCCCTGATTCATTTCTACTTTTTTATGTAGAATATCGTTTAAAACTCTTGAAGTTACGCGAAATAAAGGGATCTTTTTTATATGCTCTATATTATCTTTTTTATCCCATTCAAAAAACTCATATACTCTCGCCTCTGAAAAATTAAGAATTATATCATATATGTTTATCATTTTGTTCTCCTTTATAAAAAATTGCTATTGTTATCATAAGAAAACCAATTATCGTATAGTAACATTCTAATCTTGTAGTAATATATTCTAAGTATTCTAAGTAAGTGTAGCCAAATGATAATAGATTTAAATAAGTAATAATATAAGTACAACCAATTGTCATAAGGCCAAATCCGACTAAAAAGAAAAATACTCGCATTATAAATACTCCTTATTTATACTTATGATTTTCCTAATTATAGTATACAATTTATTTTTTTAATTATACAAAAAGAAGACTATTCGTCTTCCTTATAATCTAATTTATTAACCTCCACTTGATTAATACTATCAAACTTTTTCGTGATTTTATCAGCGGTGATAGAGACATTTTCTATATCTTTATTTACTGTTTGGATACTACGTGAAAGTTTATCCCAACGTTCTTTATATCTAGAAAATTCTAGTCCTAATTTATTTAACTCTTCATGAATGATTGATGTATATTTATCGCGTTCCATATTTTTAACAATCATTTCTACTACTGTTAGTGTAGAGATTAGTGTTGTTGGTGAGGTAAGCCAAACACGTCTTTTATATGCATAATCGATTAAGTCCTGATGATAGGCATTAATTTCTGCAAATATAGCTTCTGCTGGTAAGAATAAAATCGCTTGATCGGCGGTGGTACCAGGAATAATATATTTACTACTAATTGCATCAATATGCTTTTTCACATCCATCTTAAATAACTTTTCATATTGCTCTCTTTCTAGTTTCGACTTATTTTTATCAACCATCATTTGGTAGTTTTCTAGTGGGAATTTGGAGTCAATTGCAATTGTTCCAAGTGGTAGAGGGGCAAAAACAACACTATCTGCAATTACTCCAGTTGGGAGCTGGTACTGAAGTCGGTATAATGCATCATTTCTCTCACCAAAAACACTTACTAAAATGTGTTTTAAATTTACTTCTCCAAAAATACCACGACTTTTTTTATCAGTTAGAATTCCTTGGAGAGAGACAATATCTGTGGAAAGGTTTTCTATCTTCTTTTGGGCTTCATCGATCTTACTTAAGCGTTCAATTACTGATGTAAAAGTTTTATTGGTCTTTTCAAAGTTTTGGTCTAGTCGTTCATTTACTTTTTCGTTAATTAAAATAAGTCTTTTTTCTACTTGTTCATTTAACTTTTGAAAATCTTCATTCATATTACGAGTTAAATCACTTTTAAAGTCTCCTAGCTCTTTCATCATATTTACTTCTAGTCTTCCTAGACGTTCTGTAATATTACTTTCATTAATATTTTTAAATAGAGAAACTACTACTAAAACCAAAATAACAACTAACAATCCTATTATAATATAATCCATTTATTTACCTCTCTTACTTTTCTTCATACCTGATAAAAATTTTGTATCAAAGCTTTCTACAGGAACTTCTTCCATATCTTTTCCTGTAAATATTTCTATATTCGGAAATTTATGATATTTTCCATCTGTTACTCCTAGCATTACTACTTCTCCTGTTGGCATTATAATCATTTGATAAGTCTCTTTTTCTAAGTCTATAGTAGAAACTACACTGCTAATTGCTGAATATTCATCCAATTCTTCTAATTTTATATTTAACTCTTCTTCTCTTATATTATATTTTTCTTTATACTCTTCATTTAAAAGGCTATGTTCAGATTTTACTTTTTTATTTTTTTGGCGAATACCGTGAGTTCTTCCCCAAATAATTATATTATAAGAACTATCATCTATCGCATCTAACAGTTTTGTACTATCAATTGTTGCTTTTCTCTTTGTAAGCATTTTTCTTGTGTCACAACAAAAAACAAATCTTTCTAGCATAATTATACTTTCATTTTCTAGTTGTTTACGATTTCCTAATATTGCAAATGGGTAGTCTAATTCTGCTAGATCGTTTTTAGCTGTTTGTACTAGTAGGTGATAATCCTTTGTAGCACTTTTACTAAAAACTACTAGTGTTTTATCATCCTCTATCATTGAGGGAGAAATTGGTAGATGTCTATAGTCACAAAGACATCCGATTGCCTTTTTATAATCTTCTACAATTGGTAGTTGATCTAGATTTTTTAAAATTTTTCTTATATTCATATCATCATCCTCTCTACTCTATGTTTGTTTTTTTACTAATATATTTAGAAATAATGTAGGCAATTATTAACATAATTGCTATTATAATAATCGTTTTAATATCTGTCATACTTTCTAAGAAACTTGTACCGATAAATCCCCAGAAGTAGACAATTGCTATTTTACCAATTAAAATGGCAATTAAAAATTTCTTTTTACTTACTCCGGCAAGTCCTGATGCAATATTGATTAAGAATGCGGGAGTAAAGGGCAATGCAATTAACACTACCAGATTTCCAAGGGGCATTTTTTTTATTTTTTTCATACTTTGTTTCATCTTTTTTGCATTTTTTTTGGAGATGAATTGATAGAAATATTTACTTAAAAAGGTGGAAAATACAAAATAAGATGCATAACAGCCAATACAAGTTGCACTCCATGATATTAAAAATCCAAAGAAAAAGCCAAAAGCATTCATATTTAAAGTAATAAAAGCTCCTAAGGGAAGAATGGGAATGATGGATTCCAAAAACACTAAAAGAATCCCCATAAGAGGTCCTCCCATTTTTAATAAGTCTGTTGCATAATCTATAAAATAATTAATGATTTCTATCAAATTTCTTCACCCTATTTATA
The DNA here is from genome assembly GCA_910583685.1 of uncultured Bacilli bacterium. Lineage (GTDB taxonomy): Bacteria > Bacillota_I > Bacilli_A > RF39 > UBA660 > MGBC119817. The sequence continues at coordinate 7,730 of CAJTXY010000042.1, forward strand.
TTATAGTACAAATAAGGACTTTTTAAAAGGAAAGGAAAAAGAAAAAGCATTCTTTTACTTTTGAATGCTTCTATTTATAGCTATTGTAACCTCCTATAATATTATAAACATCATATCCTAAATTAGATAGGTATGATACTACCTTTTTACTTTTTACACCATAATCACAAAATAAATAATAGCTTTTATCTTTACTTAAATACTTTTCGGGCATTACCATTAAAAAATTACTAGGAATATTGATTGCCCCTTTTATCGTTCCCATTGAATATACATAATTATCTCTAATATCTATTACTTTGCAGTTTTCATTTTTCAGTATGTTATCTATATCTTGTATCGAAATAGATTTCACCTTTGTTCACCTCAATATAGTATATGATGGAATTTCTTTTCTGCATAGTTCATCTTCCTAAGCAATCTGTTCCTCTACGATTAAATACCATTTTTGGTTACTTGCGTTTTTGCAGGTAGTTGCTGCAACATTAGAACCATCTTTTGAACCTCCTGTTGCGGTTAAGCAAGTTCCTAATGCAGATTTAATATAGTACTGATCATAATCAGCTTCGATTAAGGTCCAACTTTGTCCTCCTTTTTTACCTGTACCACCAGTATTAATTTGTATATTAGAACCACTAGCACTTGACCATCCTGCCACATCTAAATAATAATTACCGTTTCCTGCACTTTTAATTTTATAATATTTTTCTCCTTCTTTAACAAAAGACCATTTTTGGTTACTTGCTCCTGATCTAGAATATAAAAAGACATTTTGTCCATTTTGATATTGGGCTTGTGTAATATCCAGTACAAAATTAGAGCTGGGGCCATAAGCTATAACAAAATTAAAACTAGTTGTTGGTCCACTTGGTAATGCTTTTCCTCCCCATTCTTTTGCATCTACATATTCATTTCCATTTAAGGCTTTAATTTTATAGGAAGCAGCAACTCCAGTAGAGATAGTAGTTGCTGCACTCATATTTCCACTTCCATCTTTTAACGTATTTGCAGAAATTACAATTGACATTCTTGCCTCTCCTTTCACTCCCCCAAGAGTTAGTGTATATTGTTTCCCATTCGTAACCGTTGTTGCTGCACTTAAGGTTTTAGTACTTGGCGTTACTGTTGTACTTCCTACTTTTACTGCAATATTAGCTG
>CAJTXY010000043.1 GCA_910583685.1 uncultured Bacilli bacterium
ATCTTTTAGCTGAGTTCAAGTCTTTAAAAACTAAACCACGATTTTTCAAAATCTCAATTTGTTCATCAATATTTTTAAACTCTTTCATACAAAAAAACACCTCTATTAATAAAATAGAGGTGTTTTTCCGCAACGGCCTCACTTAGAGTCCACCGCCACTCTTCTTAATCTCTATTCTACAATTTTTCTAATTATTGTCAATCATCAGACGCATATTCGTTTTTAACTAATTCAAATTATATCGAATATGTGTTCGAAGAACAATAGATAAAAATATTTAGAGATATATAGTAGATTAAAAATAGTTTTTTATCGTTTATTTTCAAATTCACCTGTATACAAAAACAGGATATGCGTAAGACATACCCTATTTTTCGATTGCATAGTAATTAATAAACTTCTAGCTATTGTATTCAAAGTGTAATAGTCATAATAACTATCTTTTTGATCGGACAAATCCTGTAGCTTGAGCTTCTTCTTCAGAATCAAAATACACTGCATTTTCTGAATTCATATTATATCCAGCTTGTCCTGGCACATGGTATTTACGAGTTCGTGCATTACCAATAATCTTATTTGAATTTCCTGTATATACTTTTCCATCTTGTGTTTGACTGGAATTATCAGTAGTTCTTTCAGTATTATCATCATTCTTTGAAGAGCTATCATCATTTGATTGAGATTTAGCATTTTCACTGGCAGCCTCTGAATTATCCAACTTTGATGTCTCTTTATCTTCTGCTTTAGTCTCTGACTTATCTTCAGATTTCGCATCAGTCTTCTCATCTTCTGTATCTGCGGAATTACTGTCTGAATCATCCGTTTCATCAGAATCATCTTCGTCATCAATATAATAGTCAGCTAATTTACTATCAACTGTCAAAGTAACAGGATCAATTTCTTTGGCTATTATTTTTCGTACCTTTTTAGTTAAATTTACATATGAACAAGGGCTAGTAACTATATTTCTTTGTTCAGAATCAAAAAATAAGAAAAGAGCTCAATATAGATTGTTTTGAATCTCTGTATTATTATCTATTGACATTTTTTCTTACCTAAATATTTATGCTTTAAAAAATTGTAATAATTACTCCTAGACAAATAGAAAAATTAGAATTTATTCTAATTTAATCCAATCTGAAAGTAATGAAGCTGTATGTATTATTTCACTTCTCTGTCTACTACTAAAATGCATCTGTCCTGTACTAAACTCAGACTCTTTTCCTTCAGAATAAAAAATAGTAAGATAGATTTTTCTTAATTTCTCTTCCTTATCAAAATTTTTTTATTCTTTTCGTTACTATCAAATGTTTCTTCATCCCGATTTAGAATAGGTAACCATTCATAAACACGATCAAAATTAGATGTATAACTAATCCAATCTTTACATTCTTTTCCTGCAACGAATTTATTGTATTTATTAATATCCCTCATTCTCAATCCGATTAGATATGGAACAAAAACTATAAAACTAAATAGCCTTGCATTTTCTTCAGGGAAATAAATATGATCAGATTGAGAAAAATATCCATCCATTCCTACTTTTACCTGCAAATAAAATCTTGTTATTTCTCTCAAACTAAAATCAAAATGTCTTATAAGTCTTTGAGAAGATTCAGCGATCCACGGATTTATATCTTCATCTTTTATTTTCATTAACGAATAAACTGCATCCATTTTAGGTTTAGGCAATGATAAATTAAGATTAAAGAATCTGTCTAAATAAGCCTCACCATCAAACCCTACCCCATAGCTTTTTTGAATCATATGTTTTAATTGATCAATATTTACAGAAAATACAAATATTATTCTAGAATCACTAAAATAATGTTTAATCCTTTCCATTAAGTTAATTGCATAACTGGGTTTACATCTATCTAATTCATCAATAAAGACAATTAATTTTTCATCCTTTTTTCCTAATAAATTATTGAAAAAATTTTTTATTTTATTAAATAATTTCTTTTGTTTTTCAATTGGATCAATTATTTTTTTACCTATGATGTCTTTTTCGACATTTTCTTCAATTTCTTTTATATCATTTACATCTACATATTTACCAACTGTTAAATCTGCTACTTCGCTGACAATATTCATTACCCCCCCTTTTTAATATCTCTATTTCGCGGAGATTGTTTCTTATATTCATGACAAATTGTAAATAATATAGATAAAATAGGATCACAATCATTATCATTTTTCCAAGCATCGTAATATATCGAACTAAACTCATTTTTCTTTTTTTGTAAGGATTGCATATTCGGAATATCTTCTATATTTAGTTCAGAATTATTTTTACTAAGTAAATCTAAAACTATACTTGTTTGTTTAATAAAAAAAGTTTTTCCACTTCCCCAATTTCCATTAATAGCAACAGAAAAAGGTGCTTTTATATTACATAAAAGATTAACAAATATAGCAATATCTTTATTTCTTCCGATTGCATCTACTTTTAAAGTCTTTTCCAAATTATCTTTCGTAGGTTGTAAATCTAATGATTGCATAGAATTAATTATACTCCTTCAGGTTTTCGAACATATGTTTTTGTACAATCAGAATTATATATTTTTTTATATTTTTTGACAATATTACTAATTCTACATTTATTATTTCTATAAACGTCAAACATATAAAAACCACTATAGCAAATACCGTAATTTTATCACTTTGTTAATTCTTATACTAAATTATAATTACAATATACTCCTGCTATAAAAATAGGACCAAGCTTGTGCTCGATCCCATTCCTTTAAATTTATTACCATATTCATTTAACTTAGTTACTTAGCGCATTTCTTCAATATCAAGAAACCATTCCATAATTAAAAATGTCTCGTTCATATAAAATCTTATATCATTTTCAGTTAACCCTGTTGGTTCTCCATGCTTAAATTTTTCATTAGAGATATACAAAATTGCAGACGTAAGATGTGTAATAAAATTAATGACTTGAGGATTAATTTTATTTTGCTTCAAATATTTACCTATCTCTGATTTCATAACATCACGATTTGGAGCTTTTATTTGATTTTCTAAAGACTTTTTATTACCTAAAATGTCACGTAGTAAAAATTCAAAAGTTTTTCTTATATCTTCTCCGGACTCAGAATAATATTTTCCCTTAAGCATTTCGATGCTGTGTTTCCAACATTGGAATGCTTCTAAATGATCTACTTTTAATCTCTCAGCAAAATTTTCTTGAACTTTTACAGCATCAGAAGTAAATGCAGCCAATTGTTCAAACAATTTTTCCTGTACTTCTTCATAATTATATTTTTTAATAAATTTATTTATAAAATTAAAATCATATTCATTATTAATATAGTCTGCTTCTACTATTTGTCCAATAAAATCGAGCTTATTGGCATCTGGGAAATCATTAATTTTGTCGCAAAGAATTTGCCAGCCGTGTCTATTATCATTGACCTCAACTTTTGTAATATCTAAATGATATTGCGTAATATAAGCATTTATCAAATCAATTATTTCATCATCATTAATATAGCTTGCAATTTTTTGACAAATACTATGTATTGTAATAATTGGCACTATAATTTGATTCATCAATATCTCCTTCTTCTTATATAATACTTATTTATATTCTACTCCTATTCCCACCTATTCTTCTCCAAAATAAGTCTAATCTTAGTCATAATCCTATCTTCTGGAATCATAATAGATTGGCTAGGGAAAGCCTTCTGCACTCTACTTAAATAAGTAAAATAATTGCCTTTTCCATACTTACCATTTGGGGAATACAGTTGATATAATTTATCCGAACCTTGGTAGCCATTACCTCGATAATATTGATGGGCAACGCCTTTGGCCTTATGTCCCATTCGATAATAATACTTGCTCGTCGTTTTATCACGAATTGTTATTGCAGTGCCATCAAAGGTAAAACCAAGAAAATTAATTGTTTTATTCTTTTCATTCAGGCGTGGTGTAAACAGATGTCCAATATTAATAACCGAATGATTCTGTAATTTATAGACTTGCGTTTTCTCTGGCTGCAGCTCCAAAATACCTCGGTCCTTAATTGATTCAAAACGCTTAATAATTGCTTCAATATCATCTAACGAACTCGTAGCCATCGGCAAAATAATTATAAAATCGTCGCTATATCTTCTATATATACCGCCATGCGATACTACGAAGTCGTTAATCATCTTGTCAATTTCTAACATATAAACATTTGCTAGACATCCACTAATCGATGATCCTTGCGGAATTCCTTTATTATCTTGATGATGCTCAATATGTGAGCGATATTTCTTATAATCACTTTGAGAGAGAATTCTTAACTTAGAATTTAGCTTAATTTTGTCTTTTCTCTTTTTTAGATCAAGATTGTTTAAACGATAAATATCCTTTAAATCCCAATAGTCATAGTTGGTAACTCTCTTAAAAATTGCATAGTAGTCTGCCTTGAGTCGATCTACCTGCAATAAATCACATAATTGCTTCTTTAAATATTGATGGTTAATTCTATCAAAAAAGCTAGTAAAATCGCCAATCATGATATACGAAGAAGAGTATTGAATCATAAACTGATACAGCTTGTTAAATTCGGCAATGGTGTCCGTATGTAAATTCGTTCGGTAGGCAATCGGAACTTTATTAATATCGTCTTGTCTTAAACGAGAATTATATTTTTCATTAATCAAGCAACTATAATATTGAAAAATACAACTATCAATATGAGATGCATAACAAATGGTACGCTTCTTTGTTTTTCTTCCTTCCGTCCTATTATATTTATGATATTTAAGATCATATTTTATAAATGGATAAAAACCATGATGCGCAATATTTTCAGGCTTAGTAATATAGTTTCTACATTTACTTAAATCAGTTCGAAGATCAAAATGAGCATATCCTCTTTTACTCTTTTCTAATACTTTCGGATCTTTAAACCATTCATTAATATTCATACTTACCCCAATAAATGACGATACCCACTGGCAACGGAGAATAGCGTTCCTAACCAGTGGGTACAAAAAATCAGACTTATAATTCATAACAGAATAAACAGTTAGATGAATTATAACTACTCAGTAATGTCATGTATCTTCATGTTACCATAAAGATGAAAGGACCCAATATGAATCTCTCTCCTAGAATACGAATTCTCCTGTTAATTGTGGGAGTCTTCTGGATTACCCTAGATCAAGAAACATATTCTATAGTAGCCGATCTTGGGACTGACTTTATTACTAATATTATTAATAAAGTCTGGACCGAGATCTTGACAACAATCCTTTTCCGTTATGCCTAATTTCATCATAACGCATATATAATAATATAAATAAAAAATAGATTTATCAAGTTTTTCATAAATATAAAAATATTCAACTCCGTGAAAATATGTTTCCTTTAACTTTATACATATAATTTTTATATTTAAAAAAACTCATGATAAAATACTATATGCGGGGAGAAAATAATTAAATTTATAAGCTTTCCAACTCCTCGATAACTTACACTAATGTGCATTTTTTGTACATTAGTGTTTTTTTACAAATAAATTTATAATTGCAATCTTTCCTCATACATTTTCCAAGCTTTTTTTAGAGCTAATTCAACTTTTTTATCTTTTCCATAAACATACATATATATATCTAGTGATTCTAAGTTACGAATATTTTTCGTAACCTTTCTATCAGAATATATTATTTTTGCTAATTCATTTAACCATCCTGATGTTTTCTTAAAGTTCATTATCCAATTATAGAATTTAAGTTCTTTTATACCATTGATTTTATTATCCAAGTGCTTTTTTAATCTTTTATCTTTATCAATATAATTACTTCGTAATTTAGAATAGCAAATTGATCTTAAGTATATGTTAGGCATTAGATCAACATATTTAATCAACTGTTCTAATTCTTCACCTGCTATTATATTTTTAGTAAGATAATTCTTTATATTCTTTTCAAAATATTTAGTAGAAACAAAATTAATAACTTTTTCTAAGGTAAAAATCTCCTCTAAATTAGTGATTATAATTTCAAAATTTATATAATTTTTTCTATACCAATTTTCCCTTACTATTGTTTTCATTAAATCAGGGTAATCAACTAAAAAAGTGATATTTTTAAACTGATAATTTTCTATACTTTTTTGAACTAAGTTAGCAAATGATGATCTATAATTTTGGGAAACAATACTACGTTGTACTTCATTAGCTTCTAAAAAGGCAACGTTAGAAGTTAAAAATTTAGTTATTCTATCAAAATTCTCTTGGTTTTTAATCCAGATTCGTAAAATTGAATCTATGATATTGAATCTAGACTTATTCGTAGTAGCCAATAAATCATCTAAGAAATTTCCCCAATACTTCAATATATATTCCAGATTCTCTTTAGCAGTTTCTTTCAAAAATAATCTATTTACAAATTCAAAATCTTTATTTCTTTCTATTTGATGAATCATAACTTCTATTTCTTTTAAGTAAGCCCCTGGATCATTTTTAACCATTTCTCTTAATAACTCTACTGAATATGCACACCTATAATCAATATTTATTTGTCTAAAATAATTCAAAACTTCAGATGGATACTCGAGAGTCTCAGATTTTTTTATTACTTGATGATTCAATACTTTATTAATAAACATTTTGTCTTTTGGTGATTTTAAAGAAAAATAAGTAGGTGAAAGATAATTATAATAATCTTCACTCAAAAGACCATTAGATATAAGATATAAAAGAATAGGATGTTTGAATAATTTCTTTAAATCTCTGTTAACTTTATCTGAAAAAGAAAAAGAATTAAAATTATCTTTATTTAAATATTGAAATATATTAATCCAAGTATTAGTAGGAAATTTTTCTTTTTTTATTTTACATAATTGCTTTATAACTCTGTAAATATCTTGTTTATCTGCAATCAGCTGACTTAAAAATGCTTGACCGGTAATTAATTTATCAAAATCATCAGGGTATACATTCTTATATACAATTAATCCAAAAAGCTTATTACATGCTTCACGCTTATCTTTTTCATCTTCAAATTCAATCTTATAAATTTTTAGTTTTTGAGCATATGTATCTACGTCAGATATTATAGTAATAATTTGACGTCTATCATGTATATATTTTCCTATTCCATAACAATACTTATCATCAATTAACAATCTTTTACATTTATCTCGTTGTTTAATAAATACATCATAACTGTTTTCCAAACTATGGAGTGGAAAAATAGATATAATATAATCAAAAAATTTAGCTCGCATTTCAGCTGCATAATTCTCATTATAAAAACTAGTATCATCTATTTTTTTAGAGAACGTCGAATCTTTTAAAGTATAAATAAAAACTATTGGACTTTTTGTAAAAGTATTATTTAATCGTAAATTTAATGCTCTTAATCTTTGAAAAATAAGTGGATTGTTATATCTATCTAGATCTTCAAAAACTATAAACCTTTCTCCACTTTTTTCAAAATAATATCTTAATTCTTCGTTATATTCTACGAACTTATCTCTTTCTGCTACTTCATTACCAGGAGTTAAATTACTTTCAATAGTAGTATTAGAAATACTAAATTTTGTTGACAAACTGAGTGATATTTTATTTAAAAAATGTAATAAATAATAATATATTATAAATCCGAAAAATCCAATAATTATTAATCCTATAATATTTAATAATGTGTTTGAATTTAGAATGAGTTTCTTTGAAAATATAATTCCAATCAATAAAACTATCATAAAGTAGCTAATTAACACTGTAAAAAAACTAATTGGATATATTCTCTTGATAGAAGAATCAGGAAATCGCAATCTAGATGGTTTACTACCTAACAGTAATTGATCTAAAATATCTTTTTCTAGTTCTATCTCACCTTTCTTTTTATCATTTATGTCTTCGAAAAAATTAGGAACACTAATAAACCTATAGCTTTTATTTCGCAATCCTAATAATCTGAGGAATCTATGCGTCGGACTTTCTTCTAATTTATTAAAAAAACTTAACATAAAACTACTTTTCCCAGTATCATATGGCGCTGAAATTGCTATGTTAGTAATATTTTTATCTTTTAATGCATTCTCAAGTTTTGTCCATTCTGGCTCTTTACTTTCTTTATTTAAATTGTTATATGCATATAATGCGCCAAAGGTCTTTTTAATTTTTTTATTTTTTTTGCAGTTTAAATTCATTTTATTTTCCATTCTAATCACTTTTAATTGTCATATAATCTTAAAATTAGAGTACACAATAAAACCTCGAATTTCATGTTCGAATTTCGAGGCTTTATTAATTATCTATTCAATTTCTTAATAAACAAATCTTTACCCT
>CAJTXY010000044.1 GCA_910583685.1 uncultured Bacilli bacterium
AAAAAAAGTTATAAAAATTCATAAAAAGTACTTGATTTATATTAGCAAGTTTGTATGGGACCTTCGTCCTCAGGAAAAGATACCGTTTTAAATCGTATACTAAGTGAAAATACTTACCACCTTCAAAATATTGTGCTACATACAACAAGACCACGAAGAATAAATGAAGTAAATGGTAGAGAGTATTATTTCTGTGATGAACAACAAATGAAACAACTTGAGGAGGAAAAGAAAATTATTGAATTAAGAAAGTATATAACAGTAAATGGACCTTGGTATTATTTTACAACGGCAAAAGCAATCGAATTAAATCATCATAAATATATTACAACAAATACATTAGAAGGGTATGATCACTATTTAGAATACTATGGTAAGGAAAATTTATTAGCAATCTTATTTCAAACAGAAGAGGGAGTAAGATTAGAAAGGGCACTAGAAAGAGAAAGAAGACAACAAAATCCAAATTATAGTGAAATGTGTCGTAGATTTTTAACAGATTCCGAAGACTTTTCGGAAGAAAATATTAAAAAACGTCCTATTGATGCCATCATTGAAAATAATGAAACGCTAGAAAAGACAATGCAGGAAGTGAATAAAGTATTAAAGCGTCATCTATAAAGGCACTTACAATTATTTTTGTTGAAAAATTAGCAAATATATGTTAAAATATACACATTTAAGGGGGATTAGTATGAAAACTGTGAAAAAACTCGAAATAAAGAGTATATTGTTTTCTTTAGTTTGTGTTACAGCATCAAATGGTATTGGAATGACAATTGGAGATTATCTAGCAAAATCAAAGGAGTTCAGGGTAGAACAAAAAAATGAAGATAAAAAAGAGAGAGAACTTAGTAAAAGTTTAGAAGATATCTATTTTGACATAGAAGATAAAGAGATTTTATCATTATCACCACTTGGTAAAGAGAAAATAGAAGAGATTTGCAATAATAAGCTTACGGAAATTGATCCAAGGTTTGATGAAAGATATATAGATGCTCTGACAATTAATAAAGAAACCGCTGCCACAGCATATATAGACTTTAAAGAACTTAAAATAGACTCTCATAGAAAAAGTGACTATTATAATGAGAAAGATGAATCAATTGATTGGGAAAATCTTGCAGATAGAATTTATGAAAATAGTCAAGAATATGTCTTAGAATACTCAGGACCAGATACAAAATCATTTACAAAAGAAGAAGTGGAAGAAAAAATTAAGACTCTGGAAACTTTCGCTGCACAAGTAAAAACAGACTTTCCTGATTTTGATATGGAAGAGTTAGTGTGTAAACTAGAAGATTATAGTTTTATTGAAAAAAAGAAAATTCCAACGTACCCAGACAGATTGCCATTGGTCACTGCTTCAGATGACTGTTTTACATATTATGTTGAAAAAAAAGAAGTGGAGAATACAAATACAGATTTATATGCAGATTTCCACGTTTTTGTAAATTCGTGCATTGATAAAAAAGAAGCTGAGGAAATATCGAAAGTAGATGGCGGAATTGCAATTTCCACCAATCCATATATAAATAAAGGTTTTGATTGGTGTGCATCTAGTCGCTACCACTACGCATTTTTAGAAGAGATTTATGCAGAGCTTTATAGTCAAGAAAAATCAACCCAAAGTCAAAATAACTATATGAACTATGACGAAGTATTAGATGCGATTCAACTAGTACTAGGTCTCAATGAGTCGTATAAAATAGATAGTATACTTGAAGACTTACTCTATCAAGATCCAATTTCTTTTATAAATCATTTTCCAGTATACGGAGAAGATAAGGATGACTACTTTGTAGAAAATGCTCGTATGTTACAGTCATTCAATACACTCCTTAAAAGAAATCCAGACTATTTTAGTTCGCTTATAAAAGAAGGACTAATTCAAGAAGAAGCATTTAGAAATTTAGATGCAGCAGCAGTAAGCCAACTATCTAAAATATTTTTTAGTAATTTAATGGTAATGAATGAAAAGCATTATATGGACATGTCCTTAGAAGATAATTATGCTATGACCCAGTTATTTGTAGTCCACTTACAAAATATGCAAAAAGCAGTCATCCAAAGTAACCGTGCATATAGTATTATAATTACAGGACAATCTACTTTCTTAGAAGATATGAATATATTCTTTGACTATTTAAGCGAAAAATATAATATAGAACAAGAAAAAGTACAACAAGGCTATTTAGATTACAACTTGCTAGACGATTATACTTTGCCATCATTTTTATCAGAAGAAAAAAAAGAATTTTATCAAAGCCTAATAAAAAATAGAAATCGAGATATTTCAGAACCATATTCTAGAACATTACAGAAAACTATGATATCAAATACGAATAATTTATTGACAAATGGAAAAAAATAATAGTAAAATAAATTTAAATCAATGACGAAGAGAAGTAAAAGTAAGCTCCTTTTTAAGAGAGTCTGTGGCTGGTGAAAACAGATAAAGTCTTACTTTGAATAACACTTCAGAGAGCTTAAAGAATTAAGTAGACTAAGCCGGGATGTCCCGTTATCAAAAAGAGTGATCATTTATGATAAGTTGGGTGGTACCGCGGATTATACACTAGTTCGTCCCTATAGGGATGCTAGTGTTTTTATATTTGATTATAGGAGGAAAAAAATATGTTAGATTTAAGAGATTTATTCAAAGAGAGTAAACAGTATTTTGAAAAAGAAGTAACACTTCAGGGGTGGATTCGCAATCATAGAAAACAAAAAGAATTTGGCTTTATTGATTTTTCAGATGGAACGTGTTTTAAGACGATTCAGATTGTCTATGAGGAGAACATAGAAAACTTTGAAAACATCCAAAAATTTCACGTAGGATGTGCCATTAGAGTAGTAGGAAAATTAATTTCCTCACCAAAAGAAGGGCAGGACTTTGAGATACAAGCTTCCAATATAACACTAATAGGAGATTGTCCTGAGAATTACCCAATTCAACCCAAAAGACATAGTCGTGAATTTTTAAGAGAAGTAGCCTATCTTCGCCCAAGAACAAATCTTTTTGGTGCTGTCTTTAGAGTACGCAGTGTTGCAGCAATGGCAATCCATACTTATTTTCAGGAACGAGGCTATATCTATTTACACGCTCCATTAATCACAGGAAGTGATTGTGAAGGGGCAGGAGAAATGTTTCACGTAACCTCATTCGACCTAGATAAAATTCCAACAGAAGAAGGAGCCGTTGATTACAGTAAAGACTTTTTTGGAAAAGAAACTGCTCTTACGGTATCAGGCCAACTACAGGCAGAGTCCTTTGCCCTTGCTTATAAAAAAGTCTATACATTTGGACCAACTTTCCGTGCAGAAAACTCTAATACCAAAACACATGCAGCAGAATTTTGGATGATTGAACCCGAAGTTGCTTTCTGCAACCTAGAAGGACTTATGAATATTATGGAAGATATGCTTCGCTATATCATTACCTATGTTTGCGATAATTGCAAGGATGAACTTAAATTTTTAGATCAATTTGTAGAGACAGGCCTATTAGAAAAGCTAGAAGTCCTACAAAATAAAAAAGCAGTTCGTATTACACATAAAGAGGCAATTACATTATTAAAAGAGTCTGGTAAAACGTTTGAATTTACTCCAGAATACGGGGAAGATTTAGCAAAAGAACACGAAAAGTATTTAACAGAAGAAAAATTTGCTTCTCCTGTGTTTGTTTATGACTGGCCAAAAGACATCAAAGCATTTTATATGAGATTAAATGATGATAAAGAAACTGTGGCAGCAGTAGACCTATTGGTTCCAGGAAGTGGTGAATTAATGGGAGGTTCACAAAGAGAAGAACGCCTTGAAGTGTTAATTTCAAAAATGAGAGAAATGGGAATAGATGAAAAAGAGTTGGATTGGTATATCAATCTTCGTAAATTTGGAGGATGTGAACACTCAGGATTTGGTATGGGATTTGAACGCTTATTGATCTATCTAACAGGAGTAGATAATATACGTGACGTAATTCCATTTCCAAGAACTCCAGGGAACTGTGAATTTTAAAGACAATAAGAAAATAAATTTTGTATAAAACTTCTAAATTCTTCCACAATATAAATGGGAGGAAGAAAAATGAAAAAATTAATGCTTGCAGTAGCAGTGCTGTTATTAATGACAGGGTGTGGTGATATGAGCAATACACCAACAAAAAAAGTAGAAGATTTTTTAGGAAAGTATCAGTCAATGGACAGTAATGTTTTATCACAATTAGATGATGTTATTAAAGAAGACACCGATATGGATGATGATCAAAGAACAGAATACAAAAGCTTGATGGAGCGTCAGTATCAAAATTTATCTTATAAAATTAAAAATGAAAATATAAATGGAGACGATGCAACAGTAGATGTAGAAGTAGAAGTTTATGATTATAGAAATGCTCTTGATAAAGCAGAAGAGTATCGTGATAAAAATAAAGAGGAATTTCAAGATGATAATAAAAAAGATGATGTTTCTAAATATATTAAATATAAAATTGAAGAACTAAAAAAAGTAAGTGATAAAAGAAAATACCCAATTACCTTTAATCTTCATAAAACAGATGGAGAATGGGTGATGGATGACATTAGTGATAGTGACCGAGAAAAATTACATGGATTATACCACGAATAGGTATAATCTTTTTTACATACAATAAAACAGGTGAAGTTATGAAAAAAATAATTCTTTTTATATGTCTGTTTTTATTTCCCCTTCCTGTTTTTGCTTTAACAGATAGTGGCCATAATAGTATTATTATGGACATAGATAGTGGTAGAATTCTCTATCAGAAAAATAGTAATAGTAGACATTTAATCGCATCTATTACTAAAATTATGACAGCAGTAATAGCACTAGATGAGGCCTCCCCCAAAGAAATTTATCAAGCAAAAGAGGAAGTATTAGAAATGTATGGAACAAATATCTATATTGAATATCAAGAGAAAATGAGTCTAAAAGATCTGCTATATGGTTTAATGCTTAGAAGTGGGAATGATGCTGCTGTTGTAATTGCAAACAATGTTTGTAAAAATGAAAAAGAATTCGTAAAAAAAATGAATGAAAAGGCCAAAGAAATAGGAATGAAAAATACAACTTTTGCCAATCCCCACGGTTTAGATGAAAAAACTCAAAATTATTCTACTGCCTATGATATGGCAATTTTGTCCAGCTATGCTTATAAAAACTACCCACTATTTAGAAAAATATCAGGTACAAATAAATATATCTCTCAAAATAAAGAAAAAACTTATCTTTGGTATAACCGAAATAAACTTTTGAAAATGTATGAGTATACAACAGGAGGAAAAACCGGCTATACTCCTAGTGCCGGAAAAACATTTGTATCAACAGCAAGTAAAAACAATTTGAATTTAACAATTGTAACTTTAGATGATAGTAACACTTATGAAAACCATAAGGCACTCTATGAAAAAATGTATAAAAATTATCAAAGTTATAAAATTATAGATAAAAAGAAATTTGACTTAGATAAAGCCTATTATATTAAAGAATCTTTTTCTTATCCGTTAACCAAAGAAGAAAAGGAAAACATAAAAATATTTACAAAAATTGATAAATCCCTATCTGGGGAAGAAAAAGGAAAAGTAGAAATTTATCTGTATAATAAGTTAATAAAAAAAATTCCAATTTATAAACAACAAGAAAAAAAGAAAAATAATTCCTTTTTCAAAAAATTATTTTCTTAATCTAAAAAAGTAAACACTAGGTCGATTACCAAGACGCATATGATAAGTACTAGTGCCAAGACCACTAGATATATATAGTTCAGTATCATTAAAGTGATAATAAGGATCATAGTATTTTTTTGCACCATCGAGTTTAACTACACCACCAATAAAAGGAAATCGAATCTCTCCATTATGGGAGTGACCCGCTAGAGCAAGATCTGTTTTGTAAGTACTCTTGATTTCATCGATACTATCAGGCTCATGCAAAAGCGTAATCGTATAAATATCAGAATTATGATTTTCTTCCTTAAAATATCGAAAAGCCTGGTCAATATTTCTATCTGTTGTTAAACTTCCAATTCCTACAACCAATATAGGATGATTATCATTACTATATACTAAGTCATAATCATTATTTAAAATAGTAAATTTACTTTGATTCATAATCGTTTGAAACGATTCAATATCTTCTTCGCCAGCCACAGCATATTTACCAATTCTAGCTTTTATTTTCTTCAATTGCTTCATAATCACTTCTGCTTCTTCGGTTTCTAATTCATAGTCTTCGTCAATCAAATCCCCTGTAAAGAAAACTAAATCAGGGTTTCTTTTATTAATTTCTTTAACTAGATCTTTAAGTTCTAAAAGAGTAAAAGTACTGCCATAATGTAAATCAGAAAAATGAATTACTTTATGTCCTAAGAAGCTATCTGGTAATTTTTCATTAGTGATAATATTCTCATACACAATCAGCTTCTTTGTTCCGACATAGGTTATATATAGATAACTACTAGAAAATAGAATGAAGAAAATAATAAGAATTAGAAAGATAATTTTTGAATACTTCTTTCTCTTTTCTCGTTTTTCTTGTTCTAAAATATTTTCTTGCTTTGCTTTGTTTTTTTCAGTTCGACTCTCCATAGTATCACCTAGTATAATTGTATCAAATTCTCGATATAAAGTCTATGATTGAAAACGTCAAAACTAGAAAATTTGAAAATTGTCAAAAAAGAAACTAGACTTAATGATGATTTCTGCTTGCATAGTTTTTTCTATTGGCAAAATAGAAAAGTAGTAATCTTTGCATTTTGAATCCTTGCGTTTTTTTTTTTTTTTTTTGGTAGAATAAGGGTATATGAAGATAGGATGCTTTACAAA
>CAJTXY010000045.1 GCA_910583685.1 uncultured Bacilli bacterium
ACTATGCTGAAGAAAACTTATATAAAATTGATATCAAAGAATCAGCAGGCCTACCAGCCACACTATTTGCTAGTGATTTAGAAAATAAATTACTAGGAGCGGTAGATTCAGTAGAATGGAAATACAATGAGAGTGATAGTTGGATAAAATATGGTACGAAAGAACCAGAACTAACAGGGGATAAGTCAGTAATAGTTCGAATGGGGGCAACAGGAACATATCTAGCATCGACAACAAGTAGTACTTATACATTTACAACTGATGTAATAAACGAGGAAAGAAAGTATATACCAGTTTCTCATTTAGAAGTAGCAGGGTTCTCAACAGAAGCAGCAGGCCAACAAGGAAGTGCAAGGTTTGCGATAGATGGAAACTATAATACAAGATGGCATTCAGCATGGAATGGAAGTGATACAGAACGTTATATTACTGTAAAACTAGACCAACCAATGCATATATCAGCGGTAGAATTTGTTCCTGCAGGTGGTGGGAATGGAAAAATCTATGATGGGACTATTTATGGAAGTACAGACGGAGAAAACTGGATAGAATTAACACAAAGTAAGAACTTACAATATACAAATCAGGCTAACAGTATCGCAGATGCTATAGCCAATACAAAAAGTTTTGATATAACCAAACCTAAAAAAGTTCAATATATAAAAATAGTAGCCGATAGATCAAATGGAAATTGGTTTGCAGCACGTGCCTTTAATTTCTATGAAGATATAACAATGGAACAATTGCCAACAGCTGAAATTATGTATAGCACTAAAGAACAAACGACGGATCCAGTTACAGTAAGACTAATAAATCCAAGTGCCAATATTACTGTGACAAACAACGATGGAAAAATTTCATATACATTTACAGAAAATGGAAGCTTTACCTTTGAATTCGTTGATGATAAAGGACGAAAAGGAACAGCAACTGCTAAAGTAGATTGGATTATAAAAAAAGAAAAACC
This sequence comes from uncultured Bacilli bacterium, assembly GCA_910583685.1. Lineage (GTDB taxonomy): Bacteria > Bacillota_I > Bacilli_A > RF39 > UBA660 > MGBC119817. Next base: position 968 of record CAJTXY010000045.1, read on the forward strand.
AGAAGAAAAGCCTACACCAACTCCTCCGGAAAAACCAAGTCCTTCAAAACCGATAAATCCAAGTCGACCAAACCTTTCGATTCCTAATACAATAAAACCAGTGACAGACCCAGTAGATAAAACAAGTCAAAATATAGCTAATAATAAAAAGGTATATACAACATCCAAAGTCACAGTCACTGTGCCAAATAATATAATAGGCAAGGAAGAAAGATTAAAAGTAGAAAATTTAACTCTTTCAACGACTTTACAAGAACAACTGGGAAGCAATTCTGAAAATGATTACTTTGAAATCTATTTTGAGACCAAAGCAGGACAAAAAAATAAACTTAATAATACAGTGGTAGAAATCACAATGCAGATTGATCCTACAAAAAAATTACTAAATGTATATAGACTAAATGACAATGGAACATTGACTAATTTGTCTTTCAAAAAAATAGGACAAAGCAAAATAACAGTAATTACTACAAATCTTGGAAAATATATATTATCCTATGAAAAGGATCAACTGGACCAAGAAGTAGAAAGTAAAAATGATGAAAATATAGTAGAAAAAGAAAATTCAGAAAAGAAAAAACAAAAAATTAGTAAAGAAAAGGCACCTCAAATTGTAATCATTATAATTGCTACTGTTGTCCTAATAGGTATAATTACTTTAACAATTATTAAAAAGAAAAAGGAATCAGTAGAAGTAATTTAGAAAACTTTTCACAAAAACTGTGGAAAGTTTTATTTTTTAATTATTAACATATAAGAAATAATTATAAACAAAATTGTGGAAAACAAAATACAAAAATAGGCATTTTTCAATTTACAAATAAATAAACTTTTGTTATAATACATACGAGCAAAGAAAATGCTCCTTGCTACTATGTAGCCGTTAGTCCAAAAGGAGGTGTAAAAAGATGAACAAGTATGAAGTGATGTTTATCGTAAAACCAGATATGGAGGAAGCACAAATTACAAAAGTTGCAGAAGAACTAAAAAAGGTTTTAACAGATAACAAAGCAAAACTTCTAGAAGAAAAAGCAATGGGACAAAGAGAACTTGCTTATGAAATTAAGAAGTTTAAAACAGGATACTATTTTCTATTTGTAGTAGAAGCAGATTCCACTGCAGTAAGTGAGTTTGATCGTATTGCAAAAATTAATGAAAATATACTTCGTCATTTAATTATTAAAGCAGAAGACTAAGATTGTGAGGATTAACTATGAATAAAGTATTTTTAATTGGTCGATTAACAAGAGACCCAGAACTAAGGTATACAGGAAATAATACTGCAGTAGCATCATTTTCGATCGCAGTAAATAGAAATTTTACGAACCAATCTGGCGAAAGAGAAGCTGATTTCATCAATATTGTAGTATGGAGAAAACAAGCAGAAAACGTCAAAAATTATTTAGCACAAGGAAGCCAAGTGGCAATTGATGGCCGGATTCAAACTCGTAGTTATGACGATCAAAATGGTCAAAAAAGATATGTTACTGAAGTTGTAGCTGATAATGTTGAATTTCTAGGGTCAAAAGGTGGAGCAAATAGTAATCAAACAGGATCGAATACTGCGTCAAATGAACCAACACCTTATGATTTTGCCTCATCAAATGAACCAACGAAAACCGATGTTGATAGTAATCCATTCGCTGATTTTGGATCAAGCATTGAAATAAGTGATGATGAATTACCATTCTAGAAGGAGGTTATAAAATGGCAGAATTTTACCGTAAAAAGAAAAAAGTATGTATGATGTGTACTGGAAAAAAAGTAGACTACAAAGAACCAGAAACTTTAAGAAGATATATTAATGAAAAAGGAAAAATCGTTCCACGTCGTATTACTGGAAACTGTGCACGTCATCAACGTGTAATTGCAAGAGAAATCAAAAAAGCTCGTGCAATCGCGTTAATGCCATATACAAGATAAACAGGATTACTCCTGTTTTTTTATGCAATAATTAGACAAAGCATTACTTTTATTATATAATAAAAATAGGATTTTTACGAGATAAGGAGGCACTATGCTAATTGTTGAAAAAAAGAAAGAATTAAGAAAAGAAATTAGAAAAAGTAGTAACATATTTATAATGGCTCATAAAAATTTAGATTTAGATGCAATTGGAAGTTCCATTGGGATGTATACTATATTGACAAAACAAAAGAAAAACTGTTACTTAATTATAGATGAAAAAGAACAAGAGCCTGGTGTTGCCAAAGTACTAAGAGAGTTAGAAGGATGCTTAAACATTATAGAAACGAGCGAAATAGAAGAAAAGCTATCAAAAATTGCTCATAATAATCTTTTGTTAATATTAGATACAGCCAAAACAGATTTAGTTCAAAGTAAAAAAGCATTAGATTATTTTGATAGAAAAATTATAATGGATCATCACGAGCCTGGAAAAACATCAATCAAAGATGTTACTTTAGAAATAATAGACGATCATGCTTCCTCTACCTGCGAAATGATTTGTCAACTAATAGAAACATACAAAGTAGACCTAGATCCTTATTATTGTACTGTTGTTTTGTCAGGAATTGTACTAGATACAAACAATTTTACACTAAAAACCAGTAATGATACATTCTATGCTGCTTATTACTTAACAACCCTTGGTGCTAGTGTTAAAAAAGTTCAATACTTATTAAAGCAAGATTTAAAGGATTATACAGAACGTCAAAAACTATTAACAGCAATTAAAATGGTAAATAATAACATTGCTGTAACGAAAGGCTCTCCTTATACTATTTATAGACGAGAGGACTTGGCGAAAATGGCAGATACCCTTTTATATTTTAATGATGTGGAAGCATCCTTTGTCATTGGAAAAATCGGAAAAGATACTGTAGGAATTAGTGGAAGAAGTATGGGAAATATGAATATTTTACCAATTCTCGAAAAATTAGGTGGAGGCGGAGAAGAATATAATGGGGCAGCGAAATTCGAACGTATCGCTATTAGTAAAGCAGAAGAAAAATTAATGCAAGCCCTAGGAAAGAAAAAGAGGTGATCATATGCAAGTAATATTTATAAAAGATTTAAAGAAAAAGGCTAAAAAGGGAGATATCAAAGAAGTAGCCGATGGCTATGCAGAAAACTTTTTAATAAAAAACGGCTATGCCGTAAAGTCAAATGCAAAAAATTTAAATCAATTAAAATATGAACAGCAAAAAGAAGAGAAAAAACAAGAAGAATTAAAAAAAGATGCCGAAATAAAAAAAGAAAAGATAGAGAAACTAACAATAGAATTTAAAGTGAAAACAGGTGCAGGCGATAAAGTCTTTGGTAGTATTAGTATAAAACAAATAAAAGATGCCCTTTTGAAAGAGGGAGAAAAGATAGAAAAATCAATGATAGAATTAGATAACCCAATATCATCTTTAGGATTTCATTATGTAAAAATAAACTTATACCCTAAAGTAGTAGCAAAAGTAAAAGTACACGTAGTAAAGTGAGGCGATTAAAATGGCAGTAAAGACAATGCCTAACAATATAGAAGCAGAAAAATCCGTATTAGGAGCTTGCTTTTTATCAAAATATGCATTAGAGAAGTCCTGCGAGGCCCTTTCTGCAGAAGCCTTTTATTATGATGCAAATAGTAAAATATTTTTATGTTTGCAAAAATTATTAGAAGAGCATACTCCAGTAGATCTAACAACAGTAACAACAGAATTAAAAGAAAAAAATATTCTAAAAGAAGCAGGAGGAGTAGAGTATTTAACAGAAATTATAAACTTTGTTCCTACAGCAGCCAATATTGATTATTATATTAAGAAAGTGGAAGAAACCGCAATTTTAAGAAGTTTAATAGAAACAGCAACAGATATAGCAACAACTGGGTACAATACAGAGGAAAGTGTAAATGAAACTTTAGACACTGCAGAAAAGAAAATCTTAAGCATTGTTAAAAATAGAAAATCAAGTGAATTTAGAAGCATCCAAGATGTTATGATAAAAACAAGAAATGATTTGGAACGTTTGGCAGAAACAAAAGGAGAAATTACAGGACTTGCCACTGGATGGTATGATTTTGATAAACTAACAGCAGGTCTCCATGAAAATGAATTTATTATAATTGCCGCACGTCCAGCAATGGGAAAAACCGCCTTTGCCCTTAATCTGGCAACGAATATTGCAAAAAATAGTGAGAAATCAGTCGCACTGTTTAACTTGGAAATGGGTGCCGAACAATTAGCACTACGAATTCTTTCATCTCTAGGTCAAGTGGAAGGCTATAAACTACGTACAGGAAAACTAATGAATGACGATTGGAAACGAGTAAATGAAGCAATTAGCCAATTATCAGATACCAATATCTTTATAGATGATACACCAGGTATTACAATAGGAGAAATTAGGGCCAAATGCCGTAGACTTGCGAGTAGTGAAAAAGGATTAGGAATTGTAATCATTGACTACTTACAATTGATATCAGGTGGTAAGAACTATGGAAGCAATCGTCAACAAGAAGTATCTGATATTTCAAGAAGTTTAAAAACACTTGCAATGGAATTACATATACCAGTAATCGCCCTAGCCCAATTGTCACGTCAAGTAGAAGCACGTGAAGACAAACGTCCAATTATGAGCGACCTACGTGAATCAGGTTCCATTGAGCAAGATGCAGATATCGTTTCATTTTTATATAGAGATGATTACTATAATAAAGAGGCACGAAGGGAAGACGATACTAGTATCAGTGAACTAATTATTGGAAAACATCGTAATGGACCAACCGCAACAATAGAATTATTATTTAAGAAAAATACATCTACATTTGTCAACTTAAAAAGGGAACTGAAAGAAGAAGGATAGGTGATACATATGAAAAAAAGAGGATTATATTTATTATTAATATCAATACTATTAATAAACCTTTTTGCAGTAGGTTATAAAAAGCTAGAGCAAGAGCCTCAGACGGTTTATCGTGTCTATTTGAAAGGAAAATCAATAGGACTAATCAAATCAAAAAAAGCTTTGGAAGAATACATTGATAAAGAACAAGAGCATTTAAAAAAGAAGTATAAGGTAGACAAGGTTTATATTCCAGATGACCTAGATATTGTAAAAGAAATAACATATAATAAAAAAGTTGCAACAACGAAGGCAATATATGAGAAAATTCAAGATAAAACTCCTTTTACAATTAATGGCTATGCAATAGTAATAAAAGGATTAAAAACACAGAATAATGAAGGGAAAAAAATAACTACAAAAGATCAAACAATTTATGTATTAGATCGAAAAGTATTTACAAATTCTTTAGAAAAAGCAATTAAATCTTTTGTCAAAGAAGAAGACTACGAAAATTTTAAAAATGATAAACAAAAAGAAATAAAAGATGTTGGTAAAATTATCGAAAATATCTATATTGAAAATAAGATCACTATCAAAAAACAGAATATTCCCGTAACAGCAACGATTTATATGAATGAGGAAGATTTAAGTAAGTACTTGCTATTTGGAACAACAAAAGAACAACAAAAATATACAGTAAAAGAAGGGGATACCATTCCAGATGTTGCCTTTAATAACAAAATATCAAATGAAGAATTCTTAATTGCCAACCCCCAATTTAAAGACGAAAGCAGTTTGTTATTCCCTGGACAGGAAGTAACATTAGGGATTTTAAAACCCCAATTTAATTTAATTGAAGAAGATCACGTTGTAGAATATCAAGA
>CAJTXY010000046.1 GCA_910583685.1 uncultured Bacilli bacterium
TATCACTACTACTGCCAAAAGCTCCACCATTGTAAAACCTTTTTTATTCTTCATACTAACACCAACTTCTAATATTAGTATATCAAAAAAAGTAAGGGAATAAAACCACCTTACTGCAAAAAGTTAACTTGTTGTAAAAAATAAGAGTTCAGCTCATCTTTTATTTCCTCAATCATCTGATTGACCTCTTCTAAATTCCTATTATATTCTACATAAAGAGGAATTCCTTCTAATACCTTTTCCTTTGTCTTTAATAAAAAAGAAATCTTATCATCTTGAAATTCACTCTTAACATATAATTTTTGCAAAGTTTTAATCTCTTCTATTAATGCAAGAAGCTCATTGTTTTTTCTCATCTGCTCTTTTAGACGAATACAAGTTTGATAACATTCACTCCTCTTTATTACCTCAATAACCTCTAAAAGAGCTAAAAAAACATTATCATCCATAAAACTCTCCATCTAAACTCCAAGTTTTAGCATCAGTAATCTTAACTTCGACAATTGTCCCCACTGAAATATGATCCCCTGTAAAGTTAACGAGCTTATTGGACTCTGTATAACCAAAATACATATCTTTCTTTTTAGGTGATCTTCCCTCTACTAACACTTTTTCATATTTCCCAACCAACTTTTTATTATTTTCTAAAAAGTATTGATTAACCACTTCATTTAATTGGTATAATCTCTCCTCTTTAACTGTTAAAGAAACATTATCTAAAAATTTAGCAGCAGGAGTATTCTCTCTAGGTGAATAAATAAAAGTGAAAGCATTATCATATTTACAATATTTTACTAAATCCAAAGTATCTTTAAAATCCTCTTCACTCTCTCCAGGAAATCCAACAATAATATCAGTTGAAATAGCAATACCAGGTCGCACCTTCTTTAGCTTATCAAATAATTCTAAATAAGACTCCTTTGTATACCTTCGTCCCATTTTCTTTAAAATACAATTAGCACCAGACTGCACAGGTAAATGAATACTTGGCATAATATTTGGGTACTTTCCAATAACCTCAATCATACGGTCCGTAAAATCCCATGGATGAGATGTAACAAAACGAATACGGGGAACTTTCATTTTGGCAATATCTCCAAGCAGCTCACCCAAACCATAGTCCTCATATAAATCTTTTCCATAGGCATTGACATTCTGCCCAAGTAGAGTTACTTCTTGATAACCAGAATCCATCAGATCTTTTATCTCTTTTAAAACATCTTCTCTCTTACGACTTCTCTCACTACCACGGGTATATGGAACAATACAATAAGTACAGAATTTATTACATCCATAGATAATATTAACATAAGCCTTATAAGTCCTATCACGAACAACAGGTGTATTTTCTACGATATCTAAATCACAAGAATAAACTTCAATTGTCTGCTTTTTCTCTTCTACCGCTTTATCTAAAATATTAGGAAAATCATAAAGATTATGAGTCCCAAATACAAAATTTAACCACTGATACTTCTTCCTAATCTCATCAACGACACCCTCTTCTTGTGCCATACAACCACACATACCAACAATTAAATTTGGCCGCGTCTCTTTTAAATGCTTAACCCTTCCTAGCATCCCAAACGCCTTATTATGAGCATTCTCGCGAATAGAACAAGTATTTAATAAAATTAAGTCTGCCACTTCATAAGACTCTACCTCTAAAAACCCTAATTCTAAAAGCATCGCCTTAATGTTTTCACTATCATGTTCATTCATTTGACACCCATAAGTCTTTAAAAAATAAGTTTTCCCCTGATATTTATTTTTCAAAGAAGAATTCAATTGATAATCAACAGTTTGATATGGCATCTTTTCCCGTTTTTTTGCTTCTTTATAATTTGGCAAATGCATCCTTTTCACTTCCTTTTAAATTTTAACTACATTGATAATTCTTTTTTTCTAAAATCTTTTTTAAAGTTTTCTCATCTTCATCTAACGAGATCAAACTAAGTTTTTTCTTATCTTTCTCACTCATCTTATCAAGTTCTATAAAAAGATGAATACGAATAACATTATCATTAATAGAAGAATCAACAGTAGCCCCTTCTACATTTTCATACTTTTGAAACTGTTCTTTCAAATTCTTCTCTACAGTCTCAGTATAATCTTCATAATCTTTTTTTAAAGTAGTATTTAAATTAATTTGAATCGTACTTACTTTTTCTTTTTGATAACTTACCATAAAAGTCTCTTCTGTTGTAATCATCTCTTCTTTATCTATTTTAGTACAAACAACTCTTTTACTACACCCTGTAATAAAGATCAAAAACAAAGCAACTAATATAAACAACTTTTTCATCGATAATCCCTCAAACATTCCATAAAAATTCTACTATATTTTAATATAGAAGTAAGGATTCGTCAATTTTATTTTTCTAAAAATTCCATATAATACTCATCGAATGTAATATTATGGTTCTTAATATAATCCGCTACTTCTCTACCAACATAGCGATAATGCCAAGACTCATAAGTATAACCAGTAATAGACTCTTTATTTTTAGGAAACCTTAATATAAATCCATATTTATGAGCATTATCCTGCATCCATAAAAAACTTTCTGTCTCTTCGAAGTTAGTATAGGGAAGTACTCTATTATCAACATCAACACAAAGTCCCGTTTGATGTTCTGAAAAGCCTGGACGAGCAGAATAAGTATCTGCCTTCTCTACACCATCACTTTCCACATAACGATGATAAAGATTACTTTGATACTGATAACTCCGATAGGCAGAAATAGCACGAATAGAAATATGATCATTTGCCGCTGCCTCTACAAGCCTCATAAAAGCATCCCCCGCTTCCCTTACTAAAGAAATACCGCCCTTTGAATAATCATTTGTTAACTCTATCAAATCATCTGGCACATAATCAGAAGAAAGATACCAATACTTATTTACTAAAATATTCTTTGTATTTAAATGTTTACTAGGAGAGACATTGCTATAATAAGGGTAGTCAAGTCCAATATTAACACGTAACAAAACATCTCGATAAGTAAGGTCAGGATTTTTCTCTTTATACTTTTCATATCTAGTTTTATACTCACTTCGATAAAAAGGGTATTCTTCTTCTATACGCCAAATTTCAAAGTCTTCTTCCACCTTTTGATTACAGCCAGTAATCATAAAAAAACAGAAACATAATAAAAATATAACAAATTTTTGCATAAATTCTCCTTCTATTTTAATTATAACACAATTTAAAAGATCAGATAAATTACTTCATCTGATCTACTAGGAGAAAATAAGTTTATTTTCCCGATTTTTTTCTAAAAAAATGTTTCAATTTTCTATCAAGTACTTTTGGTTTTTCAAAACTTTCATTTTGAAGCTCCAAAGTAAGATCATCACCTTGAGGTACAAACGTACTATGATCGGATGCAGCAGTAGAACTTTGGAACTGTTCACTTTGAATACCACTTACCCGATCATCAGTCGTCTCCTCATCCTGTAATACCCTTCTAATAGTAACATCAGTTACCTCACTTAGATTTATGACATCTGTTCTTCCTTTATTTAGCACAAGTACAGAAGGCCGCGTAGGAAATCCCTTTGACTTATCTACAACAATAGCCTCTTTTCCATTAGAAAGTAATACTTTAATGCCATGAGGGTATATCGGAATATGATCTATAAATAATTGATGAATGTCACAATCGATTTCACCATTATGAGCAAGTTGATCTATATAAGAAATTACATTTTCAAATGGAGATGATAAATCTGTCTGCATCGTATGTTCTAATAATCGGTCATAAATACCACATAAAGAAATAATACCCGCTGCTTTTACCTCTGGCTGTACACCACGTAAACTACTATAATCCTTATAATTACAATACAAAATAGTTTTTCTTACATCCTCTGGAACCTTTCCTTTGAAAGCAACATAAGAATAAACACTATGTAAAGACTCATCATAAGACTTCCCAATAGATAAAGGATGAATACTTGTTCCCTTAAGTGTATTAAAATTAAACGATAAATCCTCAAGTCCCTTTAAATCATTCTTATATCTTTTTCCGTAATCATATAGTAAAGAAGCAAGACAAATAGAAGAAAGAGGAATCTGCATATCTTCTGATTTATCCTTATTATAAATACTAGCTAAAGCAACAGCCATTCTAGTAACTCTGAAATAATGACTACCAGGCTTATTATGATACATAATTCTAATCACATCATCTGGTAAATCTGAAACACTTTTTAAATCTTCACAGATATGAAAAACACTAGAATCCAGCAACTGCAAGGCCTTACCCATTTCCTCTCCACTAGCATTACGTACTCTATCAATACACTCAATAGTGCTAGTTTGTAACTCTTCCATTTTTTCTTTTTTAGAAAAACCACTAGTAGGTGCTTGTGCCTTTCCATCATCTACTGTAAACATAAAATCAGAATTAGCAAACCATTGTCTTAACCTCTCTAATCGTTTTTCATCTATAACAACACCCTTTGCTACTAATGTTCGTCCATCTCGGGCCTTAATATCAGCAGCAATAGATTGACCAATTCTAAGATCATTTACCGAAACCTTTTTACTCATACCAATAACCTCCCTCTATTTTCTTAACATTCTAGCATAGTAAAACACCTTTGTCTAGAAAAAAAGAATAAAACAAGTTTATTCCCCTAGACATTATCTACCAGTTGTTATTATACTCTTTTTGATATAAAAACCTACTTATAAGACAGCTAAAGAGTTAATAAGCATTTCTAAATTAGTCGTCTTATTTGTTAAAATTTCTTTTTTAATCAACTCCATATTGGAAATAATCAAATCAAGAAGCTCTCGAATGGATGGTAAAAGCCCCTCCTTTTTTACCAAATTATCAACAATAATTTCTAAATTATTAAGCTTCGAATATTTTCCATAATAAGCACTTTTAATATACGTATTATAAAGCTTTTTAAAGGAAACAAGATCAATACTATTAAATCTTTTATCTTCCAACACTTTAACCACTGTATAAATATAATTCTCATTAATAGACTTGTCTAATATTGTTTGACCCTTATGATTCTTAATATTAGGAGAAAAATCTTTATTTTTCTTCAATGTTTTCATAATATCTACAACTTCTGTATAATGCATAGTAACTAAAATATGAGAAAAAGTATTTCCATCGCTATTTTGATGATTTACATCCCACTCCTTCTTTTTCATATATTTAAGTACTAAATCATACTGTTTAGCTTTTAAAAGTCTTGTTACAACATCATTACAAGCTACATCAACGGTATTAACACTAACCTTTTTTCTAGTAAGTATTTTATCCACTAAAGAAAAGTAAGAATTCTTAATTAATTCAAAAATGAAAGTAGGATCTTCCTCTGTCATCTTTATTATCTTTTTTTCATCGTAAAGCATCATATAAAACTCCTCTAACTTGTTATGACGATTTACTATTTTATCAGATAAAAGGCATTCTGTCAAAATCTAGACACCTCCAAATACTTCCATTTATATTATTTGTAAAATATTTAAAAAATATACCACAAGATGAAAAAAATACAGCTGAATTTCTTCAAACTGTATCTTATATTTTACTGTGATTCATTCTCGCTCATATCTACTACATAAGGATCAGTCATAGTACCATTTCCACTTTTGATAATCGTCCCAGGTGCCAAAGAAACTACAGGCCGCACGCCGTTGAAGGAGTTATCGACGTTGCTACTGGTCAAGTTGCCACTAGAACTAGAGTTCAAGCGGAACACATCCGCACTGCGGTCGTTGAAGTCACTAGGCGATAAAGCCCAGTTATACTCTTTGGTATATAAATAACTTGAGTTACTATAACCAGAATAATACCCGTGTCCTGCCATCGTTAACTCATCTGCTGTTAATAATGCGACTGGGTATGTTAACTTTCCATTTCCATTTTCACTACTTACTGTAAAGCGATCTGCCTCGTTTTTACACTCTACACTTGGACTCTTCGTTCTTACATTTCTTCCTTCTGCTCCAAAGAAAGTATAATCTGTTCTATTGTTTCCTGTTATTATTGATGAGTCTTCATCTTTACTCTTTAATGGTCCTCGATCAATACTTCTATCATTACACCAGATAGTATCTTCCAACTTGTCAGTATATTCTAACATATGGGCTTGATACCAATTATCTATTGTTTGTTTTACTG
>CAJTXY010000047.1 GCA_910583685.1 uncultured Bacilli bacterium
TTAGAAAAGGGAATACAACAAGGTATAGAACAAGGAATTGAGCAAGGAATTGAACAGGGAATTGAACGTGGAATTGAACAAGGTGAGGAAAAACGAAGTTTGGAAATTGCTAAAAAGATGATAGCTGCTGGTGAATCGGTCCAAAAAGTAGCAGAATATACAGGGTTAACAGAGGAACAAATAACAGAAATGGTTGGCTGATAAACTATAAAAATTGCTCTCATCTTTTGAAAAATCTTCTCTTTTTTTTTGTTCTATGGTATATTTAATATAAGTGATACAAGAAGAAGTAAGGATGGGAAGTATATGAATTTGAAGTTTGTTGTAAATGATTATATATTAGTTTGGAATTTATTGTTTCAGGCATCTATATCAGAAAGAATTCATACTTTTAAACAGAAAATGTGGATTAATTATAAAAGACAATATAATGATACCTTTAAAGATAATGCTTTAATATTAAGAGATCCTAAAAATTTTATACCAGATGATGATACTATTTATAATATAGCTATGGAGAATGAAACATTCGAACAAGTTCATAAAGCAACTGAGAAGTTTCGCTTAGAAATTTTAAAAACTTGGGATGAAAATAAAAAGAAAGCTTTACCAGAGTTAAAAGATATTTTACGTATTGATATAAAGCCATATTATGTATTAGTAGTAGATCCACGACTTGATGTTATTGATAAAACAGTTCCTAAAGGTGGAAAGGTCAATACCATTGTTTTTGGAAAGAAGTCTAATGATTCCTTAAAAACAATGGTAGAGCTTGTTTATGAAATTTTAAGACGTGAGCTTAAGAATTATCAAGAAGAATATAAAGAAATTGTTCAAGCCGTTATTGAACTTGCTATCTTAAATGAATTTCATACAAGAATCAGTAAAAATAGTCATTATTTAACAGGGGATCCATCTTTAAAATTTTTGAAAAGACAGATTTACCCTTATTGGTTAATGTATTTGGGAGCAACACCTGAAGATATGTTGAGTTATATGATGAGAGATAAAATAGCATTTGATTTGGATCACTATACTTATGAAAGACAATTGAGTAAAGTTGATATCTATACTTTTATTGATTTTTGTATAAAAAATCAAAAACATATTGTAAAAATTAATGAATTAGAAATTATTTAAATAAATGGGCGGGGAGTTGAATACGATGGATGAAAAGTTAAAAATATTACTTAATAAAGAAGAAATAGAAAATAAATATATTTCTTTTTTTGCTACTACTAAATTAAAGAGAATCGTAGTTTCTCCTAAAAGTAAAACTTGGACTATTTATTTAGAAAATAAAGAAATGTATCCAGTGGAAGTTATTCATAGTTTAGAAAAAAATAGGTTTAAATTAGATTCTAATGCTAAAGAAATTTGTTTTGTTTATCATTTTGAAAATAAAGATATTCAAAGTTTTTTTCAATATTATCCTATTATTTTAGAGAATTTAAAAGAAGAATTAAAAATTTTGGAAATTTATCAAAATAAATTAGTTATAGAAGAGGGAAAGCTTTTATTAACTGCTTCTAATAAAATGGAATATGAAAGACTTTTAGAAGTACTTCCTAAAATCAATTTTTATTATCATAATTTTTCTTATGAAGAGGAAATTCATTTGGAGCTTAGACAGGAAGAAGGAGTACTAGAAGAGATTCATAAAGAGTTAGATGAAGTTTTGAAAAAAGCCACTATTCCAGTTAAAAAGCAGGAAGAGAAAGTTATAAAAAAGGAAGAGGCTCCTAAAAGAAGAAGAAGTTCTACTGATGAGGGAGCTGTTTTGGGGCGTAGTTTTACAGATAATGTGATCAAAATTAAAGCTCTTGTAGGAGAAGATAACAATGTTACAGTAGAAGCATATATTTTTGCAGTTGATTATTTTGAGTCAAGTAAAACTGACTTTAAGATTATTACTTTAAAAATTACAGATTATACAGATAGTATTTATTGTAAAGTTTTTGTTCGTGATGATGAGGAGTATGGAAGGCTTAAGAAAGAATTGAAGGCAGGTAGTTGGGTTAGAGTTAGAGGTTATACTAAGAATGATACTTTTGCAAGGGAACTTGTTTTAAATGCTAGAGATATTGTAAAAATAGATGGTAAAGATGAAGTTAGAGAAGATACAAGTAAAGAAAAAAGGGTAGAACTCCATACACATACAATGATGAGTCAAATGGATGGGGTAGCAGATGAAGTAAAACTAGTAAAACAGGCGATTAGCTGGGGCCATAAGGCAATTGCGATTACTGATCATAATGGTGCTCAAGCTTTTCCACACGTTTTTAATTTTGTAACTGGCTATAATAAGGGAAAAGAACAGGATGAGAAATTTAAAGTGATTTATGGATGCGAGCTTTCAATGATTGATGATGAAGTTAATATTGTTCTTCGTCCAAATAAGGAAAATATGTTAGAGCAAACCTTTGTTGTATTCGATTTTGAAACGACAGGATTTAATGCAGGTGGAGCGGATTCTATTATTGAAATTGGTGCAGTTAAAATTCGTGATGGGGAAATTATCGAGCGATATGATGAACTTATTAATCCTGGGCGACCTCTTCCTAAGAAAATTACAGAGATTACTAATATTACAGATAGTATGTTAAAAGATAAAGATAACGAAGAAAATGCAGTTAAACGATTTATTGAATTTTTTGGTGATTTGCCAATGGTAGCACATAATGCTAAATTTGATGTTTCTTTCTTAGAGATGGCTTATCAGAAATATAATTTAGGGCAATTTAAAAATCCAGTTATTGATACTTTAGAATTGTCAAGAACACTGGATAATAACTATGCAAGACATTCACTTTCTGCTCTTGTTAAGCGGTATGAAGTTCCCTGGGATGAATCAGCACACCATAGAGGTGACTATGATGCAGAAGGAACGGCTCTTGTATTTTATAAGATGTTAAAAAAGTTATCTAATCGTAATATTGAAAATATGGATGAATTAGATCGATTGGTATCAAAAGAAGATATTCACAAATATGGACGTAGTCATCATATTAATATTTTAGTGAAGAATAAGACAGGGTTAAAAAATTTATTTAAAATTATTTCCCTTGCGAATACTACTTATTTATACAAAACACCAAGAGTACTTAGAAGTGTGATTGGAAAATATCGTGAAGGTTTATTTATTGGTAGTGGTTGTTATGAGAGTGAAGTGTTTACTGAAGGAAAAAGTAAGAGTGAAGAGGAATTAGCTGATATTATTCGATTTTATGATTACGTAGAAGTTCAGCCTATAGATTGTTATAATCATTTATTGCAGTCTGGTGATTTTGGTAATGAATTAGAACTAGCAGAACACTTAAGAAAGATTATTCGTGTTACAGAAGAGGCTGGAAAGTATATTGTAGCAACTGGTGATGTACATCATATAAGACCAGAAGATAAAATTTATAGAGAAATTATTGTTAATCAAAAAGTTCCAGGTGGAGGAAGACATCCATTAGCAAGAAATAGTATTAAATCTATTCCGAGCAATCATTTTAGAACGACAGACGAAATGCTTGATAACTTTGCTTTCTTAGAGGATGATTACTTGATACATCGTTTGGTAATTGAAAATCCCAATAAAATTGCAGAGATGGTAGAAATTATTGAGGTTATTATTGATACTGGTGGAATTCCTTTTTCACCAAAAATTGATAAAAGTATTGAAACAGTGACTGATATGGTTTTTACTAAGGCGAGTAGTTGGTATGGTGATCCTCTTCCATATAATATTGAAGAACGTATTAGTAAGGAGTTATATGGGGATGTAATTTATGATGCTATAAAGAAAGAAGTAACAAGAGATGGGGTTGTGCAAGAAAACTTTGAAAAGGAATTGTTTTCTCGTCTTCATATTACTCTTCTTTCCGGATTTGATAAGGTAAAAGAAGTAATTAGACGTGAATTAAAAATAGAAAATCCAGAAAGTAGTGACGATGAAATTGAAAAGATGATGCCTAAAAAATTAGGTGGTGTCATTGGTGGAGGTTTCGATGTTATCTATTTAATTGCACAAAAACTTGTAAAACATTCTAATGATGATGGTTATTTGGTTGGCTCTCGTGGATCTGTTGGATCTAGTTTCGTAGCAACGATGATGGGAATTACAGAAGTAAATCCACTTCCTGCCCATTATTTGTGTCGTAATGTAGAGTGCAAATATTCAGAATTTATTAATGAGGATGGAGAAGCTTATGGTAAAGAGTACTCTTCTGGGTATGATTTAGATGATAAGGTTTGTCCAAAGTGTGGGAAACCTATGGGAAAAGAGGGACAGGATATGCCGTTTGCTACTTTCCTTGGGTTTAATGCTGATAAGGTTCCAGATATTGATCTTAACTTTTCAGGTGATAATCAGGCAAGTGCCCATGCTTATACAAAGGTACTTTTTGGAGAAGATAATGTTTATCGAGCAGGAACGATTGGTACTGTTGCAGAAAAGACTGCTTTTGGTTATGTAAAGGGTTATTTTGAAGAAAAAGAGATTACAGATGTTAGAACTGCAGAGGTGGAACGTCTTGCTTTAGGATGTACAGGTGTTAAGAGGACAACAGGGCAACATCCTGGAGGGATCGTTGTTATTCCTGCATATATGGATGTTTTTGATTTTACCCCATTTCAGTTTCCAGCCGATGATAATACAGCAGAGTGGCGTACTACTCACTTTGACTATCATGCAATTGATCAGGATGTTTTAAAGCTTGATATACTAGGACACGATGATCCGACGGTTCTTAGAATGCTTCAGGATTTATCAGGAATAGACGTTACTACTTTACCGATGGATGATAGACGAGTGTTTTCACTTCTTTCTTCGCCTGATGCATTGGGAGTAACGCCAGAGGAAATTTTGTGTCCAACAGGAACACTCGGTCTTCCTGAGCTTGGAACTAAATTTGTAATTAATATGTTAGAAGAGACGAGACCAAAAACGTTTGGAGAACTTGTTAAAATATCTGGGCTTTCTCATGGAACAGATGTGTGGGCTGGAAATGCTTCTGAGCTTATTAAGAATAAGGTAGTACCTTTTAAAGATGTTATTGGCTGTCGTGATGATATTATGGTTAATCTTATGAACTGGGGAATGCAACCTATTCGGGCATTTAAGATTATGGAGTTTGTTCGTAAAGGAAAAGCAAGCAAGGATCCTGAGACTTGGAAGGGAATGGCCGGCGAGATGAGGGAAGCAAAGGTTCCCGATTGGTATATTGAATCTTGTCATAAAATTAAATATATGTTCCCTAAAGCTCATGCCTGCGCTTATGTTATGAGTGCGATACGTATTGCTTGGTTTAAGCTTTATAAACCTCTTTACTATTATGCTGCTTTCTTTTCCATTCGTATTGATGATTTTGATATTGAAACAATGATTAAGGGTTATGATGCCATTAAAGAAAAAATGGAGGATTTGCAGGCAAAAGGATTTGAAGCTACCAATAAAGAGATGAATATTATAGAAACTTTGAAGGTAGCACTTGAGGCGACAGCACGTGGTATTCATTTTGGAAATATTTCACTTGAAAAGAGCGAAGCCAAGAACTTTGTTATTGATGAAGAAAATGAAAACACGTTAATACCTGGATTTGCAACTATTGATGGTCTTGGAATTTCCGTTGGAGAAAATATTGTAGCAGAACGGAAGAAAAAACCATATTTAAGTCGTGAGGATGTTCAAAAGCGTGGAAAGGTTTCTAAGACATTGATTGACAAGATGGTAGAAATGGGAGTATTAGAAGGTTTACCTGATTCTAATCAATTATCGCTATTTTAAAAAATGTAAAATTTGGTGACAAAACTTTACATTTTTTTTATGATATCTTTGGTAAAATAGATATCATAAAGGATGATACTTTATGATTATAAAAAGTTTTTTCTTTTGTTTATTAA
>CAJTXY010000048.1 GCA_910583685.1 uncultured Bacilli bacterium
GTGCTCCAAGCAATGCAAATACGGACTATGGATGTCAATATACTTATGATGAAGCAATTTCGGGAACAGGAGCTTCCACAACAGGAACTATCTATGGAATTTATGATATGAGTGGAGGAGCCTGGGAACAAGTAATGGCCAATCACAATCGTGTAGTAGGAGAAAGTATACTTTATAACTCTGGTTATAGTGGACAAGCGATGAATAACGAAACGGTGAATGGAAAAGATTGGCTGGATGATAAATACTATGATTTTTATACTACGACAGATTTAATGACTGGATGCAATGGAAAGCCCTGTTATTCCCAAGCCTTATTTGAAACATCAAAATGGTATAATAATGGAGTACAGTGGCTAGATACCGCTGCTTACCCTTGGGTTATGCGGGGCGGTTTTGCGAAAAATAGTGATTATAGATTTTTCTCTTATGGAACAACTGCAGGAAATGTATATATGGCATATGCTTTTAGAGTAGTACTGGCAATGGCATAAATATTACTTTTCAATATTATAAAAGTATGATATATTAATTACATAATATGGAGGGATATCAAATGGCAAACGAGAGTGTGAAAAAGAGTACTACAAATATAAAGAAAGGAACAACAAAAAAGACAACGACAACGAAGAAAACAACAGCAAAAAAAACGACGGCAAAGAAAACGGATCCTAAAAAAGAAACAAAGAAGTCTGCTCAAGTGGCAAAAAAAGAACCCGTTAAGAAAAATACAAAAGCAAAGACAACAACGAAAAGTACTACTACCCCAGAAAAGAAAGTCGTTCTAAAACAGCAAGTAAAAAAGATCGAAGAAAAAAAAGAGACTATAGAAATAAAGAAAGAAGAGACAAAAGCAGCCTCAAGGCCAGTAAGAAAAAAAGAGTTTCATGAACATTTTAGTGTTTATTTGATTCTACTATCAACTGTTCTAATTTGTCTTCACGTAATGAGCAGATTTAATCTGGAAATTGATGATCTAACGATAGGTTATTCTACAATCCTATTTTCAACTATTTATTTTATTACTAATGTCATTACGAAAAAGTTTGATTTTAAAAAAGCAATCATCGCAATTGGAACTTCTGTAATTGCAATGCTAATCTTTGTATACTTTTCAAAATATTTAAATACAAAGGTAGTAGATTCTTATATCGTTTATGGACAAGTATTTGCATATATAATTAGTCAGTTATTAAATTTAATTATTTATTATTATTTATTAGTAAATACAGAACTAAAAGCAAGATGGATTTATATGACATACATATTTTCACTTGCAGCATATTATTTTATTTCCATACTATTTTCAACAAGAATTATTATTACCGATACATTTTGGCCAACTTTCTTCTGCTCATTAATACTATCTGGAATTCTAGCAGCAATGTATGCCTTCTTTGATAGTATGATTAAAAGAGGTCAAGAATAAAAACTTCCATTTTCCTAATGGAATTTTTATTTTCTACAAATTCGTGGTATACTACAAAAGAATATAAAAAACGGAGGAGGCTTTTATGAAAAAAGAAGTAGTAAAAAATAAAAAAATCGTAGTAAGTGACTTCGACGGAACCCTAATTGATGAAGAAGAGGCAATACCTATGACAACAGTATTAGCAATTGATTCTATCAGAACTTTAGGAAATTTATTTGTAATTGCAACAGGAAGAGTCCCAACTTCCGTTTTAGCTTATAACCAAGACTTCAATTTTTTAGATTACTTAATCGCCTGTAACGGTGCTTATATATATGATAATAATAAAGAAAAAGTAATTTATAAAAAGGCGCTTCCCAAACAGATTGTTAGAAATATAAAACAGTCCTTTGAATCATCTGCCATTCTTTACTTTTGCACTCCAGACAATTGGCATCTATATGTGTCAACTATTTATCAGGAAAAGAAAGATAAAGTAATGAAAAGTGGAATTAAAGACTTCAATAAGTTTTTATCTAAAAATAAGAATAATATTTATAAATTAGAGATGCATTTTACAAGTGAAGAAAAGGCAACAAAAGCATTAAAAGAATTAAAAAAATTAAAATTAGAAATCAACTGTAATCTTCAAATTTTTAATAGTACTATTTATATTATTGAAGTAACTGCAAAAGGTGTTGATAAGTATGAAGCAACTAAGATAATTGCAGAATTAGAAAAAGTAAAAATGAAAGATGTTGTTGCAATAGGAGATAGTTACAATGATATTCGACTTATTAAGCGTGCTGGATTAGGGGTTGCTGTTTCAAACGCCTGTGAGGAATTGAAAGAAATAGCAAACGAAATTACGACGTCCAATAATGAGTTTGGAGTTGAAAAAATATTAGAAAAAGTAAGTAAATTACACTAAACTTTCACAAAGGCTGTCTAAAATAGATTTTGAAGGAGAAAGAAAATGAAGGAACGAATGAAAAAAGTTTTAGCAGTAATTTTAGCAATATTCACAATAGTTACAATTAATTACTTTTATACAACAGGCATCAAGAAAGTAGAAAAAATACAATTAGAGAAGAACTTAAATACGAAAGAATTTGTTTATAATAATGTTAATATTAAAGAGAGTAATTATGGAAAAGATATTTATAAGGTAGCACATAATAAAGAAATAACGCCATTTAATATATTATACCAAGAAGTAGTGGATGAAAAAATAAACAAATTATTAGAAAAAGAATATACCTTTGAAAAACCATTAATGATTTATAATCCATATGGTACAAATAAGAATAGTTTGAATATTTATTTTAAAACAGAACAAGAGTCTCAAGTGGAATATACTGTAAAAGTAAAGGGATTAGAGGATTTTACAAGAATCTTAAAAAATGATAATGAAAATAACTTAACAACAACACATAAGTATCAAATTATTGGTCTTGTAATGAATAAGAAAAATACCTTAGTACTAAAATTAAAAGATAAAGAGGGGAAAATAGTAGACGAAAAAGAATTTGAAATCGATTTTACTAATTTAAAATCAACAGTAGCAACAAAGTTAAAAGTAAAAGAAGGTTCCTCTAAAGAAGAATTAAGTGATGGCCTATATGTAATGTTTGGCCATGATAAAGCATATAATGCGAATAATTATTTATATGATAACAATGGAATTTTAAGAAGTGAATTAATACTAGAAGGCTATAGAAGTGATAGAATTATTTTTGTAAATGATGCAATGATTTATAGTTATAAAGGAAATGGTTTTATAAAGGTAAATGGACTTGGAAAGATTGAAAAGAAATATTCCATAGGCCCTTATACAATGCATCACGATTATGTATTAGATCAAGAAAATGAAAACTTAATAATATTAGCAAATAAGAATGATGCAGATACTATAGAAGATAGGGTACTTTCCTTAAATCTAAATACGGGGAAAGTAAAAGAAATTATAGATATGAAGGATTATTTGGAAGAGATGCATAATGCTGCAATACGTCCTAAAAAGAATACATATGGTGGAACAGAACTAGATTGGGTACACTTAAATTCTCTTGATATTATAGATGGAGAAGATGCTGTATTCTCTTCCCGTGAGTTAAGTATGATTATTTATATGGAAAATATTTATCGAAATCCTAAAGTTAAATATGTAATAACGGATCCATCTACTTTAGAAAATACTACATATCAAGAACTAAATTATAAAAAAGTAGGGGACTTTATATCGCAGGCCGGTCAACATACAATTACTTATGAAGAAAAAGATACTGATGAATATTATTTATATATGTACAACAATAATTATCAAGGAGCTAGAACGAGACCTAAATTTAACTGGAAGAATTATGCTGGAACAGGAACTTATCAAGAAGGGCATCATTCAAGTTATTATAAATACTTAGTAAACGAAAATGATAAAACTTATGAATTAATAAAAGAGATAAAATTACCATATTCTAGTATTGTAAGTAGTGTAGAACAGAAAGAAGAAAATTTTGTTACCTCTTCAGGAATGAGTCATTGTTTTAATGAGTATGATAAAGACGGAAACCTAATTAAAGAGTTTCAATATACTTCGAAAAAGTATGCTTACAGAATATTTAAATATGAATTTAATGGAATCTGGTTTTCATAAGGCCTATATTTTTATATCAAAATAAATTCGAATTAAAAAGCATTGAGTAAAAAAACTCAATGTTTTTTTTGCATAAAAAAGTAGAAAATTGCCAGAATTTTCTACAACATTTTCAAAGTATTTTCAGTAAAATGTAATTCATAAAGGTAGATACTTTATGATTTTTACTTGTTTTCTTATTATTTTATTCACT
>CAJTXY010000049.1 GCA_910583685.1 uncultured Bacilli bacterium
ATACTATCTGGTGTAATGATAGAAGTATTGATCGAGGACCATTAAAGAGTAAAGACGAAGATTCGTCTATCACAAGTGGAAAGGCTGCTACCTCTATGACATACTTTGGAGCAGATGGAAGAGCTGTGAGAACATATAATCCAAGTGTAGAGTGTAAAAATGAAGGCGATCGCTTTACAGTAAGTACTATGAACGGAAATGGAAAGTTAACATACCCAGTCGCATTATTAACAGCAGATGAGTTAACGATGGCAGGACACGGATGGGATGGTTATAGTAGTGCGAGCTATTTGTATACAAAAAGCCATAACTGGATTATGTTGCCTCGACGTTTTACGGAAGGCAATTCCTTGGAATTTTACTTTTATAATACTGGACGTTTGGTTAATGATAAGGTCAACAGTGTGTATGGTGTTCGGCCTACAGTTTCCTTGGCACCTGGAACGGTTATTAAAAGTGGAGATGGTACTATGACTGATCCTTATGTAGTAGATATGAGCGAGAATGAATCCCAGTAAGAATAAGATACAGCTTGAAGAAATTCAACTGTATTTTTCTGTCTAGTGCCGTTGCAAGGCTTCTTCTTATTGTGATATAATTAATATATAAAAATACGATAGGAGGCTTTTATGGCGGATGTAAGTTTGAATAGGAATATTTTTCGAGGTTATGATATTCGAGGAGTATATCCTACAACAATTAATGAAGATGTTGCAGAGTTAATTGGACAGGGATTTGGAAGTTATATTAGAGAAATTGGAAAGACTGAGTGTATTGTTGGGTATGACAATAGACTTTCTTCTGTATCATTACATAACTCATTAGTAAGAGGAATTTTAAAAACAGGTGTTGATGTTATTTCTTTGGGACTTGTTACAACACCGATGTATTATTATGCTGCTATTCATTATAAAATTTCACCAGGAGTAATGATTACTGCTAGTCATAATCCGAAGGATGATAATGGTTTTAAAATCGCTTTTGATGAGTCTGGAAATGCAAAAGGTGATGAGATTCAAGATTTTTATCGCTATATTGTAAAAGGAAACTTTTTTACAGGGGAAGGAAAGCTTACCACACGTAGTATTGAAAAAGATTATATTGAACTTATGAGGAAAAGTTTATCTTTTGGAGATCGAAGGTTAAAGGTAGTGTTAGATCCTGGAAATGGAACAACTAGTATTATTGCTAAAGCGGTTTATGAATCTTTTCCAATTGATGTTGTTATGATAAATGATTTATCAGATGGAACATTTCCTAACCATCATCCAGATCCTTGTGTTGAAGCAAATCTTGAGCAGTTAAAGGCAAAAGTGTTAGAAGAAGGTGCTGATTTAGGGCTTGCCTTTGATGGCGATGGTGATCGTGTCGGAGTGGTAGACGAAAAAGGTGCGTATATTTCAACCGATCAGTATATGATTATTATTATTCGTAGTATTATAGATAAAGTACGAAATAAATCATTTTTATATGATGTTAAATGTTCTAAAGCGGTAGAAGATGAAATAAAGAGATTGGGTGCAAAGCCAATTTGCTATCGAACAGGAAATTCCTATACAAAAGCAAAAGTGCGTGAGTTAGATTTACCTTTTGGTGGAGAGCTTTCTGGTCACGTTTATTTTAGAGACCGGTTCTTAGGATTTGATAGTGGACTTTATGCAGGTCTTAGATTGGTGGAAATTCTTTCAAATAGTATTTTATCAGCAAGTCAACTTTTAGAGGGCATTCCTACTTATTTTGCAACAGAAGAGTTGAAGTTTGCTTTTGATGATGATAAAAAGTTTAGTATTGTAAATGATGTTTTGGATTATGCATCCGATAAAGGCTACAAGATTAACAATATTGATGGTGTTCGGGTGGATTTTCCTGATGGTTGGGCTTTGGTACGTGCTAGTAATACAGGTCCAAATGTCACTGCTAGATTTGAAGCAAAGACGAAGATGAGACTTGATGAAATACAAAATGAATTTATTTCTATTATAAAAAATAAATAGATAAAGAGGTTAGTGTTTGCTATGGCTGTTAATGAAATAGAATTACAAAAAGAAATAAAAATATTAAATAAAGTAGGAGAACTTTTACAAAGTACTTTGAGTGATTTGGGGGAAGATGTATCTTCTTTCGAAGAAGAAAACCGTGAGTTTAAAAAAATGATGTGGGAGAATGCTGGTAGTTTTGACGATGCTGAGATGAGTCAGGTACGTATGGCTACATCTACTGAAGAGGAGAAGGCACGAAAGAAGGAAGAGTATTTTTATAAGCTCTGTCAAATTAAAGATAAACCATATTTTGCATCTATTGTTTTTAAAGATGATGAGGGATTAATTTCTAATATTTATCTTTCGTTAACCTATCTTAAAGATCCCGAACTTAATAATATTTTATATGATTGGCGTAGTCCCATTTGCAGTTTGTTTTATGATTATGAGACAGGGCCTTGTTCTTATAATGCTCCTGGTGGTGTATTTCAAGGTGAATTGAAGAGAAAGAGACAATATAAAATTAAAAATAATAAACTAGAGGGTGTATTTGATAATTCTTTGAGTATAGATGATGAGGTTCTACAAGAAGTGCTTGCACGCGAGTCTAGTGAAAAAATGAAGAATGTTGTTAATACTATTCAACAAGAGCAGAATAAAGTTATTCGAAATTTAGATGATGATAATTTGATTGTACAGGGAATTGCAGGGAGTGGAAAAACAACAGTTGCTCTTCATCGTATTGCTTTCTTACTTTATCGTTTAGAGAGATTAAACAGTAATAATGTTTTGATATTTTCTCCTAATAATGTCTTTACAGAATATATATCAGATGTACTTCCTTCTTTAGGTGAGGCCAATACTTTACAAACTACATTCAATGATTATTTGTCCTTTTATTTAAATGAGTATAAAGATGTTGAATGCTATACAGATTTTGTGGCACGTTATTATTCTTATACAGAAAATAATCCAAGTCTTGTAAGATATAAACAAAGTGATGAAATTATTTCCGATTTGGATGCCTTCTTAAATGATTATATTCAAAACTGTAAAATAGAAAATTCTTTTCAAGAAGGTGAAGGAAACAAAGTTTCTAAAAAAGATATTAATGAGATGCTTCATCATAAGTATGACAGGCTTCCTCTGTTTGAAAGAATGGATGAAATTGCGAAGTATTTATCTTCTAAATTTTATAAGGGAAGTAGTAAAAAAGTTAGAACGTTTGCTAAACTGTTAAGAGAAAATGCTAATTTTAAAAAGGATTATAAAGAGATTTATAAGATGTTTTGGCAGAGTGAGTTTTGTAAAGTTTCATTAACAGAGTCAGAAATTAAGCAGTTTATTAATAAAGACATTATTCACTATGAAGATGCTTTGCTTTTTACTTATTTGAAGGGTACTTTAGAGGGCTTTTTATACGAGGGGACTATTAAACAAGTAATTGTTGATGAGGCACAAGACTATAATAAATTACAATATATTATTATTAATCAAATTTTTAGAAAAGCAGAGTTTACTATTTTAGGAGATGTTAATCAAAATATTAACCCATATTATTCTTACGAATCTTTAGAGAGTTTAGCTGATATCTTTCGTGGTGATACTAGATATATAGAGCTTTTAAAAACCTATCGTTCTTCTCCTGAGATTATTAATTATACAAATAAAATTCTTAATTTAAAACATGTGAATGCTATTCGTAAAGATAACAATAAACCTGTTGTTATTAGACGTGGGATTTCTAATTTAAAAAGTTGTATGTTAGAAGATGTTAAAAAGTTGCAGAACGAGTATCATAGTACTGCAATTATTACTAAAGATCAAAAAGAAGCGGAGAAAATTTATAATTTAATTAAAGATGAAATAGGCGTTTCTTTAGTAGATGCAGATTCTAAGAAATTTAGAAAAGATTTGATTGTAATTCCTGCTTATACAGCAAAGGGTTTAGAGTTTGATAGTGTTATCATTTATAATGATAGGGAAAATTCTTATCGTAATAATGAGAGAAATCTTTTGTATGTTGCTTGTACAAGATGTCAACACGAATTATATATTTATAATTAACGCACCAGTTGCGTTTTTATTTTTGATTTAAAAAGTAGAAATTATCAGGATTTTCTACAATACTTTCATATTATTTTAAGCAAGTATAAATCATAAAGGTGAATACTTTATGACTATTGTAATACTTATCTATTCTATTAATAAA
>CAJTXY010000050.1 GCA_910583685.1 uncultured Bacilli bacterium
TTATAACAAAAAATGTAGACTGTTTTTTACTGTCTACATTTATCTTACAACTTCAGTAGTGGACTCACGTTTTTATATTTGGCTTCCTTCTGTTGACTTATTATTTCCGAGGTTGGCAAATTTACTCGCAATTGCTTGTAGTTCTGTTAGTAATTTTTTATACTCTGTAAGTGTAGTTTCTGATTTAAATAGTACTTGATTATTCTTATATTCTATTTGATCATCATTTATTTGCAAATATGTGAGCATTTCATCAACTTTGTCTAAAAATTCACCTAGTGTATTTGATAGATCTTTCATTTTTTCTTTTACTTTTTCTAATTCTTTTATATCTTTTTTTGTATACATTAGTTCTAAGTACAAATCATAATAATACTCTGCATCATTTAGTTTTTCTTTATCTACTAAACTTTTCACTGTTTTTTCATCACATAATTTTTCGATATTTCCAAGTAGTTTTTTCATTTTTTCTTTTATATTTTTAATTGTAGAATGGCTTAATGTAAAATCAGGATGATCTTTTGCTAGATTTTCTGCTGATAAGATTTTGGTAAATTCCTCTTTTGTTAAATAAGAATTGATCTCTTTTACATTATCAGATAATTCTTTATAATATTTCTTTATTGCTTCTTCAATATAAGCATAGTCTCCCTTTGACTTAATTTCAATTTTAAAATTATCTAATGCTAAATCTTTATTGGAATAATTTAAAATTTCTTTTTTCAATATCTCTTCTTGTTGTAATTGTTTTATTGCTATAATTATTAGAATACTTGCTAGTATTGTAATAATAATTCCTATTACTAATAATATTTTTTTTATTATTTTCTTTGGGTTTCTTTTCTTGTCCATAGAATTCTCCTTTTTTCTGCTCTCATAGAAACAGAATATATATTTCCTTTATAAATATGAAATCATCTTTTTATTTATAGAGAATTTCTTTAATAAAAAATATTCTCTTTTCCAAAGACTTACCGTAAAAAGTATTCCTACTTTGTGAAACCTGATTAGAAAAATTATGTATTTTCTTATTCTTTATTGCCTAGTTTTCTATACTAAGATTATAGCATTTCTCTTAAAAGAAAAACAGTATTTTTTCTGATTTTACTGCTTTTTTACTTTATTTTCTATTTTTTATAATCGTTTTATTCTCACTCTGAGATTTTGGTTGCCATTCTTTTAATAGCAGTTCTACTTTTTCCTGTAGTTCATCTTTGTTAGTTGCTTGCCCATAGTAGGGGTATTCTAATTCGTTTAAATAGTTTATCTGTTCATCTAATAATTCTGTTGTTGAATAAATGATAGCTGGTATCTTTTTTTCTACATAAGCCAAATCATATAACATTTTTAATCCTTCTTTAGGATCTTCTACGATAGGATTATCTAGAAATCTTGGGAGACCTAAATCTGTTATTATAAAATCAAACTCTTCTTGATTTACTCTTTGAAGAACTCTTGATACAAACATTTCATTAGATATATCTGTAATTTCTTTTCTTTTTAAAACAGATCTTACTACCTCTTTTTTTCTAGCATTATCTTCTACAATTAAAACTCTCATTGCTATATTTCATCCCTTCATATTTGCCAGTTGATTGGCTTCATATTATTTTGTTCTAAAAAATGATTTGTCTTTGAGAATGGCTTACTTCCAAAAAAGCCATTATATGCAGAAAATGGTGATGGATGAGGTGACTCTATAATACAGTGAATTGGGTTTGTGATAAAGACTTTTTTACTTCTTGCATAAGCACCCCAAAGGATAAAAACAACAGGGGTATCTTTTTCATTAATTTTTTGAATTACGGCATCTGTAAATTGTTCCCATCCTTGATCTTTGTGGGATGCTGCTTTATCTTTTTCTACAGTAAGTACTGCGTTTAATAACAATACTCCCTCTTCGGTCCAAGGAATTAGAGAATTATTTTTTGATATTTTTAATCCTAGATCACTTTCAATTTCTTTAAAAATGTTTTGTAATGATGGGGGACGCCCAACTTCATTTCTCACAGAAAACGATAATCCTTGTGCTTGGTTTTCCCCATGATATGGGTCCTGACCTAATATTACTACTTTAACTTTATCATATGGTGTATGACGAAAGGCATTGAATATTTCGTTTTGAGGTGGAAAAATTGTTTTCTTATTATATTCCTCTGTTACGAATCTTATTAGGTTCTGGAAATATTCTTTTTCAAATTCGTCTTTTAGGATTTTATCCCAATTATTTCCAATCATTTTTTTCACTTCCTAATTCTATTTATGGTATTGCTCATTGTTTATAATTTTATATGCTCTATATATTTGTTCTAATAACATCACTCTAAATAACTGATGAGGAAAAGTCATTTTTGAAAAAGAAAGGTGTAACTTTGCCCTTTTCTTAATTTTTTCACTTAGACCATAGCTACCTCCAATGATAAAAGTGATATTGCTATTTTCAATCATAATCTTTTCCATTTTTTCTGAAAATTCTAGGCTTGTTAATTCTTTTCCTTCAATTTCTAGTGTTATAATATAGTCTTTTTCTGAGATTTGTTTTTCTATTTTCTCACACTCTAACTCTATTGCTTTTTTCTTTTCCACTAAGCCTTCATCTTTTAATTCGATAAGTTCCAGCTTTGTATATTTGCTTAAGCGTTTCCTATACTCTTCTACTGCTTCTATTAGATATTTTTCTTTTAGCTTTCCTATACAAATAATTTTCATCTCTATACCTCAACAAATGGACCTACTTCATCCTGCCGTGCAATTAATATTTCAATATTTTTATCTTTTAACTTTTCAGTTACTGCATTTTTTGCCAAATCTTCTGTATTGTTTTTTTCACTTAGATGGGCAAGAATTATATACTTGGTATTATCTCCTACTAAACTACTTAAGTATTTGGCAGTTGTTTTATTGGAAAGATGGCCTTTATCACTAATTACTCTTTGTTTTAAGTAATATGGATAGGGCCCTTCCATTAACATTTTTTCATCGTGGTTACTCTCAATTAAGTAAATATCTTTTTCCTTCATTTTTGCAAGATATTTTCGATTAATATAGCCGGTATCTGTCACATATACTAAACTTTTATTTTGATATGTAACAATATATCCCACTGAGGATGGTGCATCATGAGAAGTATGAATCAGTTCAATATCTATAGTATTTATTTTAAATTCATCTTCAATAAATACAATATTATCACTATAAAGTTTGTCCTTTAATTCCTCATACATTCCTTCTGGAATATAAATCTTAATATTGGAGTGTTTTGTTAGGGAGGAGAGCCCTTTAATGTGATCCGCATGGGTATGGGTTATTAATAGGGCATTAAAGTCTTCTAAATCCAATTCTAACTCTTCTAGTTTTCTTTTTAGGCTTAAATAACTGATTCCAATATCTATGAGTAATTTTGTATTATCGCAAAGAACAATACTTGCGTTTCCTTTGGAACCGCTTGCTAATGTTTTTATTTTCATTTTAATAGAAGTTTAGTGGATTTAATGCCACTCCTCCACGGTATGGATAACCTCTCCAGATTGAGAAGTGAAGATGAGTTCCTGTTGCAAAACCAGTATGACCCATTCCTCCAATTACTTGACCTTTCGTGACATTTGCTCCTGTTCCTACATAACGGCATCCTGGACACATATGTGCATACATTGAATAGTAACCATTGTGGTGATCTATTAAAATCGCTTCTCCACTTCCATTGAAAATACCACTTCCTGATTTTACAACAGTTCCTGATTGTGCGGCATAAATTGGCGAACCTTCACCACAACCCGCAATATCTTGGCCATCGTGTAATGCTCCCCAACGCCAACCAAAGTTACTGCTTAAATAGTATGGAATTCTTGTTGGCCAGTACCATTCTCCAACATTTGCTGGGGCACTTCCTCCTCCATTCCAACTACCATAACTACTTTTCTTACCACCCTTTACAATAATTTCATTTGTAGCTGGCTTAATCTCTTCCGTATTGGTAATAACTACATTATTAGTATCTCCATTTACTTTTTTAATTTTTTGAGTTACTTTATTTTGACCATTTACTCCTGCCTGAATTTTTTCCTCTTGTCCAATCATTTTATTATTATCATAACGTATTTCTG
>CAJTXY010000051.1 GCA_910583685.1 uncultured Bacilli bacterium
TACCTTTATTATACAAAAAAAAAAAAAAAAAAAACGCAAGAATTTGCGTTCATACAATCATATCTACTTTTTAAAATTAGTTACCAATAGTTTATCATTTTCACTAACACGAAAAGAGTCTCTAATTTTACTAATTGCCTTATTTTGTGTAAATTTATTTAATTTATTATTTCCTAAAAATAAAACTGTTTTTGTTTTTTGTTTCACAAAACATTCACTAACAAGCCAAGCAAGTGCCATATTAACATAATAAGTATCTAACTTTATGCCATTACACAATCTAAATATTTTATCAATATAGAAATCATCTATATAATAATTAAGAAGTAACACAATTCCAACCCGAACAATATATTCATCTTTACTTTTTAAGTATTTCTTGATCCTCCTAAAAAATATTTCTCTATTCGCTTTTACTATTTTCATACTAGAAATAACACTATCACAATGTGCCCAATTATCAATTTTCCAAATATAACGAGAAAAATATTCTAAAACAAGATCAATATCTTTTAATGTTGCTATAACAAGTCCTTCTAACATTACTTCTTCATAATAAGTACTTTCTACTACCTCAAGGAAGGAAATAGGATTTCCTTTTGCTATTTTTTTGGCAAGATCCTTTAGGTAAGGAAGTCGTATTCCGATTTTTTCATACTCTGTAAAAATCAGTTTAAAATTAAACTCTCTATAAGTCTCATCTTCTAATAAAACTAACTCCCTTTGAAACCTCTGATAGCTTTCTTCATTCCACTCACTCGGCACCTTCATACTACTTTTCTCCATTCAAATACTTAATGGCACTAATGAGGCCTAGCCTACCATAAGAATAAGTAAGAGAACCTTGCATATAGGCAATATATGGTTCCCTAATAGGACCATCACAAGAAAGTTCAATAGAAGACCCTTGAGTAAAAGATCCCGATGCCATTACAACTTGATCAGTATAGCCTGGCATATCCCAAGCCTCCACTAAAGCAAAAGAATCAATGGGAGAAGCTTTCTGAATTCCCCTTGTAAAAGAAATTAATTTATCTTTATTATGAAAAATAATGTTTTGAACAATATCTACTCGTTCCTCAAAAGCAGAAGGTTCCACTTCATAACCGAGCGTCTCCATAGTCTGTGCAGTAAGTACAGCCACTTTTAAAGCACTAGCCACAACAGATGGTGCCATAAAAATCCCTTGGAGTATCTGCTTGTTAATACCCAAAGTAGGACCAACCTCAGCACCTTCTCCTGGAAGCGTAAGTCGCTCTGCACACAGATCAACAAGCTCACTCCGTCCTGCGATATAAGCACCATTTGGTGCAATACCACCACCTAGATTTTTAATCAAAGAACCCACTATAATATCAGCCCCCACATCAAGTGGCGAGATGATATCAACAAATTCACAGTAACAATTATCAACCATAATAATAACATCAGAATCTACCTTTTTAATTTTTTGAATAATAGATTCCAGCTTTTGATTACTCAAACTTTTCCTAGTAGAATACCCTTTAGATCTCTGAATTTCAATAACCTTAACTTTATGCTGTGAAACAAACTCCAAAATTTCCTCTTCATTAAAAGAATCGTTTACTAAATCAATCTGTTCATAACAAATACCAAAGGAAGCAAGAGAAGAAGGATTTTCCTTAATACCAATAACTTCATCTAAAGTATCATAAGGTTTCCCCGAAATACTAAGTAACATATCTCCAGGTCTTAAAAGTCCAAATAATGCCACTGTCAAGGCATGACTACCCGATATAAATTGACTACGAACTAAAGCTTTTTCTGCCCCCAACACTTCAGCAAAGATCTTCTCTATTTTTTCTCGTCCTAAATCATTATAACCATAACCAGTAGTAGAAGAAAAATCACTTTCTGTTACCTGATATTTACGAAAAGCCTCTAATACCCTTCTGCTATTTTCTAGTTCAATTTCATTAATTTTAGAAAATTGACCTGCTAACTTTTTTTCTTGCTCTGCTACAAGATTTTCAATATTTTCCATCTAACGCATCCCTCCATCCACTTCTAAAATCACATTATTAACATAACTCGCATCATCACTCGCTAAAAAATAAATTACCTTAGCCACTTCCTCTGCCCTTCCATATCTCTTCAAAAAAATCTTTTCTTCTTCTAGTTGAATAAACTCTTCATCCATCCCTTCCAATTCTTTTTTCGTACCAATAAAACCGGGTGCAACAGCATTCACCCTAACATAGGGACTATAAGCAACAGATAAGTTATGCGTAAGCGAAATCAAAGCTGCTTTGGAAGCATCATAATCAATCGACATAGGAAAATACTGAGAAATACCGTTTGTAGAAGATAAATGAATAATCACTCCCTTTTTATTTTGATACATCTCTTCTCCTACCAGCTTACTAACTAAAAATGTACCAACGACATTAACCTCCAATGTTTCCATAAAACGTTTCTTAGTTTTTTCAGAATATAGACAATCATAACAAACAGCAGCATTATTTACTAAACAATCAATCCCCTCTGCTACTTCCTTTACACGACCGATCATTGAAATAATAGAATCCTCCTGTTGTAAATTACAATAAATGGCATAGGCTTCTATACTATATTGCTGTTTCAACAACTCTACTATTTCCAATGTCTTTTCTTTATTTTGATAATAAGTAAGTATAACTTGATAGCCACGCTTTGCAA
The DNA here is from genome assembly GCA_910583685.1 of uncultured Bacilli bacterium. Lineage (GTDB taxonomy): Bacteria > Bacillota_I > Bacilli_A > RF39 > UBA660 > MGBC119817. The sequence goes on from CAJTXY010000051.1 coordinate 2,680, forward strand.
ATTCCTTTGCACTACATTCTCCAATCTCTGAAGATCCCCCTGTAATAATCACTGTTTTCATAACTTCATCTCCACTGTTATTGTAACAAAAAGTAAGAAGAAACAAAAGAAAAAAACTAAAGCAAATGCTAAAGTCATTATTAGTATTCAAAAATTTAATTGTAACATTTCATCTGTCCTATCTAAGTTGCACTTAACACAAGACGGTAAGAAACCCCTTTATGAGCTCCTCCATAATAACCACCATAGGTAAAAATATTACCTGTTGTATTATTACTCACTCCATAATGCACACCGCCCCTCATAAGCCAAGGCATCGAAGGATCCACCATTCTCATATAAGCACCATACCATCCGCCTACATCAGAAAGACCATGACTAATACTACGGCTGTCCTCACTTCCATAAAAATCATAATATTTGTCTTCTAGCCAATCTTTTCTGGCAATAGAACTACCATCTGATAGTAATCCAGAATATCCTGAATTCAACTCAACATCAAGACTAACACCAACCCCAGAAACTACACCAGAATATTTATTTCCATTTGAATTATAAACACCCATTACATAATCCCAAGCTCCTCCACTCATATCATAGATCCCATATATCGTTCCTGTAGTAGAAGCTCCTGTTCCTGAAAGCTCTATATCATAGGTATATTGGCATCCATAGTCACTACTATCACTACCAGGGGCACCATAACTACACCCTGTAATATAACTATTGGATTTATTTTGATAAATCTCTTTATCTACCCCATTAAAATCTTTATTCCCAAGCTTTCCATATTTACTTTGGGAAAGGTACGAAACCACAGTCCATTCACTATTCTTCATTGCGTGAGAATCAAATGATCTACGAAACCCATAACGATTATTAGTTTTAGTAACATTTCTTGAAACCTCTTCCAAAGTCGCTACTTGTATTCCTCTCCAACTCGCTACATTTGGTTTGATCATTGCATCTAACCCAGTGGTATTTCCTCCTCCATTACTTGCAGAAGGATCACTACTACTAGTCTCAAACTTTCCTACCCATATTCCTGATAACTCTTCTCCTCCAAACGTAAAGGCATCAGGTGTTCTCCAGTTACTAATACCATCTGCCACCTTATATTGAGCACTTCCTGTATCTTTCTCACTCTTACTTATAAACTTAATATCAATCTCTCCTGGTAAAGCCTGTGTTGGAGCATCAGACAAATACTCTCCCTGTTTTCCATAGTAGTTTGTCCCATCTTCTGATCCTATCGTATAACTATACCTTGGTACCCATACCCACATCGTCTCTATATCATCCATTAAGATTGGTTCATTTTTCTTTATACTCTTATATTTACTACGACTTGCACTACTCACAGTTACTGCATTCGC
>CAJTXY010000052.1 GCA_910583685.1 uncultured Bacilli bacterium
TAAACGTTCCTTTAAGTCAGGATAATATTCAAGGAATTGATATTATATTATCAATGTATCTTGTTGAGGGTATTGATTTAAGTAAAACATTTTCAGTTAAATTTAATTATGGAAATCCATTAGATTTAAACATTAATACTCCCATAGAATATAGTAATATAATTCACAATGCTTACATAGATGCTTATTGTGCGGGTATAAATTATGATAATCTTTTTAATCCAGAAGACTATATTGATATTTCATTTTACAATCTCCCTGAAGATATAGAAATTAACAGTTCAACTTTTATATACAATACAACAGGTTTAGGAGATAGAATTATATATTACTCTTCTTCTGTAAGAATATATTTAAGTAATACTGATACAGGTGATTTTGATTTTACATTTTATATAAATGATATTAATATTAGTGGAAGATTTTATATTTAAATTTCAGTAACTTTTGTATTGTAATTATAAGTATTATCTTTAGTTGGAGATACTGTTACGAAGTTGACTCTACAAGTACCATTTCCATCCCAATTATAGACATCATCTATAAGATCACTAAAGTGAATATTAGATCCTGATGTAGATCCTTTAGAAATATATGATATTAATTTATCTGAATAAGTTTTTGAATTATCAGGTTTAGTATAAGATGCAGTAATATTTATAGTAAGATCTGAAGTAGGTGTTTTGTCTGCATTTACATGAATAGCGTTAGCACTAGCTCCCGTTGATATATATTTAACAGTTATTGTGCAATCATCTAATATTTCTCCTCCCCCTCCAGAACCGGATTGAGATACATTTATAGTTGCAGTCTTTCCAGATTCATTTTGAGTTAATGTTAATGTATCATTTCTTCCTAGAGTACCTGCAGATGAAGCAGATATAGTTCCATTAGAGAAAGTAAATTGACTTAACATAGCTTTCCAAGAATATGAATATCCTATAACAGAATCATTTTTTGTTGAAGTTATTGATAAAGTTCTCTCTCCACCGTTAGCATTAAAAGTTATAGAAGAAGGACTTACTAAAAATACATATACATCTTCTTTTTTTCTCTCTTGATTTAAAGGAACGTTTAAAAAGACTAGTAGAAACTAAATCTACTAGTCTTTAATATTTTTTTATAAATTTTCAGTTATAAATTCATGTAATTTTAGATTAAACTTCTTTATGTAACCTCTTCGATAATACTTATAAAATCCATTTAAAATAATATCAGTACATAAGCTATACATATCAGGTGTAATTTTGGAAAAATCTATAGATTTTTCTCTCAAAAAGTTATCTGGGTATTTAGGAGAAAATTTTAATCTCATATGATTCTTACTTACTTCAACAGTAAAGTAATTTGTAACAGTATCTGAATACTTAAATAATTCGTGGTAATGTAATTTTTTAATTATTTCTTTATCTTTGTAAGAAAGTTCATAAAATCTATTAACCCAATTTGTATTTTTGAAAAATTTATTGAAATAATCTTCAAATACTATAACAAACTCTATTAATATAAAATAATCATTGTTAATTTTTATTATTGAGTAGTAATTTTGATGTTTATCTAGAAAATTTATTAAAAAATAATTATTCCTTTCATTTTCCCTATACAATCTAATCCCAAGAACTGTTTTTATATTATTCCAATCTTTTTCCATTTCTCTAGGTTATATAATATATCTTCTTGTTGATTTCCAGTAATATATCCACGATCTTTAAGTAGTTTAAATATTAATGCTACTTCTTTTTGTAAAGAAACATCAAGTTGTTCATAATTTTTAGGAGTTATTTCTGGATATGCTAAAGTAAGGAATATTCTTGACTTACTATTTTCTAATGAGGATACATCTAACAATTGAAGAAATTTACCGGGAGAATAATTCACCCTTACTCTATCTATTCCTGAGAAGGTGATTATACTACAATTATTTCCACCAGAGTAATAATTTTCTAATGGAATTTCCCAAGTTTCTAAGTCACTTATAATTAGTTCTCCTTCTGGAAATATATTTTTTCCAACATTAGAAATATATCTTTTTGTCCAAATCCAGTATCCAAATTCATTCTTTTCTTTATCATGAAATGGAATACATCTAGAGTAATTACCATTCTGACTAGATAAATAGTTATTAAAAACACTTTCTGGATTTTCAGAAGTATATTTAACTTTTAATCTGGAAAAAAGGATTTCAATTAGCCCTTTTCTTTCTTTTATATTTCTATTTAGTATATCTTTAATTATCCTTGAATCTATCAATCCAATATCCAAGATAGTTTTTAATCCAAAAGATAAGTTAATATATTTAGATCTATTTCCTTGAGTATAATTTAATATTCCAGCTTTAAAGTCTCCTGATTGATTTTCGAACACCCAAGAGCCATTAAACGGATTTATTTTTAAATTACCATCATTAAATATCAAAAAATCATTATTATCAAGAAAAGGAGTATTTTCAAGTTCTTCATATTGCCTATTTCTATATATTCTTTTAATTTTTCCAAAAACATTAAGAAATTTTTTTATATTATGAAATACTTTGAAATAATCCTTACATTCTAAAATAATAGAGTCTTCATAGCTATCATCAATTGTATATAAAATATCATTATCTTCTAGAATAGTTAAAATTTTATACAAACTGCTACAAGTACTTTCAGTAATTTTATATAAATGATTTTGAGAATTAAATTTTGATAAATCCATAATGAGTTTTTCTTATTTTTACTAATATTTTTTCTAGAATATCTAAATCTGGTTCTTCAGGGAGATTAGATTTCTCAAAATTCTCTTTCATAGTTTCCTCTAAGTTTTCTACATATTCCATTACTTCATTATAAGGAACTCCATGATTTTTTATTTTCAATAACCAATCTCGATCTATTCCTGTTCTGTTTAAAATCATTCCTTTTCCTTGAGCTATTTCTGTCGCCATAGTTAAAATTCTAACACAATGTTGAATATTTTTAGAATCATAATCATATCCTTTGTTAAGTTGAAATCTAGATTCGTTTCGATTCTTTACCCAATCCCAATAACGTTTATAATCAGTACAGTGTTGACTATAAGCTCCAGAGTTGAATTGAAAATAGCATAAAGGTTTTTCTCTATCATCAAATTTAATACTAGAAACTCTAAGTTGACTACTGAGAGGATCAGTTTGACTAAGAATACCTCTATAACCAATCACATCTTTTTTATCTCTAGAATAATTAGGATCAGCAGCCCAGTCATAAAATAATGCATATGATTCTACTGTTCCCGGAAGTCTAGATATACCACAATACTCTTGTTTAAGATTATTATCTCTTAAATATTTAGTTAATGTCCAAGTACCAATCCCTACTGGAACTTGACAAAAATCTAACGGTGTTTTTCTGATTTTTACTTGTTCCGGATCTATGTTTATTGCTTTTTTTAAACCTTTCGCTTTTTTTATTTGACTTATAGCATATCCAGCAAAAGGTTTAAAGCATTTTTTTGTAATTAAGGTCTCTTTGATATCCCATAACGGTTGAAGTACTGGATTGAAGTGTAGAATAAATTTTTCTGGAGTGAATAGTGAAATTAATGCTTCTGGATTTGATTCTCCAAGTTCTTGAAAATATTTTTCTAATTCATCCCAATAATCATCAGACTTATCTGACTTAATTATTCGTTGTTTTTCAATTCCAGTGCCTAAAAACCATTCAGAGGGTCCTATAAAAACTCCAAAAGTATCTATATCAGAAGTTTCTGTATTAAGTCCGTACAAATGAGATCCACGTATACTTTCAAATAATAAACTCCCTGACTCTCTAATTTCTGAGAATGTTAAATTTTTTATTTCCATTTTCGCTAATTTTTTATAACATATATAAGGAAATAAACGTTC
>CAJTXY010000053.1 GCA_910583685.1 uncultured Bacilli bacterium
ATAGAATTAAAATATAAATAAAATGGTGCGGTTGAAATTACAATAAAGAAAAAAGTAACCAAGTGGAAGCTTAGTTACTTTTTCTTATGAAAAAAGAGACTATCTAGCCTCTTCTTGTGCACGCGTTTCTCGAACTACTGTAATCTTAATTGTTCCAGGATACTTCATCGTCTCCTCTATTTTTTCTTTTACATCCCTAGCAATCTTATGAGCACCTAAGTCATCTACTTCCTCTGGTTTTACAATAACACGCAACTCACGGCCTGCCTGCACTGCAAAAGTTTTCTCAACACCTGCAATATCATTTCCAACTTCTTCAAGTTGACTCAATCGCTTAATATAGTTTTCTAACGAATCATTACGAGCCCCAGGACGGGATGCACTCAACGCATCAGCGATAGCTACAATGGTGGAGATAACACTCTTTGCCTCAGTATCCCCATGATGAGAAGCAATTGCATTAATAACGACTTCATCTTCATTATACTTTTTAGCAAGGTCTACTCCAATTTCTACGTGACTACCTTCTATCTCATGATCAATTGCCTTTCCAATATCATGTAAAAGACCTGCTCGCTTAGCAAGAGCAACATTCTCGCCCATCTCTCCTGCTAAAAGCCCAGAAAGCTCTGCAACTTCAATGGAATGCTGTAACGCATTTTGACCATAGCTAGTTCTAAAATGAAGTCTTCCAATGATCTCAATCAACTCAGGCTCAAACTTTGTAAGTCCAAGTTCAAAGGTTGCATCTTGTCCATATTCTATAATCTTTTCCTTCATTTCCTTACTAACTTTATCATATAACTCTTCAATTCGTGTTGGATGAATTCTTCCATCTTTAATTAAAGTTTCAAGTGTTACACGGGCAATTTCACGTCGAAGCGGATCAAAACTAGAAAGCACTACTGCTTCAGGAGTATCATCGATAATAAGATCAACTCCAGTAATCGCTTCAATTGTACGAATATTACGTCCCTCTCGACCAATAATTCGGCCCTTCATTTCATCATTTGGCAAATCAACTACAGTTACTGTTTGATCGCTTGCAATATCGGCTGCATACTTTTGCATAGAAGAAACGATCATTTCTTTTGCCGTTCTATCTGCTGTAAGTTTTGCCTCATTCTCTGCATCGCGAATATATTGCGATATTTCTTTTGTCATAGACTCTTTTACTTGACTCATTACTAATTCTTTCGCTTTTTCTTTACTAAAACCAGAAATCTTTTCAAGTAATTCTAATTGTTCTTTTTTTATTTCTTCCACTTTACCTTTTTCATCTTGGATCTCATTTTGACGCACAACGAGCTTTGCTTCTCTATCATCTAAAGCAGCCTCTCGTCTTTGATAGAGCTCATCCCGTCTATCCATACTAGCCTCTCGCTGCAATAAACGACTCTCAGACTCTTTCAATTCATCTTTTTTCTCTTTTATTTCTTTTTCTGTTTCTAATTTTAATTTATGTGCTTCTTCTTTTTGTTCTAAAATTGTTTCACGTTTTACTTTTTCTGCGTCCTTACGTGCTTGATTTATCATAGCTTCTACTCTTTTAGATGCATTGTTTACTCTAAAGTAGCTTAGTAAAAAACTAGCTCCAAATCCTACTAATAATCCAACAAGTAAAAGTAATATGGAAAGTAATCCATTATCCATAGTTACCTCTCTCTCTAGAATATATTTAAAAATTAATTTAAATCATAATCTAATTCTATTGTAAGGTTGTTTTAAAAAAGTGTCAAGGTAAACATCAAACACAAAATTATTTTTCTTATTACATACTAAATATAATATTTAGCATCCAATAAAGGTTAAACACTAGAAGTTTATATAATATAAGTAAAAAGTAGCTTCATTTCCCACATACCAATTATTGATCAAAAGGTATAAAAATATGGCAAAGTTTCTTTTATTGTACAAAAAAAACGCAATATTTGCATTTTAATCAAAGAATATTTATTCTAGGAACATCTAATCCATAACAATAGTAAATGGATTAGAGGCTGTTCCATCCCCATCAGCGACTATTGCAGTGGATGCAAGTGATATTGCCGGACGGACACCATCTCCACGGTTATCTGGAGGATACCAGGCTAATTTTCCAGCATCGTTCATTCTAAAAATATATTGCCACGATACTACCAAACGAGGTGACAAAACCCACCAATTACTATTTGTATATAAATAACTGGAACTACTATAGCCTACACTTCCATGACCTGCAAGTGTTAATTCATCTGCTGTTAATAAGGCCACTGGGTAAGTTAACTTTCCATTTCCTATTTTATCACTTACCGTAAATCTGTCATTTTTATTTGTACATTCTAGACTTGGATTATACGTTCTTACATTTCTTCCATCTGCCTGATAGAAAGTATTCGTAGTTTCGCTTCCACTCGTGATTATAGAAGAGTCTTCATCCTTGCTTTTTAATGGTCCTCGGTCAATACTTCTGTCATTACACCAAATTGTATCTTCCAACTTGTCAGTATACTCTACCATATTACTAGCATACCAGTTATCTATTGTCTGTTTCATTGTAGAATCATTGGTATTTGTAAACATCTCTCTTTTAGCATCTTCTATGTCTTTTCCACCTG
>CAJTXY010000054.1 GCA_910583685.1 uncultured Bacilli bacterium
TTATAACAAAAAATGTAGACTGTTTTTTACTGTCTACATTTATCTTACAACTTCATTTGATATCTTGTTTTCTTTATTGTTATTTTTATTATGAGCAAACTAATTAATTTTTTGAGATAGATTGTCATTTTGAAAGTCTTTATCATCCATTAATAACTCGTGTATTTCTTCTTCTTTTGTATCAAGGTATACTTCTTCGATTCTATCAATTCTACACTTTTCTGCTTTGATAATTGCTTCTACTTTTTCTATTGCTTCTTCTAATATATCATTTACTACTACATAATTATATTTTGTTACTTCATTGATCTCTTTATAGGCAGTATGAAATCTTTCTAATATTTTATCTTTATCATCCGTATTACGTTTTTTTAAACGTTCTATTAATACTCTAAGAGAAGGAGGCATAATAAAGATGAATATGGCTTCTGGTATTAATTTTTTGATATTAGATGCTCCTTCAATTTCAATCTCTAAAATAACATCAATACCAGCATCTAGTTTTTCCTTGATGAATTCTTTTGGAGTACCATAATAGTTTCCAACATAATTTGTGTATTCTAGAAAATACCCTTCTTTTATTTTTTGCTCAAATTCTTCTTTTGTAACAAAGTTATAAGTAACTCCTGGTATGTCATTTGCCCGAATTTTTCTAGAGGTAGTTGATACTGATAACCATCTGTTTTTACTATCATTTTTTAATAATCCATTAATTACACTACCTTTTCCACCACCACTGGGTGATGAAATTACGATTAATTGTCCTGCTTTTTTTGCTTTAATCATTTTTTTCTCCTTTATTTATTTTATATTTATATTCTTTTTCTATTAAATCTTTTTGTTTTTGCAAAGGAAGAGAGAGTGCATAAATTTTAGTTGTCTCTAGTTCATATGCAAGCATTGGATTTTTGTGTTTTGTCATCTTGCTAATGATTGGAATATCTATTTCTTTTTTTATATAATTAAGATATTGTTGACCCTTTGTGTTGAATTTTAAAAGACGAATATAAGGAAGCTCTCTCCATAAATTGGCGTCTTCTTTGGTAAAATTGCAAAGAATAGCATTTAGTGTTCTTTGTAACTTATTATAAGTATATCGTTTGGTTTTCATTCTGCTTATCATTTCTTCATAACTATTGGCGTTTAGAATTTCTTTTTTTATTTTTTGATCAATTCCTTCTTCAACTAGATGATATTTTCTTAAATCTTTTTCTGTTATGATTTTGTATTTTAAATATGGAAAATATTCATCTTGGAAATGTAGGTCATCTAAAAGATAGGGGTATACAAAATCTGGGACATATTCTTTTATCTCTTTTTTTTCCTTTAAGGCTAATCTTAAGGCAGTGGCACTAGATATTTTTTTTAATTCGGTGCTATGAAAATTATTCTCTCTTTTTATTGTTTCTGGCTTTATTTTATAATTATTTTTTATAATTGTTTTAATATAGCTAATTCCAAGCAGATCGTTTGGTGTTGTAATTTTTTTACCAGTTAGATCGAAAAGTGCTTTAGAAAGTGCAGTTGGGTAGTTTTCGCCTAGTTTAGAGTATACTTTAACTAAATGATCAAAGTCTTCATTTTCTAATTGTGTTTTTGCAATTAGGGTTAAATCTTCGATTGAATTAGATTCACTTCCGAAAACTACTTTTTCTACTTTCATTTTTTCAAGTAGGGTAATGGCTCCATAGCTAAAAAAGTCAGCACTTTGTGTTGCAAATGGAAAGGGGAGTTCTACTACAATATCGATTCCTGCACGTAATGCTATTTCTGCTTTTTTCCATTTATCGATGATAGAAATTTCGCCACGTTCTGTAAAGTTTCCGCTCATAACTAAAATAAGTGTAGCATCTTTATATTTTTCCTTTATTTTTTCAAGATGATATAAATGCCCATTATGAAAAGGATTATATTCTGCAATGATGCCAATACTTTTCATAGGCCACCTCCTAATTTAATAGATGTATTTTATCATGAGTTTTTTAGAATGTCTACTAGATATTTGGATTTTCAAATCCTTGCGTTTTTTTTTTTTTTTTTTTTGGTAGAATAAGGGTATATAAAGATAGGAGGCTTTACAAAAACTATGGCAAATGATAAACTAAAAGTAATCATAGAGGTGTGTATATGTTTGGAAAACTCAAATATCAACTAAAAAATAAAT